>NZ_JBHSPB010000021.1:0-117898 GCF_042656465.1 Streptomyces gamaensis
TCTCCAACGGCGCCTCTCGGGCCCGGTGGCACCACCCCCCAGGTCATCGGTTCGACAGGGGGGAACAGCCATGCCGGGCCCGGAGGCCAGCGGCCCTCTTGCAGGACCGCGAAGAACATAACGGGGGGGGCTGGCGCATGGCCGGAAACCGTCTTATCCCGGGTCGCTGTCAGACCTACCTTTGACCGTGTGACCGGATTCGAAATCCAGTCACCGCACACGGGGGTGAGCAAGCGTGCAACAGGCGGAGCGCGGTGAGCGCATCCTGGAGGCGGCCGGGGAGCTGCTGGTCGCCTGGGGGTACCGGCGGGTGACGATCGACGAGATCGCCCGTCGGGCCGAGGTCGGCAAGGGCACCGTCTATCTGCACTGGAAGACCAAGGACTCCCTGCTCCTGGCGGTCGTGCTCAACGCCAAGTGGCACAGCCACCGACGGCAGTTGGAACGCATGCGTGCCGACCCCCTGAACATCCTGCCGAGCAGGATGATGCTCGGCTTCCATCAGGACTTCCTGAGAACTCCCGTACTGCGCGCCCTGCACACCAGCGACAGTGACATCCTCGGCCGGCTCAACGACGCCGCCAAGAAGGAATTCGCGGAGCTGATGGAGCTCGGCGACCAGGTCACGATCCGTACGCTGGAAGTGCTGCGCGAGCACGGGCTGGTGCGCACGGACGACGATGTGCGGCACCAGTACTACGCGTTGATGGCCATCGCCACAGGGTTCTTCATGACCGAGGCGCTGATGTTCGAGCGTGCGCCGGACACTCCGGAAGCGCGTGGCGGCATCCTGGCCGAGACGGTCCGCAGGGCGCTGGAGACATCCGCCGACCACCCGGCGGTGACGGCCGCCGCGCCCGAAGTCATCGCGCTCTTCGAGCAGATCGAGCAGCGCACCGAGCAGGAGTTGCGTCGGCAGCTGCGGGACTGACCACTCCCGTCGGCCAGCGGTTCGCGCCACCCGAACGCGGCCCGCCGCGACTTCTCCACCCTCATATCCGGAGGAGAACCATGACCGAAACAGCCACCTCGCCCCTGAGCGAGTACGTCGGCAAGCACCCCGGCGAGCCGAATGTGATGGACCCCGCCCTGCTCACCGACCCGTTCACCGGATACGGCGCGCTGCGCGAGCAGGGGCCCGTGGTGCGCGGCAGGTTCCTGGACGACACGCCCGTGTGGTTCGTGACCCGCTTCGAGGACGTGCGCCAGGTCCTGCGCGACCAGCGGTTCGCGAACAACCAGTCGTTCGCGCGGGGCAGTTCGGACGGGGAGTCGCCCACGGCCCGCACGATGAAAATGCTGGGGATGCCGGACCATTTGCAGAAGTATCTGGACGGCTCCATTCTCAACATGGACGCCCCCGACCACACCCGGATCCGCCGGCTGGTCTCCCGGGCCTTCACGGCCCGTAAGATCACCAATCTGCGGCCGCGGGTGGAGGAGATAGCCGACGATCTGCTGACCCGGCTCCCCGAGTACGCCGAGGACGGAGCCGTCGACCTCATCAGCCACTTCGCCTATCCGCTCCCCATCACGGTGATCTGTGAACTCGTGGGAATCGCCGAGGAGGACCGGCCGCGGTGGCGGGAATGGGGAGCCGAACTCATCAGGATGGAGCCGAACCGCTTCGGCACGATGTTCGCGGAGATGATCGACCACATTCATGAGCTCATCCGTGAACGGCGCGGTGCGCTCACCGACGATCTGCTCAGCGAACTCATCCGGGCGCAGGACGACGACGGCAGCCGCCTCAGTGATGTCGAGATGGTCACGCTGGTGCTCACCGTCGTCCTGGCCGGGCACGAGACCACCGCCCATCTCATCGCCAACGGCACGGCCGCGCTCCTCACGCACCCCGATCAGCTGCGGCTGCTGAAGTCCGACCCGGCGCTGCTGCCCCGCGCCGTGCACGAGCTGATGCGCTGGTGCGGGCCGGTGCAGATGACGCAACTGCGCTTCGCCACCGAGGACGTGGAGCTGGCCGGTACCCGGATCCGCGAGGGTGACACCGTCATGCTCATCCTGGTGTCGGCGAACCACGACCCCCGCCACTACACCGATCCCGCCCGGCTCGACCTCACCCGCCATCCGGCGGGCCACGCCGAGAACCACGTGGGATTCGGCCACGGCATGCACTACTGTCTGGGCGCCACTCTGGCCCGCCAGGAGGGCGAGGTCGCCTTCGGCAAGCTGCTCGCGCACTACCCCGATGTGTCGCTCGCGGTACGGCCGGAGGAACTGCGGCGGGTGCCGCGGCCGGGCAACTGGCGGCTGGCCTCGCTGCCGCTGCGGCTGCGGTGAGCGGCGGCCCGCGAACGGGGGCGGGCACAGGGGCGGTGGGGCCCGCCGGGGCCCCACCGCCACGGGTGGAGAGGAGTTACAGCCGCTCGATCACGTAGTCCACGCAGGCCGTCAGCGCCTCGACGTCCGACGGCTCGATCGCCGGGAACATCGCGACGCGCAGCTGGTTGCGGCCCAGCTTGCGGTACGGCTCGGTGTCGACGATCCCGTTGGCGCGCAGGGTCGCGGCGACGGCGGCCGCGTCGATCTCCTCGGCGAAGTCGATCGTGCCGATGACGGCGGACCGCTTGGCGGGGTCGGTCACGAACGGCGTCGCGTACTTGGAGGCCTCGGCCCAGCCGTAGAGCGTACGGGCGGAGGTGGCCGTGCGGCGCACCGCGAAGTCCAGGCCGCCCTGGGAGTTGAGCCACTCCAGCTGCTGGTGGAGCAGGAACAGCGTGGCGAGAGCGGGGGTGTTGTAGGTCTGGTTCTTGCGGGAGTTGTCGATCGCCGTCGGCAGGGAGAAGAACTCGGGGACGTGCCGGCCGGAGGCGTGGATCCGGTGGGCGCGCTCCAGGGCGGCGGGGGAGAAGATCCCGATCCACAGTCCGCCGTCGGAGGCGAAGGACTTCTGCGGCGCGAAGTAGTAGACGTCGGTCTCGGCGATGTCGACCGGCAGCCCGCCCGCGCCGGAGGTCGCGTCGACGAGGACGAGCGCGCCCTCGTCGGCCCCGGCGACACGGCGGACCGGCATGGCGACGCCGGTCGAGGTCTCGTTGTGGGTGAAGGCGTGGACGTCGACACCCGCCTCGGCGGCCGGCTCCGGGTGCGTCCCGGGCTCGGAGGAGATGACGCTGGGCTCGGCCAGCCAGGGCGCGAGCTTCGCGGCCTTGGCGAACTTGGAGGAGAACTCGCCGAAGCACAGGTGCTGCGACTTGTTCTCGATCAGACCGTGGGTCGCGACGTCCCAGAACGCGGTGGAGCCGCCGTTGCCGAGCACCACCTCGTACCCCTCGGGCAGGGAGAACAGCTCGTGGATGCCCTCACGCACCCGCCCGACCAGGTTCTTGACCGGGGGCTGGCGGTGGGACGTGCCCATCAGGGAGGTTCCGGTGGCGGCGAGCGCGCTGAGCGCCTCCGTACGCACCTTGGACGGGCCCGCGCCGAAGCGACCGTCGGCGGGCTTGATGTCAGCGGGAATCTGGATATCAGCCACGAGGGGCAGCCTAGACGGTCGGGGTTTCGGCCACCCGGGTCCGTCCACCCGATGAGACCACGCCCGCGCTATGGAACGGCCCGTTCCGGGCAGGGAACGGTCATGGACGATCCCGAAGAGGCCGACGCGCGCCAGGGGTTCGACGCCGACGGGCTTGAGCGCGCCCTGCGCGCCGCCGTCCGCGGCCCCGTCTCCTTCGACGCGCAGAGCCGGGCCCTGGTGACCATGGACGCCTCCAACTACCGGCGGGTACCGCTCGGCGTCGTCGCGCCGCGCGACGCCGACGACGTCGCCGCCGCGCTCGCCGTCTGCCGGGAGCGCGGCGTTCCCGTCGTGCCGCGCGGCGGCGGCACCTCGATCGCCGGGCAGGCGACCGGTACCGGTCTCGTCCTGGACTTCACCCGCCACATGAACGCGATCACCGCGCTGGACCCCGAGGCCCGTACGGCCGTGGTCCAGCCCGGAGTGGTCCTGGACGCGCTGCGGGCGGCGGCGGCCCCGTACGGGCTGACCTTCGGGCCCGACCCGTCGACGCACTCGCGCTGCACCCTCGGCGGGATGATCGGCAACAACGCGTGCGGGGCGCACTCGGTGGCCTGGGGCACCACCGCCGACAATGTCCGCGAGCTCGAAGTCCTCACCTACGGCGGCGAACGGGCCCGTCTCGCGCGCGGCTACGGCGGGCTGCCGCCCCGCCTCGCGGACGAGCTGCGCTCGCTCGTGGACGGTGAACTCGCCCTGCTGCGCACGGGTTTCCCCGAGCTGGCGCGCCGCGGCTCCGGGTACGCGCTGGACGCGCTGCTGCCGGAGCGGCGCGTGGATGTCGCGCGGGCCTTCACGGGGAGCGAGGGCACGATCGGGGTGCTCACCGCGGCGACCGTGCGCCTGGTCGAGGCGCCGGGGGCGCGGGCCCTGGCCGTACTGGGCTACCCCGACGAGAGCGCGGCGGCGGACGCGGCGCAACTCGTCCTGCCGCACGGGCCGTTGACGGTCGAGGGCATGGCCGCCGACGTGGCCGGGCGGGCGGCCGCCGATCTGCCGGACGGCGCGGCCTGGCTGTTCGTCGAGGCCGGCGGGGCCACGCCCGCGGAGGCGGGCGCGCGGGCGGCCGCGCTCGTACGGGCCGCGGGCTCCGGCACGAGCGGCCGTACGGTCGTCACCGACCCGGCAGGGCAGCGTGCCCTGTGGCGGGTGCGCGAGGACGCCGCCGGTACCGCGACCCGGCTGCCGGACGGCACCGAGGCGTGGCCCGGCTGGGAGGACTGCGCGGTGCCGCCCGCCCGGCTCGGCGCGTATCTGCGGGAGTTCCGGGAGCTGTTGGCGCGGTACGGGCTGCGGGGCGCCCCGTACGGGCACTACGGGGAGGGCTGCGTCCACGTCCGTATCGACTTCGACCTGCTGAGCGCGGAAGGGGTGCGCCGCTACCGCGCGTTCTCCGCCGACATGGCGGAACTCGTGCTCGCGCACGGCGGTTCGCTCTCCGGCGAGCACGGCGACGGGCAGGCCCGCGCCGAGCTCCTGCCGCGGATGTACGGGCCGCAGCTGGTGGGCCTCTTCGAGCGCGTCAAGGACCTGTGGGACCCGGACGGGGGCCTCAACCCCGGGATCCTCGTCCGCCCGCACCGCCTCGACGACAACCTGCGCTTCGCGGTGCTGCCGTCCCGCCCGGTCCCGGTGGAGTTCGGCTACCGGCAGGACGGCGGCGACTTCACGGCGGCCGTCCGGCGGTGCGTGGGCGTCGCCAAGTGCCGTGACACTGCTGCCGGTACGGGCGTGATGTGCCCGTCGTTCCGGGTCACCGGGGAGGAGAAGCACTCCACGCGCGGCCGGGCCCGGCTGCTGCACGAAATGCTGGCCGGGGAGCTCGTACGCGACGGCTGGCGCTCGCAGGAGGTACGGGACGCGCTCGATCTGTGCCTGGCGTGCAAGGGGTGCCGCAGCGACTGCCCCGTAGGGGTCGACATGGCCACGTACAAGGCGGAGTTCCTCCACCACTATTACGCGGGGCGCCGCCGCCCGCGCTCCCACGTCACGCTGGGACGGCTCCCGCAGTGGCTGCGGCTCGCCGCTCCGCTGGCTCCCGTACTGAACGCGGCGGCCCGGCTGCCGGCCGTGGCCTCCCTGGCGAAGCGGACGGCCGGGATCACTCCGGAACGGGACCTCCCGCCGCTGGCGGGGCGCACGTTCCGCACGTGGTGGCGGGAACGGGCACGCAAACGGGCGGGGACGGGCGGGCCCTTGCCGCTCGGCGGCACCGGTGCGTTCCCTGCCGTGGGGGCTCGCCCGGATGCCGGTGGGCAGGGTGCGCGATCGTGTGGCGGGGACGGTCCCCGGACCGGCCCCGGCGCGGCGGCGCCCACGGTCGTGACGGCTCGCCCGGACGCCGGTGGGCACGGTCCGCGATTGCGCGGTGGGGACGGTCCCCGGTCTGGCGCGGCGGCGCCTACGGTCGTGACGGCTCGCCCGGACGCCGGTGGGCAGGGTGCGCGATCGCGTGGCGGGGACGGTCCCCGGTCTGGCGCGGCGGCGCCTACGGTCGTGAGGGCTCGCCCGGACGTCGGCGGGCTCGGTGCGCGACCGCGTGGCGAGGACAGCCCCCGGCCCGGCCCGCGGCCCGGCGCGGCGGCGCCCACCGTCGTCCTGTGGCCCGACACGTTCACCGACCACCTCGCGCCGGACGTCGGAATCTCCGCCGTCACCGTCCTCGAAGCGGCCGGGCTGCGCGTGGCCGTGCCGCCCGCGAATGTCTGCTGCGGACTGACGTACATCTCCACCGGCCAACTCGACGCCGCCCGCGCCGTCCTGCGCCGTACGCTCGACGCGATCGCCCCGGCGCTGGCGGCGGGCCTGCCCGTCACCGTCCTCGAACCGGGCTGCGCCGCCACCCTCGTCACGGACCTGCCGGAACTCCTCCCGGACGACCCGAGGGCGGCCCGGCTCGCCGCCGCCGTCCGCACCTTCGCGCGCACGCTGCGGGAGTACGCCCCCTCCTGGCAGCCCCCGCGCCTGGACCGTCCGGTGGCCGGACAGACCCACTGCCACCAGCACGCGGTCCTCGGCGACGCCGCCGAACGCCACGTGCGGGAACAGGCCGGTCTCACGGGCGGACTGAGCGCGGGCTGCTGCGGCCTCGCGGGCGACTTCGGCTTCGAACCGGGGCATTACGGGATCTCGGTGGCCTGCGCGGAGGAACAACTCCTCCCCTCGGTCCGGGCCGCGACGGCCGACACGCTCCTGCTGGCCGACGGCTACTCCTGCCGCACGCAGCTGGAGCAGTTGACGGGGCGCCGGGCCCGGCATCTGGCGCAGGCGCTCGCGCGGGCGCTGCGGGACAGCCCTTCCGGGCAGCCACGGCCCCCTAGGGGGAACTCTTGACCGAATCTGCATGCAAGCACGCTTGCTTGTTTTCCTGGCCGGTGCCACGCTCTGCGGGACCGGGCGCCAGGCTGTGACGTACCGTCATGTCGCCGCGCCCGCAGTCCGTATGAACTCCCGGGAGAGGAGCGTGGCGTGGTCCACCGGTCGGAGCCGGCAGTGGCGGGCGGGGAGCGGGAAGGGGGGTTACGGCAGCCCCGGACGGCGACCTGCCCCAGGGCGCCCGAGAGGCCCGCACCACCCCGCCCCCTGCGGATCGGCAATGCCTCGGGGTTCTACGGGGACCGCTTCGACGCGCTGCGGGAGATGCTCACCGGAGGACCCCTGGACGTCCTGACCGGGGACTACCTCGCCGAGCTGACCATGCTCATCCTCGGGAGGGACCGCAAGGGCGACCCGTCGCTCGGCTACGCCAAGACGTTCCTGTGCCAGCTGGAGGAGGGACTCGGGCTGGCCCTCGACCGGGGGGTCAAGGTCGTCACCAACGCCGGCGGCCTGAACCCCGCGGCGCTCGCCGAGCGGATCGAGCGCCTCGCGGACCGGCTGGGACTGTCCGTCCGCGTCGCCCACGTCACCGGTGACGACCTGCTGCAACAGCACGACACCAAACGGGACTTCGACCCCGGCGTCCTCACCGCCAACGCCTACCTCGGCGGCGCCGGCATCGCCATGTGCCTGCGGGCCGGCGCCGACATCGTCGTCACCGGGCGCGTCACGGACGCGGCCCTGGTCACCGGGCCCGCCGCCGCGCACTTCGGCTGGCTCGCCGACGACCTCGACGCGCTCGCCGGAGCTGTCGTCGCGGGCCATGTACTGGAGTGCGGCACGCAGGCGACCGGCGGCAACTACGCCTTCTTCGACGACCTTTCGCGCACACGCGACCTGCGCCGCCCCGGATTCCCGCTCGCCGAGCTGCACGCCGACGGCTCCGCCGTGATCACCAAACACCCGGGTACCGGCGGCGCCGTGACGGTCGGCACGGTCACGGCACAGCTGCTGTACGAGACGGCGGGCCCCCGCTACGTCGGCCCCGACGTAACCGCGCGGCTCGACACCGTCCGTCTCACGGCGGACGGCCCCGACCGGGTACGGATCACGGGCGTACGCGGCGAGGCCCCGCCCGCGACCCTCAAGGCCGGGCTCACCCGCATCGGCGGCTGGCGCAACGAGGTCACCTTCGTGCTCACCGGCCTCGACATCGAGGCCAAGGCCCGCCTGGTCCGCCACCAGTTGGAGGACGCGCTCTCCCGCCGCCGGCCCGCCGAGGTGCAGTGGACCCTGGCCCGTACGGACCGCGAGGACGCGCCCGTGCAGGAGGAGGCGAGCGCGCTGCTGCGGCTGGTCGTACGGGACCCGGACGAGGCGGCCGTGGGCAGGACCCTCACCTCGGCGGCCGTCGAGCTGGCCCTGGCGAGCTATCCGGGATTCCATCTGACGGCACCCCCGGGCAAGGCCACCCCCTACGGGGTGTTCCAGGCCGTGCCCGTGGACGCGGCGACGGTGCCGCACACGGCCGTACTCCCGGACGGTACGCGCGTACGGGTCCCGCCCGCGAGCGGCGTCCGTCACGAGGAGGAGCCGGAAGCGTCCGCCGCTGCCCCGCTCCCGCCGCCGCTGCCCGAGGGCCCCGTCCGGCGGGTGCCGCTGGGCCGGATCGCGGGGGCCCGCAGCGGCGACAAGGGCGGCGCGGCCAACATAGGCGTGTGGGTGCGCGGCGACCCCGCCTGGCGCTGGCTCGCCCACACGCTGACCGTCGAGTGCTTCCGCGAACTCCTCCCGGAGACCCGCGGGTTCACCGTCCGCCGCCACGTCCTGCCGAACCTGCGCGCCCTGAACTTCACCGTCGACGGCATCCTCGGCGAGGGAGTCGCCTCACAGGCGCGCTTCGACCCGCAGGGCAAGGCCCTCGGCGAGTGGCTGCGCTCCCGCCGCCTGGAGATCCCCGCGGCACTCCTGGAGACCTCCGGGACGTTCCCGGACACCCCTGAGGGGCTCCCGGAGCATCCCGAGGTGCTGCGGTGACCCGGCTGACGCCCGCGCGTCCCGAGGTGCCGCTGTGACCCGGCTGACGTCCGCCCTGGACCCGCACGAGCCCGCGTACGCGGCCCGCCGCGCCACGACGCTCGCCCGCCTCGCGGAGATCGGCGCGGAGCACGCCAAGGCCCTCGCCGGCGGCGGCGAGCGGTACACGGCCCGGCACCGGGCCCGCGGCAAGCTCCTGCCGCGCGAGCGCATCGAGCTGCTCGTGGACCCCGACACCCCGTTCCTGGAGCTGTCCCCGCTGGCCGCGTGGGGCAGTGAGTACCCCGTGGGCGCGTCGATGGTCACCGGCATCGGCGTCGTCGAGGGCGTCGAGTGCGTGATCACCGCGAACGACCCCACCGTACGGGGCGGCGCCAGCAACCCCTGGACGCTGAAGAAGGCACTGCGCGCGAACGAGATCGCCCGCGTCAACCGGCTCCCGTGCATCGGGCTCGTGGAGTCCGGCGGCGCCGATCTGCCCAGCCAGAAAGAGGTGTTCGTGCCGGGCGGCGCCCTCTTCAAGGACCTCACCCGGCTCTCGGCCGCCGGCGTCCCCACGCTCGCCGTCGTCTTCGGCAACTCCACGGCCGGCGGCGCCTACGTCCCCGGCATGTCCGACCACGTCGTGATGGTCAAGGAACGCGCCAAGGTGTTCCTGGGCGGTCCGCCGCTGGTACGGATGGCGACGGGCGAGCAGGCCGACGACGAGTCGCTCGGCGGCGCCGACATGCACGCCCGTACCTCCGGCCTCGCCGACCATCTCGCGGTGGACGAGTACGACGCGCTGCGGCAGGCCCGCCGGATCGTCGCCCGCCTGAACCACCGCAAGGCCTACGCCGATCCGTCCGCCGGACTCCCTCCCGTGTATGACCCGGAGGAACTGCTGGGCCTAGTACCGGAAGACCTCCGGATCCCCTTCGACCCCCGCGAGGTGGTCGCCCGGATGGTGGATGCCTCCGACTTCGACGAGTTCAAGCCGCTCTACGGGGCCGGGCTCGTCACCGGCTGGGCAGAGCTGCACGGCTGGCCGGTGGGGATCCTCGCCAACGCGGCAGGAGTCCTCTTCTCGGAGGAGTCCCAGAAGGCCGCGCAGTTCATCCAGTTGGCGAACCAGCGGGACATCCCGCTGCTGTTCCTGCACAACACGACCGGCTACATGGTCGGCGCACGCTACGAGCAGGGCGGCATCATCAAGCACGGCGCCCAGATGATCAACGCGGTGGCGAACTCGCGGGTCCCGCACCTGTCCGTGCTCCTCGGAGCCTCCTACGGGGCCGGCCACTACGGGATGTGCGGACGCGCCTACGACCCGCGCTTCCTGTTCGCCTGGCCGAGCGCGAAGGCCGCCGTCATGGGGCCGCAGCAGCTCGCCGGAGTGCTGTCGATCGTCGCCCGCGCCTCGGCGGCGGCCAAAGGACAGCCCTACGACGAGGACGCGGACGCCGCGCTGCGGGCCGCCGTCGAGGGACAGATCGAGGCGGAGTCCCTGCCGCTGTTCCTCTCCGGGCGGCTGTACGACGACGGCGTCATCGACCCGCGCGACACCCGCACCGTCCTGGGGATCTGCCTGTCCGCGATCCACACCGCGCCCGTCGAAGGAGTACGGGGCGGCTTCGGCGTCTTCCGGATGTGAGGAACGGATGTGAGGAGTGTGCGGTGCCGCTGATCCGCAACGTGCTGGTCGCCAACCGGGGCGAGGTCGCCTGCCGGGTGTTCCGTACGTGCCGGGAACTGGGCATCGCCACGACGGCCGTGTACGCCGACCCCGACGCCGGAGCACTGCACACCCGCGACGCCGACACGGCCGTACGACTGCCGGGCGCCGCAGCCGCGGACACCTACCTGCGCGGCGACCGCCTCGTCAGAGCCGCCCTGGACGCCGGCGCCGACGCCGTGCACCCCGGCTACGGCTTCCTCGCCGAGAACGCGGACTTCGCACGGGCGGTGACACGGGCGGGCCTGGTGTGGATCGGGCCGCCGCCGGAGGCGATGGAGGCCATGGCCTCCAAGACGCGCGCCAAGCGGATCGCGGCCCAGGCGGGCGTACCGGTACTCCGGGAGATCGATCTCGGCGCGGTCGCCGCCGCCGATCTGCCGCTGCTCCTCAAGGCGGTGGCGGGCGGGGGCGGGCACGGCATGCGCGTAGTCCGCGAACCCGACGACTTGGAGGAGGAGTTGCGCGCCGCGCGGGAGGGGGCCCTGGCCGCGTTCGGCAGTGACGACGTCTTCGCCGAGCCCTGTGTCGACGGTGCCCGCCATGTCGAGGTGCAGCTGCTCGCCGACACGCACGGCACGGTGTGGACACTGGGCACCCGCGACTGCTCGGTGCAGCGCCGCCACCAGAAACTGATCGAGGAAGCGCCCGCCGTCGGCCTCCCCGAGGGACTGGAGGACCAACTCCTCGACGCGGCCGAGGCGGTGGCACGAGAAGTGGGATACGTGGGGGCCGGCACGGTCGAGTTCCTGGTGGCGCGGGACGGGCGCGCGTTCTTCCTGGAGATGAACACCCGTCTCCAGGTGGAGCACCCGGTCACCGAGCGCGTCCACGGCGTGGACCTCGTGGCCCACCAGATCCGCGTCGCCGAAGGACACCCCCTGCCGCCGAATCCGCCACCGCCCGCCGGACACGCGGTCGAGGCCCGGCTCTACGCGGAGGACCCGGCGCGCGACTGGGCCCCCGTGACAGGCACGGTGCACCGGCTGCACGTGGACACGCGCGGACCGGTGCGGCTGGACGCCGGGGTCGGGGACGGCGACACCGTCTCCGTGTACTACGACGCGCTGCTGGCGAAGGTGACCACCTGGGCGCCGACCCGCACGGAGGCCGTCCGCGCACTCGCGTACGCGCTGGAACGAGCGCGGATCCACGGCCCCGCGACCAACCGGGAGATGCTCGTACGGGCCCTGCGGCACCCGGAGTTCACGGCGGGCCCCGTCGACACGGGCTTCTGCGCACGAAACGTCGCCGACCTCACCGGGACCGCCGGCTCCCGGGACCGCCGGCTCGCGGCCCTGGCCGCCGCCCTCGCGGACGCGCACGGCCGCTCCCGCTTCGGCGGCTTCCGCAACCTCCGCTCACAGCCGCAAGTGAAGCGCTACCGCAGTGAGCCGGACGGGGAGGAGATCGAGGTGCGCTACGCGGTGGAACGTGACCGCTCGGTCGCGGACGGGGTGCGCCTGCTGGAGGCTCTGCCGGAGGGCGTAGTCCTCGAAGTGGACGGAATCCGCAAGCAGTTAGCGGTGGCGGCTTACGACGGGGGACGGACGTACGACGGGGGTCGGCTGTCCGAGGGAGGCCGGACGCCCGACAGCGGCCGGACGTACGTCGACGGACGCCCCGGAGCGTGGACGTTCACGGCCCTCCCGCGCCTCCCCGAGCCCGCCGCCCGCACCGAACCCGGCTCCCTGACCGCCCCCCTGCCCGGCACGGTCGCCCGCATCGCGGACGGCGTCGCCGTGGGGGAGCCGGTCACGGCCGGACAGCCGCTGCTGTGGCTGGAGGCCATGAAGATGGAACACCGAGTCGTCGCCCCCGCGAACGGCGTCCTGGCCGCACTGCACGCCGCCCCCGGGCAGCAGGTGGAGGTCGGCACGCTGCTCGCCGTCGTCGAGGAGCCACAGTGACGATCGCATCCGCACCCGTGCTGGAGACCCGCGAACACCGTGCCCTGCGGGCCGCCGTCGCCGCGCTCGGCAAGCGCTACGGACGCCCGTACCTCACCGAGGTCGTCCGCCGGGGCGAACACCCCGAAGAACTGTGGGCCGAGGCCGGACGGCTCGGCTACCTCGGGGCGAACATCCCCGAGGAGTACGGCGGCGGAGGCGGCGGCATCGCCGAACTCTCCATCGTCCTGGAGGAACTGGGCGCGGCGGGAAGCCCGCTGCTCATGCTCGTCGTCTCGCCCGCGATCTGCGCCACGGTCATCACACGCTTCGGTACGGACGCGCAGCGCCGCCACTGGCTGCCCGGGCTCGCCTCCGGCCGACTGCGCATGGCGTTCGCGATCACCGAGCCCGACGCCGGTTCGAACGCGCACCGCATCACGACGACCGCGCGGCGGGACGGCGGCGACTGGATCCTCAACGGCCGCAAGGTCTTCATCTCGGGGGCCGACATCGCCGACGCGGTGCTGGTCGTAGGCCGCACGGAGGACGCCCGTACCGGCAGACTCAAACCGTGCCTGTTCATCGTCGAGCGGGACACCCCGGGCTTCACCAGACAGCACATACCGATGGAACTCGCCGCACCGGAGAAGCAGTTCGAGCTGCTCCTGGAGGACGTACGGCTGCCCGCCGACGCCCTGGTGGGGGATGAGGACGCGGGCCTGCTGCAACTCTTCGCGGGCCTGAACCCGGAACGCATCATGACGGCCGCCTTCGCGATCGGCCTGGCGAGGTACGCCCTCCGTCGCGCGGTGGACTACGCCCGCACCCGCCAGGTCTGGCGCGAGCCCATCGGCGCCCACCAGGCCATCGCCCACCCCCTGGCCGCCTCCCACATCGAGGTCGAACTCGCCCGGCTGATGACGCAGAAGGCCGCCGCGCTCTACGACGCCGGCGACGACACGGCCGCCGGCGAAGCCGCCAACATGGCCAAGTACGCGGCCGCCGAGGCCGCCGTCCGCGCCGTGGACCGGTCCGTCCACACCCTGGGCGGCAACGGCCTCGCCAGCGAGTACGGACTCGCGCCGCTGATCGCCGCGGCGAGGGTCGCGCGCATCGCGCCGGTGAGCCGGGAGATGATTCTGAACTACGTCTCGCATCAGAGCTTGGGGCTCCCCAAGTCGTATTGAGGAGGTCGGTGGTGACGGTGTCGGTCAGGTCGTCATCGGAACGGGGGGTGACCACCCTGGTCCTGGACTCCCCGCACAACCGCAACGCGCTGTCGGGGCAGTTGATGACCGAGCTGGAGAAGGGGCTGGGCGCGGCGGCGGCCGACGCGGACACACGGGCGGTGCTGCTCAGCCATACAGGCAACACGTTCTGCGCGGGCGCGGACCTCAAGGAGGCGGGCGGGGCCGGTGGTGATCCGCGTGCGCTGATACGGCTGATGCGCACGATCGTCGAGCTGCCGAAGCCGGTCGTGGCACGCGTGACCGGGCACGTACGGGCGGGCGGGCTCGGCCTGTTGGGCGCCTGCGATGTGGCGGTGGCCGGGGAGGGGGCGTCGTTCGCCTTCACGGAGGCACGGCTGGGGCTGGCGCCGGCGGTCATCTCCCTGCCGCTGCTGCGCAGGCTGGACGCGCGTTCCGCCTCGCGCTACTTCCTGACCGGGGAACGGTTCGGGGCTGCGGAAGCGGTCCGTATCGGCCTGGTGACGGTCGCGGCAGGCGAAGTGGACTGGGCGCTCGCCCCGATACTCGACGGCTTTCGGAAGGCGTCCCCGCAGGGCCTGACCGAGTCCAAACGGCTCCTGACGGAGGCGGTGTTGCGGGACTTCGACACGGAGGGGAACCGGCTCGCGGAGCTCTCGGGCCGCTTGTTCGCCTCGGAGGAGGCCCGGGAGGGCGTCACGGCGTTCCTGGAGCGACGGGACGCGGCGTGGGTGCGATAGCCGTACCCGGCGTCGCCCCGGGCAGGCCCGTCCGCGCACCCAAACAGGACCGCAGCCGGGCCACGAGACAGCGCCTCCTGGAGGCCGCCGTCGCCTGCCTCGCGGAGTACGGCTGGGCGGGCTCGACAGTCACCGTCGTCGCGGAGCGCGCCGGCGTCTCCCGGGGTGCCGCGCAGCATCATTTCCGCACCCGGGAGGACTTGTTCACGGCTGCCGTGGAGTACGTGACGGAAGCCCGCTCACGAGAACTGCGGGAGGTACTGGAGCGGGAGTACGTACCGGGAACGTGCCGTACGCGCTTGGTGGTCGGAGCGCTGGTGGACTTGCATACGGGCCAGGTGTTCCGCGCGGCCCTCCACCTGTGGGTCGCAGCGGCGAGCGAAGCGACCCTGCGGCCACGGGTGACGGCCCTGGAGGCACGCATCGGGCGCGAGGTGCACCGGATGGCGGTCGAACTGCTGGGGGTCGACGAGTCGCGTCCGGGGGTGCGGGAGACGGTGCAGGGGCTGCTGGACATGGCGCGGGGGCTGGGACTGGCGAACCTGCTGACGGACGACCGGGTGCGCAGGGAAAGGGTGGTGGAGCATTGGGCGGGGGTGCTGGGGGAGGTGCTGGGCTCGGGGGGCTGAGACCGGTGGGGGCTGAGCGGCGTGCCCGCGTGCTCGCACCGGATGTACGCGGAGGCCGCGTGGCGGCTGTGGCCGTCTCCTGGATTCTGGGTGACGAAACGCCTACGTGTGGGCTGCGATTGTGTAGGTGAATCGTTTCCAGTTGGATGGCCGATCGGCCGATGACGTCGCGCCAGGGTCTTGGCCGACGTGGGGGGTGCTGCGCCGTTGTGGCGCGCAACGGTCACGGCAGGTCAGTTGGGCGCCAGGCGTGGCGCTTGCGAGCGGCGGAAGGAGCCGTGGCGCACGGCGGCGATGAAGGTGGCCCAGGCGGGGGCGGGGACGGCGAGGATGGGGCCGTGGGGGTGTTTGCTGTCGCGGATGGGGACGAGGGTGGGGATGTCGAGGAGGGTTTCTACGCAGTCGCCGCCGTCATGGTGGCTGTAGTTGGACTTGCGCCAAGTAAATGTTCGGGGTGGGGTGCTGTGTCCCATGGCATCCTCCATGGGGATCGGTAAGGCAGCGCTTCGGCGTCAGGCCGAAGTGAACGTCTCCCGCCGAATAGCGTCGACGAACGAAGACCAAGCAGAGCTCGGCACCGCGACGTTGGCGTGACATGGGCGCTTGCTGTCACGCACGGCGACGAAGTCTCGGATACCTAGGACGGTTTCTATGCAGTTGCCGCCGTGATCCTGGCTGTAGCTGCTTTTTCTCCATATCGCCGCATTGGAGCTGTGGGTGTTCATCGAGCCGGTACCCTTCCATCGCCTCACGGATCAGAGCGGCGGAGTCGCTGGCCGACAGGGCGTCAGCCCGAAGGACATCGTATCTGCGCGAGTGCCTGGACACGATGGCTGGGGCGTCGTTGAAGTGGCCACGGTCCAGGGATTCCGAGTACACCCACGCATGTCCGTCTGGGAGGGTGATGATGGACATGGACGTCGCCATGCGGATGAGATCGGCTGCATGTACAGGTGCTACCTGGATGCGGATGTTCGGCCGTTCTCCGACCGCGAGGAGATGCGCACATTGGCGGTGCATCACGCCAGGGCTCTTGACCACGTTGCGGATGCAGCTTTCATCCAGCACCGTGATGAGCAAGGGGCCGTCCGCTTGCAGGAAGCGGTGCTGCCTGCTCAGGCGGGCTTGGACTCGCTTGTCCACCAATTCGGGGTCGTGTGATGCAACCGATGAGAAGAGTGCGCGTGCGTATTCTTCGGTCTGCAAGAGCCCCGTCACAACCTGCTCTTGGTACTCCAGCACGGATGCCGCCTCCTTCTCCATGTCGACGCGCCGTTGGAACCAGTCCGGGTGCTCGACCTCCTGGCTCCAGTCGATGTGGCGCCAGAGGTGATGCAGTTCTCCTCCGGTGCCCAGAAGCTCATCGCACCGCTTCACGAACGGCTCTTGGGGCACCCGTGTGCCCGCCTCCACCCTGGCGACCAGGGACCGGTCGCACGGAAGCTTCGCCGCGAGGGCGTCCTGCGTGAACCCCGCAGCCTCGCGGTGGTACCGCAGCAGCTCCCCGAACACGGCGGCGTTGGAGCGGGCCGGACCCTTCTTGGACCTGCGTCGACTCAAGATCGTCCCCTTCGTGCCAGGTTCCTGGTGTCACGCCGAAGTCGTTGTGCCCGGCCGGGCGGCGCGACAACGCTGGTGACAGCAACGGAAGTTGCATCCGTACACCGCTGGCCCATCATGCGCGGGGAGTCATATGCCGCACCGCAGGATCACCCTACATATCCCACAAATCGGTGATGTGGTCAGAGACGCTGGAAAGGATCTCGTCGGCCAGGTAATGGCCCACGAAGACGGCCACTACTTCCTCCGCCCCCTCGGCGGCGGCCGGGAATGGGAGGCGCGCCCCGAAGACCTGGCCCCCCTCACCCCGCAAGAGGCGCTGCGCGCCAAGCTCACGGCGGTCAACGCCCGTAGCACGGGGGCGAATCGGTGACCCGGAACCGAGCGGCAGCGGTACCCGTACCGCACACGTCCGGCCCGTACGCCACCCCTGGCGGCACCCCGTGCCCCGAATGCACCCGGCACGCGGACGCCCGCGCACACGCGTGGGTGCACGGAAACCGCGAGGCGGAGGACAGGGCGCTGGCGGCGATGCGCGAACACGCCCGTACCGCACACCCGGAGGCGAAGCCGTGACCACCGAGACGGCGAGGGAACAGGCGGCCCCGCCCCCGCACTGCAAGGAGTGCCTGCGCCACCAGCTGGCGTACCTCACGGCATGGCGCCTGCGCGAGAACAAGAGGGCCATCAGCCTCTACGAGGAGCTGCGCAACCACCAGCGCCTGGCACACCCCTGGCTTGCGCCGTGGTGACGCGTAGCGAGTCGAAACCCGGGCCGCAGCCCGGCCGTTGCACGGCTTGACCGAGGAAAAGCAGATGGGGCCCGTTCACGCCGCGCGAGGGGCCCGGCGTCAAGAACTCCGGAGTTCGGCAACGAGCCGACGCTCTCCGCCTGATCGGAGAGCAGGCTCCGGTAGGTGACCGAGGTGCTTGGCGAGGCGTTCACGCAGGAGGAGGTATTCCTGTCGGCGACGGGGCAGGGGCCCCGGGGGACGTTTGACGGCACGACCCGCGGTGACTGTCTGTCCGTGCTGGAACTGCTCGCGCGTCAGATCGAGTTCGACTCCGCTGGGCAGCCGATTCCACCAGTGAAAGCCGTGCTGTTCCCCGTCGAGGTGGACCTCGCCGACCATGAGGTCGCCGCCGAAGATGTCGTTGACGATCAAGGCCGTGATGTCGCAGTGACCCCAGGCGGGGTTGCCGGGCTGCCAGTCGGCGCGGGCGAGGTCGTCCGGGGAGCAGGTGTCGGCGGCCCAACTGGCGTGCAGGGCCTTGTCGAGGGCGAGCAGGTTCCAAGGGGTCATGCGGGCAGCATCGCAGCCTGGTCGGACGTACGGTGGCGAGCTGTTCGAGGCGACGGCTTCTCAGGTGCGCCGGGACAGGAAAGCGACCAACGCGATGTAGGTGATGGCGGCGGTGGCCACGAACCAGAAATACGGATCGCCGCTTCTTCCGGATGCCAGTTCACCGATGAAGGCGCTGAGATTCCCCACGGTGAGCACGATGCCCGTGCCGGCCCAGGCCCAGCCTCCGATCCGGGCGAAGCGCTCGTCGGGAGCCTTCTCGGTGAGGCCCTGGTAGGTCTCGCTCCGGCGTCCCAGCAGCGCCAGGGCAAGACTGCAGACCGCCAGGATCCCGAACGCCACCAGGCCGGGAGCGAGATGGCCGCCGACGGTTGCGGCCAGGAGGCAGGCGCCTCCGACTGCGAGGAAGAAGCCGGGCACGGCCCGCCTGGCTGTGTTACTGGTCATCTGCTGGGCTCTCATTGGCATGAAACATCTCCTCAACGCTGACCTCGAAGAATTTGGCCATGGCCATGGCGAGCGGCAGGGAAGGTGTGTACCGCTCGGTCTCGATGGCGTTGATCGTTTGTCGTGAGACCCCGAGGGCTGTGCCCAACTGGCCCTGGGAGAGCCCTCGCGACGACCGCAGTTCCCTGACGCTGTTTCGCACATGTAAAGCGTACTTGTCACTCCTCAGCGCTTGTCAAGCTCGCTTTACAGGAGGGCGGGGCCCGGGCGGCGCCCCGGGCAGGCTCATACCTCCGCCGTGAGCCGTCCGGCTGCGGCAACGAGTGCGCGGGCACCGCGTCCCCCCTGGCGCCGTCGTCGCGCCGCTTGTAGCCGTGACGCAGGCATCGTGTCCTGAGAAAACGCTCCCTCCTCACTCGGAGGAGGGGCGCTAACGTCGTGGGCAGGACACGAGTCCGTGCTCCGACACACGATCCCCTCCATGGGAGCAGCCATGGCCGCAGAAGCAGCAGAGCACTGGGAGAAGGCCACCCCGGACAACTGGATGTACCCACCGCCCGGCGGCTGGACGTACGACCAGGTCAAGGAGCTGGTCCTGCCTTTCGACTGGGACCTGGTGGATGGAGCGATCGTGGCGCGGGGGATGACGAGTCAATGGCATGACGACGTCCGGGACGGTCTCCTCGTCGCGTTGCGCCAGGCCGTGCGGCCTCCCTACAGGGTCAACTCGGAGCGCTGCGTGCTGTTCGGTCCCAAGAATCCGACGAAGCCGGATGTCGTGGTGTTCAACTCCGAGGGATTCGACCGTCACAGCGTCGACTGTCTGCCTGTGCAGCGTGTTGTGCTGGCTGTTGAAGTCGTCTCCGAGGGCTCGCGCAGCGATGACCGTTTCCGTAAACCCGGCATGTACGCCGACGCCGGGATCGAGTGCTTCTGGCGGGTCGAGCTCGGGGAGGAGGACGTTCCCGAGCTGCACGAATACTGGCTGGATCACGAGAAGGGCCGCTACGAGCCCAGGCCCGACAGGCCGGTGCACATCGGCCGCCTCCGCACTCACGTCCCCTTCCCGATCGAGGTGGACCTGCGCGGCCTGGTCGAGTGAAGCGGCCTGGCCGGGCCGCCGGGCGACCACGGCAGGGGTCCTACCCCGTACCCCCCTTGCGCCCCGCCACCGTCTGCGCCATCCCCGGCAGGAAGTCCGTGAACAGCTCGTGCACCTCGTGCACCAGCGGCCGCAGTACCCGGAAGCGCGACAGGGACACTCCTCGCGCCGTCAGCCGGGCGCCCCGGTCCGCGAGGCGGCGGCTGCGTTCGCGGTCGGGGGAGCGGTCGAAGACCCAGTACAGGACGAGGCCCATCTGGGAGAGCCACATCAACTCGGGGAGGACGTCGGCGAGTTCGGCGGGGACCTTCGCCCTGGAGCCGGCCAGGACCTCGCGGTGGACGGCGATGGCGGCCTCGCGGGCGTGGGCGGACTCGGTGGAGAAGGGGCTGAGGGGGCTGTCGGGGTCGGCGGCGTTCTTGAAGAACTGGGCGGCGAACTCGTGGTACGGGGCCGCCACGTCCAGCCACGCGCGCAGGACGCCCGCCAGGCGGGCCTGGAGGTCGTTCTCCTGCTCCAGGACCGAGCGGACCGCCGCCTGGTGCTCGGCGGCGATCCGGTCGTAGAAGCCCTGGATGAGGTGTTCCTTGCTCGCGTAGTAGTAGTACGCGTTGCCGACGGAGACCCCGGCCTCCTTGGCGATGGCCCGCATCGTGGTCTTGTCGTAGCCGCGTTCCTGGAACAGCCGCATCGCGGTCTCCAGGATCAGGGCGCGGGTCAGCTCGCTCTTGGCGGCGGGCCGCGTCTCGTCCGGCAGGGGTTCGTTCTCTACGGGCACGGTCGCCAAGCCTAATCGGGGGTCCGGCAGCCGCTGTCGCAGGCCGGTGGGCCGTACCGGTCACGGGTGCGGTCCGCCTCCGGGCCGGCCGGGGCCGGGCGCCGGTGTGCCGCCCGGTACTTCGCCGCCGCCAGTACCGCCCCGCGTGCGAGCCGCAGCCCGGACGGGGTGCTCAGCCGGTGCGCGAGCGGCCGGTAGCCGTCCAGGGCCCACAGGCAGGCCACCCAGGCGGCGGCCCCCCGGTAGACCTGGCCGCCGTCGCCGACCACGGTGATCTCCTGCTCGGAGGCGGCGTGGTCGAGGTGCGGGAAGCGGCGCCGGGCCTCGGCCGAGCCGACCGGGACCGGGTCGAGCGGCACGAGCTGCCGCTGCCGGGCCAGCCAGTCGCGTACGTGCGCGCACAGCGGGCACCGCGGGTCGTGGAGCACGGTGAGCCGGCGGACCGGGGCGCCCTCCCCTCCTCGGGCGCCCCGGTCGTCACCGGCGGTCGTGGCCGTCATCGCCGGTCAGTGCCCGGCGGCCGGCGTGGTGTACGGGTTCTGCGGGCCCGCGTACCCCTGCGGTGCCACCGGCGGCTGCCCCTCGCGGTCCATCAGCCCGCGGCGGCGGAACTTGTTGAGGGCGTAGACGTTGCCCAGGTGCATCGCCCCGAGGACGAGCAGCACCACCCCGAGCCGCTGCGACAGCGCCTCGAAGACGCCCCTCGCGTCCGCGATCGATCCGTCGTCCTGGAGATACAGCGCGACGAAACCGAGATTGACCAGGTAGAAGCCGACGACCAGCAGGTGGTTGACGGCGTCGGCGAGCTTCTCGTTGCCGTGCAGCACGTCCGCGAGGAAGACCTTGCCGTTGCGGCTGAGCGTCCGTGCGACCCACACCGTGAGGGCCACGCTGACCAGCAGATAGATGACGTATGCGACGACTGTGAGGTCCATGGCCCCGCCCTTTCCGGACGCGTCCGCCCACTGGGCGGACGTGCTGCTGAACGCGGTTCTTGAACGCGTTCAAATCTCGTTGGCTGTGACTGTAGACCTGTTTTTGAACGCGTTCAAGCCGGGCTCGACCCGAGGTCGACGGGGCGTCACCACGGGCACGCAGCGAGGCAGTCGGCCACGAAGTCGGCGAACTGCTGCAGGGGCGCCGTGAGCGCTTCGTCCTCGCGACCAAGTACACGTGCGCCACGGATAGGACGGACGTCAACGCATCGGGACCGGTTCACGCCCGTGGAGGGGACCGTGCGGGCCCTGGACGACCTCGTACGGTCCGGGAAGGTGCTCTACGCCGGGGTGTCCGACTGGCCCGCCTGGGAGATCGCCCAGGCCAACACCCTGGCGGAGCTGCGCGGTTGGACCGCTTTCGCGGGCTCGCAGCTGCGCCACAGCCTGCTGGAGCGCACGCCCGAACGCGAACTGCTGGCGCAGGCCCGCGCGTTCGACATGGCCGTCCTCGCGTGGAGCCCGCTCGCGGCCGGCACCCGGCACAGGTGGCCCTGGCCTGGCTGCTCGGCCGCCCCGGCAACCTGCGGGAACCGGGCGTGATGGAGAACGTCTACGGGCCACTCTGGCCTGAGATCGACGACCGGCGCGAAACCGGAACGTCCTGCCGTGGGGCGGCCGGGACGCGCTGACGGCAGCGGCCGCCCCGAAAGGGCCGTCGGCGCGTCCCGGCGCGGATCCGGTCCCCGCGGCCGGCAGGCCGCCCCGTCAGGCGACCCCGGCCGCCACCGCCGCGAACCCCTCGACGTCACGCGGGTCGCGCGGCCCGGGGCCCACATAGCGCGCGGACGGGCGCACGAGCCGGCCCGTGCGCTTCTGCTCCAGGATGTGCGCGCTCCAGCCCGCCGTACGGGCACACGTGAACATCGACGTGAACATGTGCGCGGGGACCTCCGCGAAGTCCAGCACGATGGCCGCCCAGAACTCCACGTTGGTCGCGAGGACACGGTCCGGGCGGCGGTTGTGCAGCTCCTCCAGCGCGGCCTTCTCCAGGGCCTCGGCGACCTCGAAGCGCGGCGCGCCCAACTCCCGGGCCGTGCGCCGCAGGACGCGCGCCCGCGGGTCCTCCGCGCGGTAGACGCGGTGGCCGAAGCCCATCAGGCGCTCGCCCCGGTCGAGGGTCGACTTGACGTAGGCGGCGGCGTTCCCGGTGCGCTCGATCTCCTCGATCATGCCGAGGACGCGCGAGGGGGCGCCGCCGTGCAGCGGGCCGGACATCGCGCCGACCGCGCCGGACAGCGCGGCGGCGACGTCCGCGCCGGTGGAGGCGATCACGCGGGCGGTGAACGTCGAGGCGTTCATGCCGTGTTCGGCCGCGGAGGTCCAGTACGCGTCGACGGCCTTGACGTGGCGCGGGTCCGGCTCGCCGCGCCAGCGCTTCATGAAGCGCTCGACGACCGTCTCCGCCTTGTCGATCTCGCGCTGCGGCACCATCGGCAGGCCCTGGCCGCGCGCGGACTGCGCGACGTACGACAGGGCCATCACGGCCGCGCGGGCGAGATTGTCGCGGGCGGTGGCCTCGTCGATGTCCAGAAGCGGTTTCAGGCCCCATACGGGCGCCAGCATCGCCAGTGCCGACTGCACGTCGACGCGGATGTCCCCGGAGTGCACGGGAATCGGGAACGGCTCGGCCGGCGGCAGGCCCGGATTGAACGCGCCGTCGACGAGGAGTCCCCAGACATTCCCGAAGGACACATGGCCGACGAGATCCTCGATGTCGACCCCGCGATACCGCAGCGAGCCGCCTTCCTTGTCGGGTTCTGCGATCTCCGTCTCGAACGCGACGACTCCTTCGAGTCCAGGTACGAAGTCGGACATCAGGCGGCTCCTCGTGAAGTGTGCGACATGCGACAGTGCGGCGCCGAGCCGGTTCCGCGGCTGCCTGACGCGGCTCGCGTCCGGATTCGGTCACCCCGGTCATGCCCCGTGCGGCGGTCTTTCACCCGGCCGGAATCCCGGAGTTCACGGCCCTGCGGCCTGTCGGATTCCGGCCGATCACGATAGTCGCTGCGCGATCGCCGCCACAGGCCCCGCCCTGCGATTTACGACGGTTCGCCAGATGTGGGGAAGAGTGAGATCCGGCACATGTGCCGGCCCGGAGGTGATGCCAAGATGACCGGATGACCGACTCCCGCGAGTATCCGCCCGCCGATTCCTCCGCCCCCGCCGAGCATCCCGAATTCGACGACGGGGCACTCGATCTCGCCGCCATGCGCAAGCAGTACGGCAGTGTCGGACTGCTGGAGCGGGACGCGGCGGACGGCCCCGCCGAACAGTTCACGCGCTGGTTCGCGGACGCGTGCGCGAGCGGGCTGCACGAGCCCAACGCGATGGTCGTCTCCACGGCGGACGAGCGGGGCAGGCCCAGTTCCCGCACCGTCCTGCTCAAGAGCCACGACGAGCGCGGCTTCGTCTTCTTCACCAACTACGGCTCGCGCAAGGCCCGCGAACTCGCGCAGAACCCCCACGTCTCCCTGCTCTTCCCCTGGCATCCCATCGCCCGGCAGGTCATCGTCAGCGGCACGGCCGAGAAGGTCGACCCGCGGGAGACGGCGGCGTACTTCCACTCCCGGCCGCGTGGTTCGCAGCTCGGCGCGTGGGCGAGCGCCCAGTCCACCGTGGTCGCCTCCCGCGAGGCGCTCGACGCCGCCTACGAGGAGCTCGCGCGCCGCTACCCGGAGGGCGAGCCCGTGCCCGTACCGGAGGGCTGGGGCGGCTACCGAGTGACCCCGCAGAGCGTGGAGTTCTGGCAGGGACGGGAGAACCGGCTGCACGACCGGCTGCGTTACGTGCGCGAGGGCGGCAAGTGGCGCGTGGAACGGCTGTACCCGTAAGGGGCGTACCGGGGTCGTGCGCGTACGGATACGGGCCCGCGCGGACGTCCCGGGGCGCGGGGGTGCGTACGGGCGCTGATGCCCGCTCCCGTGCACTGTCCCCGAACGCAGGCGGTCCGTGGGCCTGTTGACCACCGCGCCTGGGGGAGCGGTGGTGCCGAGCGGACGACTCGGCGGCCCACGGACCGGGTGACTGCTGGGAATTGGGCCGGCACTCGCCGGCATCGCTGGGTGCGACGACGGGCGCTAGCCCGCGGTCACCTCACGCGTCCGGACTGAAATCATGTCTCGAACCACCTCCCTTCTCGTGTGGGCAGGAGCCTACGAACCGGCGTGCGGGAGTCACAACCGAATTTCCCGTGGGCACGGATTTCGCGGAACGCGGTGTGGTGCCCATCACGGTCGAGTTGAATGACCCACCGTGCAGGACATGCAGCCGCGGCCGGCAGGGGGTACTTCGTGACCGCACCACAACAGTTCGGGCCCGCCCGTCCGCAGACCCGCGACGACGGCGCGCGCGCCGCGCGCTCCGCTCCACTGCCCGCCGACGGCCACGGCTCCCGTGACGACTCCGATCTGCTCGCGGCCCTGCTCGACGGCATGGACGCCGCCCTGTGCGCGTTCGCCGCCGACGGCACGGTGACCCACTGGAACCGCGAGGCCGAGCGGATACTCGGCTGGAGCGCGCAGGAGGCCGTCGGCCGGCAGGGCCTCGCCGGCTGGGCGGCCCGCACGGCGGACGCCGAGGACGTCACCGAGCGGCTGCTGTCCGCGATGAGCGAACCGGGCCGCCAGGTCCACGAGTTCGCGCTGCTGACCAAGGAGGGCGGACGGGTGCTCGTGCGCACCCAGCTGTCGGCGGTGCCCGGTGCGGACGGCAGCCCGGCCGGCGCGTACTGCGCGTTCAGCGAGGTGCACACCCAGATCGACCTGGAGCGCTCGGTCGCGCTCAGCGAGGCCCTGTTCGGGGAGGCCCCCTGGGGCGTGGTCCTCATCGACGCCGACCTGCGCCCCGCGCTCGTCAACGCGCACGCGGCACGGGCCCTGCGCACGGGCCGTACGGCGCTGCTGGGCCGCCCGCTGGGCGAGTTGCTGGAACAGGGCGTCGAGGAGGTCGAGAGCGCCCTGCAGCACGTCCTGGCGGCCGGCGCGCCGCCCGCGCCCACCGAGCTGTGGGTGACCCTGCGGGACCAGGGCAACGCCCCGCCCGAGCGCCGCTGCTGGCGCAGCGGCTTCCTGCGGCTGGCCTCCCCGCTCGCCGAGGAACCGCTGCCGCTGGGCGTCGCCTGGCTCTTCCAGGACGTCACGGCCGCGCGGCGGGCGGAGCAGGAGAGCGCGCGGGCGCGCTTCCGCAGCAGCCAGCTGCACCGCGCGGGGCGGGCCGTCGCCGAGTGCGAGGACCCCATGGAAGCCGTGGCGCTCTACCTGGACTTCGCGCTCGCCGGCTTCGCCGACCACGCGCTCGTCGACCTGCTGCCCGAGCCGCGGCGGGCCGTCGACGGCCCCTTCGCGCTCGTGCGCGCGGCCGCGACCCCCGCCGGGACGTGCGCGGCACCGGCCGGCGGCGGCCTGCCGGTGCCGTACCGGGACGGCCATCCCGCCCTGCTGGCCGTCGAGCGCTGCGGCTCGGTCCGGGCGGCCTCCGACTGCACCGAGGAGTGGGCCGAGCACCGCAAGTGGCCGCGGGAGACGGTCCACGCGCTGGCCACGGCCCTGCGCAGCAGGGGCCGCACCGTGGGCGTGGTGACCTTCCTGCGCGGCCCGGCCCGGCGCCCCTTCGACCGCGCGGACACCGCCTACGCGGAGGACGTCGCCTCCCGGGTGGCGGCGTCGGTGGACCTGGCGGGCGCGACCGGGGGGTGAGCGGGGGGCGGTGCTGGAACAGCAGTGCCGGAAGATCAGTGCTGGAAGATCAGTGCCGGAAGAAGATCCGGTCCCCGTACTCGCTCAGCACCCGCCCGTTCCACTCGTGGCCCCCGTCGACGTTGCCGGAGCGCAGCAGTGGCGGGTCGATGCCGCGGGAGGCCAGTTCGCCCGCGGCGCTCGCGACGATCGCCTGTATGACGGAACTGGCGACGACCGTGGAGGCGGGCCCGAAGGGCGCGGCGATGCCGTCCGCGGTGAGCTCCGCGTCCCCGATGCCGATCTTGGTGTCGACGACCAGGTCGCAGTGGTCCTTCAGGAACGTCCCCGACACATGGCGGGACTTGGTGTGCTCCGCGTAGGCAAGAGAGGTCACACCGATGACCTTCACACCCAGGGCGCGCGCGTTCATGGCCATCTCGACGGGCAGCGAGTTCCGGCCGGACAGCGAGATGACGACCAGGACGTCGCCGCGCCGCACGGGGCTGGTGTCCAGGACCGCTCCGGCCAGTCCGTCGACGCGCTCCAGCGCGCTGCCGAGGGTGGCGGGCATGACGTCCAGGCCCACGACCCCGGGCACCGCCAGCAGATTGATCAGGGCGAGCCCGCCCGCCCGGTAGACGACGTCCTGCGCGGGCAGCGAGGAGTGCCCGGCGCCGAAGACGAACAGCCGTCGGCCGTCCGCCACCGCGTCGGCGAACATCGCGCCCGCCGTGGCGATGTGCCCGGCCTCCTCGTCGCGCACCCGCCGCAGCAGCCCGATCGCGGCGTCGAAGAACTGCCCGGCCAGCTCGTTCTCGCTCATCGCTGCGGGTCTCCTTGGCTTCGGATCCGGTGGCACGGACAGTCTGGCGTACGCTCGTGGCGCGGATCACGTTGCGGTCTGGACCTCAGCCCTGTCAATACGGTGCCGCACTCTCCGCGCCGCCGTCGCGGTCGGCGGCGCCGTTGTCGGGGGTATGCGTCAGAATTGAGGTCAGGGCCACCGCACGACTTATCGAGGGGCACGCATGTCCGGACTGATCGACACCACGGAGATGTATCTCCGCACCATTCTCGAACTCGAAGAGGAGGGTGTCGTCCCCATGCGTGCCCGCATCGCCGAGCGGCTCGACCAGAGCGGCCCGACGGTGAGCCAGACGGTGGCCCGCATGGAGCGCGACGGTCTGCTGTCCGTCGCCGGCGACCGGCACCTGGAGCTGACCGAGGAGGGCCGCCGGCTGGCCACGCGCGTGATGCGCAAGCACCGCCTCGCGGAGTGCCTCCTGGTCGATGTGATCGGCCTGGAGTGGGAGCAGGTCCACGCCGAGGCGTGCCGCTGGGAGCATGTGATGAGCGAGGCCGTCGAGCGGCGCGTGCTGGAGCTGCTGCGGCACCCCACCGAGTCGCCGTACGGCAATCCGATCCCGGGCCTGGAGGAGCTGGGCGAGAAGGCCGAGGCCGATCCGTTCCTGGACGAGAGCACGGTCAGCCTGGTGGAGCTGGAGCCGGGCGGCGACGGCAAGACCGTGGTGGTCCGCCGCATCGGCGAGCCCATCCAGACCGACCCGCAGCTGATGTACACGCTGCGCCGGGCCGGGGTGCAGCCGGGCGCGGTGGTCAGCGTGACGGAGTCGGCGGGCGGGGTGCTCGTCGGCAGCAGCGGCGAGGCCGCGGAGCTGTCCACGGACATTGCGGCGCACGTGTTCGTGGCCAAGCGCTGACGCCCGGCCGCGACGGCCGACGGCTCGATTGAGGGGCGCCCCGAAGGGGCGCCCCTTCGTTGTGCACGCGCCCCCTCGGGTCGGCTGTCCTGGGGCAACTCCCGGGAATCTGGCCGGAGTCGGCGTAATGGGAGCGTACGGCCCCGGGGCGTGCAAGGCTGGCGCTGACGCATATGCGCGCGGCGTGATGCCGCCGGAGGGGGAGGGGCATCGAGGATGCCGAGGGGGCTGTCCGGGGCTGGCCGCGCGGCGGGGCGAGGGCCCCGGCGCCCTTGCGAGCGGCCGGGGCCCTGCCTCCCCATATACCCCCGTGGCGACCCGGAGCCCCGAGCTCTCAGGGTCCGCCCCGCGGACCTTCTTCCCCGAGCGGTCCGCGCCCAGGTCGATTACTCCCCTGGGTGCCGCCGGTCAACCCTTCACAGAGGTCACTCGAACGAGGGGTGTTGCGCCTGAAGGCCAGCTGTTCGAATACGAGTTCTATATGGTGGAGTCGCTCGGGGGAGAACTGGGGGTGTGAGAAGTCATGGTGCGGCGTATCGACGTGATCGGGAGCGCCGGAGTGCGGCTCGCTGCCTGGGAGTTCGCCGACCCGCCGAAGGTCTGCGGCCGGGGCGGCGAGGGCGGCGGCCGGAGCTCCGTGCTGCTGCTCCACGGGCTGATGGGCCGCGCCGCCCACTGGGCGGGCACGTCCCGCTGGCTCGCCGGCCGGCACCGCGCGGTCGCCCTCGACCAGCGCGGCCACGGCCGCAGCGAGCGCCCCGCCGACGGGCCGTACACCCGCGAGGTGTACGTGGCCGATGTGGAGACGGTGATCGAGCGCCTGGGCCTCGCGCCGGTCACCCTCGTCGGGCACGCGATGGGCGCCCTGACCGCCTGGCAACTGGCCGCCCGCCGCCCCGATCTGGTGCGGGCCCTGGTCATCTGCGAGATGCGGGCCTCCGCGCTCGGCGCGGCCTCGCAGCGCGAGTGGGACGCGTGGTGCAAGTCCTGGCCGGTGCCCTTCGCGACGCTGGCGGACGTGCGCAAGTGGTTCGGCGAGGACGACCCGTCCCTGGAGCGGCCCAGGCCGGCCCGGGGCGACTTCTTCGCGGAGGTGATGGCCGAGCGGGCGGACGGCTGGCGCCCGGTCTTCTCGCGCCGCCAGATGCTGCACGCCCGCGAGACGTATGTGCACGAGGCGCACTGGGAGGAGCTCGCCCTCGTCGAGTGCCCCGCGCTCGTCGTGCGCGGCCTCGACGGCTCGCTGGGGCGGGCCGAGGCCCAGGAGATGGTCCGCGTCCTGCCGCAGGGCGTCTACGCCGAGGTGCCCGACGCCGGTCACTATGTGCACTACGACCAGCCCGAGGGCTGGCGCGGGGTCGTCGAGCCCTTCCTGGCCGCGGCCCTGCCCGCCTGAGCCCGGCGGGCGGGCGCCGCGAAAATTCAACGGTCGTTGACATTCTTCGGGGCGCGGGTGTGCACTGGCAGTACGGCAAGCAGCGATACGGCAAGCACCGAACGGCCCGAGGAGCGACCATGTCCTCTCTGTCGACGCCCGTCGCGGGCACCGCCGACGTCCTGATCGTCGGTGCCGGCCCCACCGGACTGCTCCTCGCCGGCGATCTCGCCGCCGCGGGGGTGCGCGTGACCGTGCTGGAGAAGCGCGCCCGGCAGTCGAATCTCACGCGGGCCTTCGCGGTGCACGCGCGCACCCTGGAGCTCCTCGACGCCCGTTCGCTCGCCGAGGAGCTGATCGCCACCGGCCCGTTCGTCTCCTCCCTGCGCGTCGCCGGGCGCGCCCGGCTGGATCTGGGAGCGCTGCCCAGCCGCTTCGCCGGAGTGCTGTTCACCCCGCAGTACGAGACCGAGCGGCTGCTGGAGAGGCGCGCCCGGGAGCACGGCGCCGAGATCCGCCGCGCGACGGAGGTCGTCGGCCTGCGGCAGGACGCGACCGGGGTCGAGGCCGAGGTCCGCACGTCCGGCGCCGCGCCGCGCGACGCCGACGCGGCCGTCTACGACGACCCCTACGGAGGTGCCCACGGCGCGCCCGACCCGGCCGGGGAGGAGACCGCCTCCACCGAACTCCTGCGCGCCGACTGGCTCGTGGGCGCGGACGGCGTGCACAGCACCGTCCGGCGGCTGATCGGCATGCCCTTCCCGGGACGGGCCGTCCTGCGCTCCGTCATGCTCGCCGACGTCCGTCTGAAGACGGAGCCCGAGGAACTCCCGTCGGTCAGGAGCGTGGCCGAGGGCATCGCGTTCATCGTGCCCTTCGGCGACGGCTGGTACCGGGTGATCGCCTGGCGGCGCGGCAGCGATCTGCCCTCCAGCGCGCCCGTCGACCTGGAGGAGCTGCGCGCGGTCGTCAAGGCCGCGTTCGGCACCGACTACGGCCTGCACGACCCGCGTTGGCTCTCCCGCTTCCACAGCGACGAGCGGCAGGTGCCCCGCTACCGCGACGGCCGGATCCTCCTCGCGGGCGACGCCGCGCACGTCCACTCGCCCGCCGGCGGCCTGGGCATGAACGCGGGCCTACAGGACGCCGTCAACCTCGGCTGGAAACTCGCCGCCGTCGTCCAGATGCGCGCGGACGAGACGCTGCTCGACAGCTACCACGCCGAACGGCACCCCGTCGGGCAGCTCGTGCTGCGGCTGAGCGGGGCCATCGTCCGTACCGCGCTGCTCGGTTCGTCCCTGAGCCGGGGCGTGGCGTCCGCGGCAGGCCTGGCCGCCCGCGTCGCCCCGCCGCTGGGACGGCGTGCCGCCCTGCTCGTCTCCGGCCTGTCGGTCGGCTATCCGGCGCCGCCGGGCGCCCACCCGCTCGTCGGCCGGCGCGCCCCCGATCTGCCGCTCGCGGAGACCGCCGGGGGCCCCACGCGTCTGTACGAGGCGCTGCGTGCCGGTACGTACGTCCGGGTCCTGCCGCGTGGCGGGCACGCACCGGAAGAAACGGGCGTCACCACGGTCACCCGCGCCGACGCCCGGACAACTGCCCTGCTCGTACGGCCCGATGGCTATGTCGCGGAGGCCACGGAAGCGCCGACGGCACCAGGAACAACGGGAACACCGGGAACGATGCCGTGATCCGGGCGCGTGGCGCGTGCGACCGGGGCGCGGCGGTGTGCGCGCTGCCGTGCCTCACCTGCGCCGGACCACCGCCGCCTCGCGCCCGCACGCGTAGGCGAGCGCGCTGACCAGCTCCTCCGCGTCGGGCAGCCAGCGGTTGGCGGCCGTCGGGTGGCGCGCCCACTGCACCGAGCCGCGCGAGCCCATCCGGGTCGGCGGCGCCACCACGTAGTCGCCCTCGCCGCGCGGGACGAGATCCAGGGACGAGGGGTGCCAGCCCAGCTTCCGCGCGGCCTCCCCGACCTTCAGGGCCCCGCCGGGCAGCACGAAGAACAGCATCCGCCCGTACGGGGTGCAGGTGATCGGCCCCAGCTGGATGTTCATCCGCTCCATGCGCGCGAGCGCCAGACAGCCCGCCAACTCCGGTACGTCCAGGGCGTCGAACGTACGGCCCGTCGGCAACAGGACCGAGGCCCAGGGCTGCTTGCCCCACAGCCGGCGCGCGGCCACGGCGCTGCCCGTGGCCTGGTGGGCCCAGTCCGGACGGGCCGGGTGCGCGCCCGGGGCCGGGCAGGCCGGCTCGCCGCACGAGCACACCTCGCGGCCGCCGTCCGCGACCAGCCACGTGCCGGGGAAAACATCCCAGTGCCGATCCTCCGCATACCGGACAGCCGCGTCGAGCGGTTGCTCGACGCGCTGTTGGGGAATGTGCGGGGCTCCTACTCCGATGGTCTCTTCCACGCCCCACTCAACTCCCCCTGTCACCAGGGGTTACGGCTCAGGCTCACGCTTGTCGGCGGCGGCCGGAAATGCACACGGGGCGCACGGATGCATGTACGGGGGCGCAGAGGCGGGTTCTCCGCCGAGGGTGGGTAGCCACCAGCCTGGCGGTACGGGCGAGACGGTCCCATGCATCACATGACCGTCAAGTCCGCATTCTCCGGACATCAGGGGGGCAAAGATCACAGGGGAAGGCGCAGCCGGCCGAAACGGCTTCTCCGCATCCCGCGGCGCCGGCCGCGAACGCTTATAGCAGTCCCAGGGGGTAGAGAACATGGCCGCACGGCCACTTGTGGCGCGACAGCCCAACGAACGGCTGCAGGCGCTCATCCAGGAAGCCGCCTGTTCCAACGCCGGTCTCGCCCGGCGCGTCAACATGTGCGGCGCCGAGCACGGTCTCGACCTGCGCTACGACAAGACCTCCGTGGCGCGCTGGCTGCGGGGCCAGCAGCCGCGCGGACGGGCCCCCGCCATCATCGCCGAGGCGCTCGGCCGCAAGCTCGGCCGCACCGTCACCATCGACGAGATCGGCATGGCCAACGGCAAGAACCTCGCCTCCGGCGTGGGCCTGCAGTTCTCCCCGACCGTCCTCGGCGCCATCGAGCAGGTCTGCGAACTGTGGCGCAGCGACGTCGGCCGCCGGGACTTCCTCAGCGGCACCTCCGTCGCCTCCTCCGCGCTCGTCGAACCCAGCCGCGACTGGCTGATCACCGCCGCGGACGCGCAGGTCGCCCGCAACGCCGGTGCCCGCGTCGGCGGCAGCGACGTCGAGGCCGTACGGGCCACCACCGACGCCCTCGTCGAACTCGACCACCGCTACGGCAGCGGACACGTGCGCCCCGTGGTGGTCCACTACCTCAACAGCGTCGTCTCCGGGCTGCTCGCCGGCTCCTACCGCGAGTCCGTGGGGCGCGAACTCTTCGCCGCCGTCGCCAGGTTGACGGAGCTGGCCGGCTACATGGCCGTCGACACCGGCCAGCCCGGGCTCGCCCAGCGCTACTACATCCAGGCGCTGCGGCTCGCCCAGGCCGCCGACGACCGCGGCTACGGCGGCTACGTCCTGGCCGCCGGCATGAGCCATCTCGCCGCTTCCCTGGGCAACCCCAGGGAGATCGCGCAGCTGGCCAAGGCCGCCCAGGAGGGCTCACGGGGCCAGGTCGGGCCCCGGGCCGAGGCCATGTTCTACGCGGCGGAGGCCCGCGGGCACGCCCTGATGGGCGACTCCCGGTCCTGCCACGCCGTCGCGGGCCGGGCCACCGCCGCCCTCGAACGGGCCGAGAACGGCCCGGACTCCGGCGACGACCCCGCCTGGATCCGCCACTTCGACCACGCGTACCTCGCCGACGAACTCGCCCACTGCCACCGCGATCTCGGCCAGGCCGACCAGGCCCGCCGGTGCGCCGAGGACGCCATCGCCGGGCACGCCGAGGGCCGGGTGCGCCGCCGCGCCATCGGGCTGCTGCTGCTGGCCACCGCGCAGGTCCAGCAGCGCGACGTCGACGAGGCGTGCGCCACGGGCACCCGCGCCCTGGAGCTGCTGGGGACCCTGCGCTCCAACCGGGGCGCCGAGTATCTCGACGACTTCCAGCAGCGGCTCGCCCCGTACCGGGAGGAGCCGGTGGTCAGGGAGTTCGGGGCGCGGATGGAGGTGCAGGCGGCGTAGCGGCGGCGGTTCCGGGTGCCCGGTGCGCGAGGGCGCGGCACCCGGAGCCGGGTACGGGCGGCCTGCCGCGGAACCGCGCGGGAGTCCGGGGCGAGCGGGTAGCGTGAGCCGGACGCTTCCGCAATTCCCGTACAGCCTGAGGAGTCCCGGTGACGCAGAGCGGACCCGCGCAGTCGGAGCCCACCGACGGGTGGGGTGCGCCCCCCGGACAGTCGTGGGCGCCCGGCGCGCACCGCGCTCCCCTGCCACCCGAGGCCCCGCCGGGCGCCCCGCGGCCGCCCGCGTACGCGCCGGGCGCGCAGCCGCCCCCGGGCGACTCCGAGGCCACCCAGTACATACCCCCGGTGCTCGGCGGCGGGCCCATACCCGGCGCCTCCGACCCCGCGTCGGAGGCGACCCGCTATCTCCCGCCGGTCGGCGCCGGCCCGGTACCGGGCGCACCGCCGCCCCCGGCTCCGTACGCGCAGGGAGCTCCCGCCGTGCCCGGACAGGCCGGTGAGGCCACGCAGTTGCTGCCGCCGCAGGGCGGCGCGGGCCCGTACGGGCAGGGCGCTCCGTACGGCCAGGGCGCGTCTTCCGCTCCGGGATCCGCCGGTGAGGCCACGCAGTTGCTGCCGCCGCAGGGCAGCGCGGGCCCGTACGGGCAGGGCGCTCCGTACGGCCAGGGCGCGTCTTCCGCTCCGGGACCCGCCGGTGAGGCCACGCAGTTGCTGCCGCCGCAGGGCAGCGCGGCTCCGTACGGGCAGGGCGCTCCGTATGCCCAGGGCACGTCCGCCGCTCCGGGATCCGCCGCGGAGGCCACGCAGTTGCTCCCTCCGCAGGCCTCGTCGGCCCCGTACGCCGCGCCCGCCCCTTCCGACGGCTCGGCGGCGGCCACGCAGTATCTGCCGCCCGTCGGCCCCGGTGCCGGGGCGCCGCAGTACTTCCCGCCCGCGCCGCAGGCCGGTGCGCCGGCGACGCAGTACCTGCCGCCGGTGGACGACGCGCAGCCGTACGGCCGGGAGGCGGAGGCGCGGGCCGGGGAGGCCACGCGGCTGCTGCCCCCGCAGGGGGCGTCCGGGGCGGCGTCCGCCGAGGCCACGCGTCATCTGCCGCCCGTCACCGGCGAGTTCGGGCCCGGTCGGCAGCAGGCGCCCGTACCGCCGCGGGCTCCGGCGGGCGGGCAGGCGCACACCCCGCCCCCGTCCGGCTTCGAAGGGCTGTTCCGCGCGGACAGCGGCACCACGCCGTCGGCCTCCGCGCCTCCGGCCGGCGCCGCACAGGTGCCGCCGCCCCGCGCCCCCGCCCCCGGCGGCGGAAGCACTCCTTCCGGTGAACCTCGCAAGGGGCGCCGCAAGATGCCGACGGCCGCGGTCGTCGGCATCGTCGTGGCGGGCTGCGCCACCGCCGGTCTCGCCGCGGGGGCCCTGCTCAGCGGCGGGGACGACGACTCGGACGGCAAGCAGAACGCCGCCGCGACCTCGTCGACGGCCGCCGGCAGCACCCCGGGCACCTCCGGCGGGGACGGCGACAAGGGGGCGCGGCCGCAGGAGTCCGCGTCGGCGGACCCGGTGGCCGCGCAGGCCAAGGCCCTGGACGCGCTGCTGAACGACAGCAGCGCGAGCCGGGACGCGGTCATCAGGGCGGTCGACGCCACCCGCAACTGCCGGGACCTCGGCAAGGCGGCGAGCGACCTGCGGTCCGCCGCGAAGGAGCGCGACGCCCTCGTCGCCCGGCTGCAGAAGACCCCCGTCGACAAGCTGCCCGGCAGCGGCGAGCTGTCCGCGCAGTTGACGAAGGCGTGGCAGTCCTCGTCCTCGGCGGACTCCCACTACGCCGCGTGGGCCGACCAGGCGGGCGGCGGCCAGGGCTGCGACAAGGGCCACGCGAAGCCCACCGGCGACAGCTCCGCCGCCGACCGGGCCAGCGGTGACGCGACCGCCGCCAAGAAGCAGGCCGCCGACCTGTGGAACCCGATCGCGAAGAAGTACGGGCTGACGCAGCGCTCGTGGGCCCAGCTGTAGGCGGCCGCCCCGGGTCCCGTGGTCCGTCCCTCCCAAGGGGGAACGTACGATCGACCGTTGTGCAAGGTTCGGAGAAGACTTCCCGTCGCGGCCGCCGCTCGACCACCATGGACGGCATGCCGCTCAATGACATGCCATGGTGGCGCTGGCGCGCACACGTGCGTTCCGCGCTGCACATGCTCTCGGACCCGGTCTTCCAGCAGGAGGCCTGGGCCGCGGGCAGCACGGGGTTCGGGGACGTGACCGACGCCGTCTACCGGCTCGTCGAGGACACCTGGCTGGACAACTGGTCGGCCGAGAAGTACATAGGGACGATCTTCCGGGACACCGCCGAGGCGGCCCTCGTCGACGCGGCCGTGCTGCGGGTCCTGCGGATCATGCACCAGGTGGGCGCGGACGCCCCGGTCTCGGCCTACATGGAGCACCCCGGCTGGCCGGAGGCGGTCCACGCGGCCCGTGAGGCCCACGTCAGGCTCGCGGCCGGCGACGGGGACGACCCGGATGCCCGGCCCCGGTCCCTGGAGGCGCTGGAGCGGCTGACCCGCGTGCGCTGAGGGGCGGGCGGGGGCCCGGGGGAAGCGACGGTTCCGCGGGGGGCGGCGGGGTGTGCGACGCTAGTGCGCTATGAACGCCTCGCAGTCCCCCGTCACCGAAGGGGCCTCCGCGCTGCCCGAGCAGTCCGACCGGCCCGAACAGTACGTCCTCACCCTCTCCTGCCCCGACCAGCGGGGCATCGTGCACGCGGTCTCCAGCTACCTGTTCATGACCGGGTGCAACATCGAGGACAGCCAGCAGTTCGGTGACCACGACACCGGCCTGTTCTTCATGCGCGTCCACTTCAGCGCCGACGCCCCGGTGACCGTGGAGAAGCTGCGGGCGTCCTTCGCGGCCGTCGGGGACTCCTTCCGGATGGACTGGCAGATCCACCGGGCCGACGAGAAGATGCGCGTCGTGCTCATGGTGTCCAGGTTCGGGCACTGCCTCAACGACCTGCTCTTCCGCGCCCGCATCGGCGCCCTGCCGATCGAGATCGCGGCCGTGGTCTCCAACCACACCGACTTCGCGGAGCTCGTCGGCTCGTACGGCATCCCCTTCCACCACATCCCGGTGACGAGGGAGACCAAGGCGCAGGCCGAGGCGCAGGTGCTGGAGCTGGTGCGCTCGCAGGGCGTGGAACTGGTCGTCCTCGCCCGCTACATGCAGGTGCTGTCCGACGACCTGTGCAAGCAGCTCGCGGGGCGCGTCATCAACATCCACCACTCCTTCCTGCCGAGCTTCAAGGGCGCCAAGCCGTACCACCAGGCGCACGCGCGCGGCGTGAAGCTGATCGGTGCCACGGCGCACTACGTGACCGCCGACCTCGACGAGGGCCCGATCATCGAGCAGGAGGTCGAGCGGGTCGGCCACGGGGTCACCCCTGAGCAACTCGTGGCGATCGGCCGCGACGTGGAGTGCCAGGCGCTCGCCCGCGCGGTGAAGTGGCACAGCGAGCACCGGGTGCTGCTCAACGGGCGCCGCACGGTGGTCTTCTCCTAGCGCACGCCCCCTGGGGCTCCCTGGCGCGCGGCGACCGGGGAGTCACCGGGGAGTCCGTGCGGGCCGGGCACCGCGCGCGGCTCACAGCTGGGACAGCGAGGCGGTCGCCAGCAGCACGTCGCGGATCGCCTCGCGGTCGCCCTCCTCTCCTGCCGCCGCTTCCTCCGGCAGCACGCGGCCCGCTGCCAGCCGGCAGAACTCCAGGGCGTCCAGCGCGAGATGGGCCACCTCGCCGTCGTCCGAGGCGGCCGCGGCGGGGGAGTCCAGCGGTATGTGCCAGCGACCGCCGCCGCTGCCCTCGATCTCCAGCCGCAGCGAACGCCCCGGGGCGCCCGCCGGGAGCAGGAAGCGCGGCGGCGGGGCCAGCCCCGCGCGCCGGCGGGCGGCGAGCGCGGCGGGCAGCAGCCGGGCCGCCAGGGCGATCATGCCGTGCAGATGGCGGGAGGACGGCGGCTGGTAGGGGTAGTCGACGGCTTCGGCGATGTCCCCGGCGTGCACCCAGCACTCGAAGGCGCGCTCCACGAACGCGTCGCGCAGCGGCAGCGAGAACGGGCCGTACTCCACGGTCAGTTCGGCGGCGTCGCCGTCGGCGAAGGAGGCCGCCCGGATCAGCGAGTGCCCCTGCCGGCGCCAGGCCGCGCGCACCGCGCCGGGCGGCGTCGAGCTGTCGGCGCTCCCGCTGTCCGGGCAGCGCGCGGCCCACAGCGCCTCGGTGCGCTCCGCTGCCGTGCGGGCGGCGGACGTGCGGCCTCCGGTGTCCGCGCGCAGCGGGTCGGGCAGCCCCATCGCGTCGGCCACCAGGCCGTCCACCGCCGTGAGATGGCTTATCACCGCGGCCACTGTGGCGTCGCGGCCCACGGTCCGGGTGCCGTCGAACCACTGCAGGTGCACCGGGGCGCGCCACTCCGCCTCGCCGATGTCCCGCAGCAGGGCGTCGAGGCGTGCGGTCTCCGCCTCGTACGCGGCGGCCCACGCCGGGACCGGGATGCGGGCGGGCCGCCGCTTCAGCGCGGTGGAGAGCGCCCGGGAGCGCAGCCGCGGATCGAGGTCGAGGCTGTCCTCGGGGTGCAGCAGCGCGACGGCTGCCCGCAGTCGGACGGCCTCCTCCGCGCAGTCGGCGCAGTCGGTCAGGTGCTCCTCCACGGCGGCCGTCTCCTCGGCGGAGCAGGCGGCCAGGGCCCACGCCCCGAGCAGGGACTTCAGCGTCCGGTGCGCGGCGTCCCCGGGGCCGCTCCCGGGGAGTGCGCCCTCCGGCCCGGGCGTCGCGCTCATCGGGCACCCCCGGTCACCGGCGGGGACGCCGCGCGCGGGCCCTGGTGGGCCGTGGCGAGCAGTTGCAGGCCGAGCCGCAGGCGTCTGCGTGCCTCGTCCTCGGTGACGCCGAGGACGGCGGCGCTGGCCCGGTAGTCCAGGCGCCGTAAGTAGGCGAGGTCGACGGCGGCGCGCAAGGGGGCCGGCATGGAGCTGACGATGTAGTCGGCGCGGGCCGCCGCGGAGGCCGCGCGCACCTTCTCCTCGATCTCCTGCGGGCTGCTGCCGTCGGCGGCGCCGGTGCGCCGCAGCCGCTCCACTGCCTGACGGTGCGTCAAATCAGCGAGCCAGGAGCGTAAGGGGCCCTCCTTTGGGTCGTACGCACCGGGGTTCTCCCAGACGTGGGCGAAGACCTCGCACGTGAGGCGGTCGGCGTCGGACTCGTCGCCGAGCACGCGCAGGGCGAGGGCGTGGACGAGGGAGGCGAAGCGGTCGTAGAGCTCGCCGAGGGCGGCCGCCTCGCCGTGCGCGAGCCGCTGCCGGATCCTGCGGTCCCACCGTGCCGGTGCCGTGTCGGTCGTCATGCCGCCCCTCCAGTCGCCGTCCTGCGTCCCCGCCGGGCCCGTCCCCGCCGGCCCCTTCCGCCCGCGCCCGCCGATCGCGCGCGCCGTGTGCCGCCCCTGTGCGCCGGGCCCGCTGTGCCCGGGGTCACATACTCCCCGAATGTAGAGGCAGGCTCTGACATCGCCCCCGCCTTGCCGCAAAGACCGGACCGAGGGTGGCTGCGGATGGTATTGCCGCCGTCACTTTGCGTGCAGCATATTGAGCGGTATAGATCGTACGTGCGCGAATGTGCCGATGTGTTATGCGGGTGTGACCGGATCTTGGGGGGTTCCCGCTTCGGGCTGGGCATACGCTCGTTGGAGGGCCGGTTGCCGCCGCCGATGTTCACCGCGGCACGAAGGACGCCCGGGCCGGGGGCCGGGGAGCCGCGACCGGAGAAAGGGCCTGAAACCGGACAACGACCGACCGAGCGAAGGGGCTTCGAGCGCGTGACGCTGAAGGTGAAGGACGCCGAGCGCGGGGACTGGGCGGTCCTCCGGGTCTCCGGCGAGATGGACCTGGTGACCTCGCCCGTGGTCCGGCAGCGCGTGCACGACGCGGTCGCCGACGGCCGGCGCAGTCTGGTGCTCGACCTCGCCGACGTGCGGTTCTGCGACTCCAGCGGGGTCGGCGTGCTGATCGCCGCCCGCCGGCTGATGCGCTCCTGCCAGGGGCGCCTGCGGCTCATCCTGCCCGCGCAGGGCGCGGTCGACGGCTCGCACGTCAACCGGGTCCTCGCGGCGCTCGGGGTGCGCCGGCTCTTCGACATCTACCCCGACCTGGCCGCCGCGACGCACGAGAACGCCGCCCCGGTCGCCGGCACCGACCCGATATCCGCCGCGTAGCGCGCACGGCATCGGCGCGCACGGCGCGCCGGGAGGGCGGGCGCACGGGCCGTACGCCGTGCGCCCGCCGCTACGCCTCGCGCGGGAAGACGGCCCGTACGACGAAGCCGCCCTCGTCCGTCGCGTGCGCCTCCAGCGTCCCGCCCAGACTCTGGGCCCGCTCCCGCAGGCCCACCAGGCCGTGGCCGCCGCCGGGCAGCCCGGGCGGCTGCGCGCCCGCGTCCGGCGGCCCGTTGCGGACCTCGACGACGAGCGCCCGCCCCGCGCGCCGGCGCGGCTCGCTCACCCGCACCCGGACCGAGGCCCCCGGCGCGTGCTTGCGCGCGTTCGTCAGCGCCTCCTGCACCGTACGGAACGCGGCGCGCTCCACGGCCTCCGAGCGCTGCGCCCCCGGCTCGCAGTCGTTCTCGTACGTCACGCCGAGCGCGCTGACCTCGATCAGCCGCGGCAGGTCCGCCAGGCTCGGCTGGGGCGTGAGCTCCTCGGTGTCCCCGCCGGCCGCCCGCAGGATGCCGACCATGTGCCGCAGCTCCTCCAGGGTGCGCACCGACAGGTCACGGATCCTCCCGGCGCCCTCGCGCGCCTGCTCGTCGGCCGTGCTGATCTGCACGGCCCCGGCCTGCAGGCTGATCAGGGAGACCTGGTGGGCGACGACGTCGTGCATCTCCCGGGCCAGCCGGGCGCGTTCGGTGGCCAGGACCTGGTCGGCGAGCAGCCGGTCCTCGCGGGCACGGCTGCGCGTCAGCTCGTCGAGCCGGGCGGCCAGTTCGCGGCGGGTGCGCGTGAGCAGACCGAGCGCCAGCGGCGCGGCGCCGGTGACGAGCGAGTCGACCACCGCGAGCGCCGTCTCGCGAGAGGTGGTGTACGGGTACTCGGCAGGGGGGAACGGCACGAAGTGCGCGGCCGCGAGCAGCAGCCCCGTCACGGCCAGCAGCCGCCGGTCGGCGCGCAGCGTGGCCACGGTGTACAGGGCGATCATCGGCGCGAACCAGATGTAGCCGATGTAGATGCCCGGCAGCGTGGCCAGGAACATCAGGACGGGCAGCCGCCGGCGCCACACCAGCGCGACCGCCGCGCCCAGGGAGACGGCCAGCGCCGTCCCCGGCCGCAGGCCGTTGACGAGCAGCGCCTCCGCGGTGGCGATCAGCGGGGGCAGGACGGCGGGCAGCGCGGCCCGCAGCCGGGGAGGCAGCGCGGCCGTCGCCCCCGGACCGGGGGCGCGCCGCGCCGCCCGCTCGTCCGCGGTGCTCACAGCTCGTCGCCCCCCGCCCCGGCCGGCCCGCCCGGCGCGGGCACGTCCGGGGTGACGAGGCCGGCCCGGTCGGCGACGATCGCGGCCTGGACGCGGTTGAGGCCGCCGAGCTTGCCGAGGACGGCCCGGACGTGGTCTTTGACCGTGCTCGGCGCGAGCCCCATGCGCGCGGCGATCTGCGGATTGGCCAGCCCGGCGCCGAGGTGGGCGAGGACCTCGCGCTCGCGCGGCGTGAGCCCGGCCACCGCCGTGGCCGCCGTCGTCTCCGCCTCGGCGGCCAGATAGCCGCCGATGACGGCGCGCGTCACGCCCGGGTCCAGGACGCTGCTGCCGGCCGCGAGGGTCCGTACGGCCTGCACGAGCTGCTCCGGGGCGGTGTCCTTGAGCAGGAAGCCGGTGGCGCCGGTGCGCAGCGCGGCCGCCAGGTACTCGTTGGCGTCGAAGGTGGTGAGCATCGCGACGGCGGGCGGCCGGGGGAACGCGCGCAGGGCCCGCAGCACGGTCAGCCCGTCGACGTCGGGCATGCGGATGTCGAGCAGGACGACGTCGGGGGCGCTCGCGCGCACGGTGTCCACGGCCTCGCCGCCGCCGCAGTCAGCCACCACCTCGATGTCCGGGGCCGTGCCCAGGATCATCCGCAGCCCGGACCGGACGAGCTGTTCGTCGTCCACCACCGCAACACGGATCACCGTCCGCTCCCGCCTTCCCTCTCGTGCCCGTCGGGTGCCGGCGCCGTCGTCCGGCGCCGCCCCGGCTCCTCCAGATTGCCGTACGGGTCCGACAAAAGCGGAACGCGGGGATCCGTCCGTAGGCGGGGGTGCGTCCCCGCCGCCCGGCGGGGGCGGGACCGTCATGATCCCCCGGGGAGGGGGCTCGTGCCGGACGCGGGGGCGCGGACGGCTACGGCGCGGGGGCGGTGGGCGCGGGCCCCAGGGTGGTCGTCCCCGGGGCGGCGCGGTGGCCCAGGCCCGTGCGGTAGGCGTCCAGGGCGGCCTCCACGCGGCCCGTACGGCGCAGCAGATCGCCCAGGAGGCGGCACAGGTCGGCGAGGTCGCCGGCGGCGCCCGTGCGCTCCAGGAGCGACAGGGCCGCGCAGTAGTGCTCCTCGGCGGACTCGGTGTCCGCGCGCTCCTCCGCGATCAGACCCAGCAGCCGGTGCGCGCCGCCCGCGTGGACCGCGCCGCGCTCGGCCCCGAGCGCCGAGGAGGACAGCAGCGGCCGCAACAGCGCCTCCGCCTCCCCCGTCCTGCCGCGCCGCCGCAGGACGTCCGCCAGTTCCACTTCGACCTGGACGGTGAACAGGGCGGCGCGTTTGGCCGTCAGGATGCCGCGCGCCGTGCGCAGTTCCCCCTCCGCGGGGTCCAGTTCGCCGTTCTGCGCGAGGACATAGCCGCGCATCCAGTGGCAGTGCGCGAGGTCGGTGCGCAAGTGCAGCTGCGCGCAGAGCTCCTGCGCCTTGGCGAGCGAGGCGTCGGCCTCGGCCGTGCGGCCCTCCGCGATGAGGGTGCGCGCGACGCCGCGGTACATCCCGGCGACGAGCGCCGGATCGTTCACCTGCGGAGCGAGCGCCAGCGCGAGCTGTGCGGCGTGCGCGGCGCGCACGTGCGCTCCCATGTCCATGTACGGGGCGATGGACGCGGTGTGCAGCAGCAGCAACGCGTCGGGAGCGTGCAGTCCGGAGGCGTTCAGTTCGCGGACGGTGCGCTCCAGCAGGTGGGCGCAGTAGCGCAGTTCGCCCGCCAGCAGGTGCGCGGTGGCCCGCCCGCGCAGCGCGGGAACGCGGCGCGGCAGCGGCTCGGCGGCGAGCAGGTGCTCGACGGCCGCGAAGAGGTCGCGGGCCCGGGCCGGCTCGCCGCTCTCCAGGGCGCAGTCGCCCAGCCCGAGGAGCGCGTCGGCCCGCTCGGCCGCGAGCCCGAGTGCCGCGGCCTCGTCGCGCACGGCGGCGAAGACGGCGGCGGCGTCCAGCGCGACCCCGGCGGCCAGGACATGCCGGGCCTCGGCCAGACGTGCCCGCAGCCGGGCCGCCTCCGGCCCGTGCCGGCTGCTCACCGCGTCACCCTGCCGCGCGCCACGGATCCGGTCACCGGCTGCCGCCCCCGGGCGGCCGGCGCGGCGGGCGCACGCCCGGGGGCCGTGAGCGCGGGAGGACGGCGGGTACGGGCACGCGCGCGTGCGTCTTCGCGCGGGGCCGGCCCGCCGCCCGTACCGCCGACGGGCCACGGCTGTCCGGCGTCTTCCGGGAACGGGCCGCGACGGTCCGCCCCCGTGCGCGATGCCCGCTGTGCACGATCCTCCACGAGACCAGTTATGCCCACGACGGGCGGGTGACGCACCGGGTCCTCGGTGTGTCCGGGCCGAATTCCCGCAGTTCGACCGGCACTTCGAACCAGATGCCCGCTTTCCGTCCACCGGTGCGGGGCCGTACGCGCGCGGACGCCGCCCGGCAGTGGGGCCTCAACGCACCAGTTCGCGCTCCAGCGGCGTGCGGAAGCGCGGTGTGACGCGCACGTCGCCCATCCATGAGGACAGCCGGGCGATCTCCGCGGCGATCGCGGCGCACGCCTCCTTGCCGGTGTCCGCGAGCGGCCGCCAGACGATCTCGCCGTTCGCGCGCTGCGCCCAGCCGCCCACGATCCGCCCGTTCCACCACACGGTGGGGCCGATGTTGCCCGCGCGGTCGAAGAGCGCGGGCACGTCGTCCGGGCCGAGGTACCACTCGCGCAGCCGCCAGCCCATGGCCGTCGGGTCGAGCCCCGGCAGCAGCGCGGCCCACGGCTCCGGCTCCTCGGTGTCCTCCAGGTCCTCCGGCAGTACGTGGCCGGTTCCGGCGCTCAACTCCACTTCCCGCGCCCCGACATCGGCGAGGGCCTTGCGGGTGTCGCCGAGCGTCCAGCCCGTCCACCACTTCAGGTCCGCCTCCGTGGCCGGCCCGAAGGAGGCCAGCCAGCGCCGGGCCACCTCCGCCTTGGCCTCGCGCACCGGGACCTCCGTGAGCGGGTGGACGAGCGCCCACGGGTACAGGCTGCTCGTCCACGAACCGCGCGGCCGGGCACGCCGTACGTGACCGTCGGAGGACAGCAGCCGCAGCAGCCGGCTGCCGACGCTCTGCCGTGCCTCGTACGGCTTGCCCGGCGCGATGGTGACCGTCTCGCGCAGCGCGGGCACGTCCTTGGCCAGTTCGGCCGTCGTCGCCTCGCCGCGTGCAGCCAGTGAGGACAGCACCTCCTTCTCGGTCACCGCGAGCCGGCGCTCGTCCCAGGCGCCCTCGCTCGCCCGCAGGAAGCGCAGGAACGCCGCCCGCTCGCGGGCCGCGATCGCGCGGGCGGTGGAGGAGTAGACGTACGGGGCGAGGCTGTCGGTCACGGCGAAGAGCGTGTGCCGCATCGACAGCAGCTTCACCAGCGTCACGTCCTCGTACAGCCCGCGCTCGACCTCCGCCGCCGAGGGCTCGGCGAGCCGCGCGCACGCGGAGAGGTAGACGGTGGCCGCGTCGGTGGCGTGCAGTCCGACCAGGGCGTCGGCGACGTCCTCGACGCGGTCCGCCCGGTGCGCGGGGGCCAGGAGGTGGCGCCGCGCGAGGCGGGCACGGCGCTGCTCGTCGGTGATCCGGGGGCGGGGGCTGCTGTGACCGCTGGTGCTGCGGCCGGTGGCGCGGCTGCTCATGCTGCGAAGAGTAGGCGCGATACAGGTCAGGACCGGTCCTTCATCGGCTGTCGACGGGCACGTGTCCGGGCGGACGCCGGACATGCCCGCGAAAACGCCGACACCCGGATGCGACAAGTCGGCATCCGGGTGCGGGGGTTGCTGTGCGCTCGGCAGGATTCGAACCTGCAACCTCTTGATCCGTAGTCAAGTGCTCTATCCGTTAAGCTACGAGCGCTCGGCGGTCCGGCGGTCATTTCTGCGCGCCGGTCTGCGTTGCGGGAACAACTCTACATGACGCGAGCAGGCGCTCCGACCGGTCACGTACTGTGATACGGAAGGTGCGATCCGTATCCGCATCCGCATCCGTATCCGCATCCGTATCCGCATCCGTATGCTCCATGGTCCGTCTGCCCGGACCTGGCTTGATCGCCGCACTTGACAAGCTTTGCCCGACGGTCAGCCGGTGGCGGGCGTTCCGCGGTTAGCGTCACGGCCATGGAGACCAAGCAGACCCCCGTCGTCGACGTCGCCGGCCTCGCCGGCAAGCTGCCCGCCGTCTGGCGCACCCACGTGCTCGGCGAGGTGGGCGGCGCCCGTATCAAGGTGCTGCGCATGGACGAGACGCCGCACGAGGGAGAGGCGCACGAGCGCACGGAAGCACTGTTCGTCCTCGAAGGACGGATGGAACTCACCTATGACGGAACCGACGTGACGGTGCGCGCCGGCGAGATCTGCGTGGTGCCGGCGGGTACGTACCACACCGTGCGGGCAGGCAGCAGCGGCGTGCTCGTCATCATCGACGCCATAGCGGGCGCGTAACGCCCCCGGCTCCCCGACTCCCCAACTCCCCGGCTTTTGTACGGGGCTTGCCGTGTGACCGGAACCCGCCGTCGCGGGCACGGTGGAGCAGGGGAGAGGAGGGGCAAGAATGGCGTATGGAGACCTTCGCCGCACACGATGGTCTGATCGCCGGCCGCTACCGCCTCGACCGGAGGATCGGCCGCGGCGGCATGGGCACCGTGTGGCGCGCCACGGACGAGCTGCTCTCGCGTGAAGTGGCCGTCAAGGAACTGCACATGGGCGAGGGCACGCTGCCCGGGCTCTGCGCCGCCGACACCCGCTCCGAACGGGCGCGGATGCTGCGCGAGGCGCGCGCCGCCGCGCTGATCAAGCATCCGAACGTGGTCGTCCTGCACGACATCGTGGAGCAGGACGGCCGGCCCTGGATCGTCATGGAGCTCGTCGACGGCCGCGCCCTGTCGGTGGTGCTGGCGGCCGACGGGCCGCTCGCGGCGCCGGAGGCCGCCCGGATCGCGCTGGCGCTGCTCAGCGCGCTGCGCGCGGCGCACGCGCGCGGTGTGCTGCACCGCGACATCAAGCCGCCCAACGTGCTGCTGGAGTCGGCCACCGGCCGGGTGGTCCTGACGGACTTCGGCATCGCCCAGGTCACGGGCGCCACGACGATCACGGAGACGGGCGCGTTCGTCGGCTCGCCGGAGTACACGGCGCCCGAGCGGATCTCCGGAGGACGCACCGGGCCCGCCTGCGACCTGTGGTCGCTCGGAGTGCTGCTGTGCGCGGCGCTCAGCGGGCACACGCCGTTCCGGCGGGACTCGCTGGGCGGCACGCTCAACGCCGTCGTCCAGGAGGAACTGCGGCTGCCCGCCGAAGCGCAGCCCCTGCTGCCGGTCGTCCGGGGGCTGCTGGAGCGCGACCCCGCCCACCGGATGGGGGCGGACGAGGCGGAGCGGCTGCTGCGTACATATCTGGCCACCGGGCGCGTGCCCGACCGCGCACGCGCCGGGCGCACGCGCCGATGGCCGGCGCTGCGCGGTGCCGGGCGCGGGCCGGGCCCCTCCGTGCTGCCCGGCGGCCCCGGCCGGCCCCGTACGGCCCTGACGGCGGCCGTCGCCGTCGTGACGCTGGCGGGCATGGGCGCGGGACTCGCCGCGCTGCTGTCGGGCGGGGGCGGCTGGACCGAGGGCAGATCCGGCGCGGCCTCCCGGCCGCTGGAACCGCCCGGGCCCGAACCGCCGGCCTCCGCCGCCGTCGACGCGCCCCCCGGCTACCACCCGGTCCAGGACCCGGTGGGATTCGCGCTCGCCGTGCCCGACGGCTACACCCGCTCCTTCGAGCCGCCCCGCGTCTACTACTCCTCCCCGGACCGCGGGATCCGGCTGGGCGTGCTCGTCCAGGACCCCGTCAAGGACGGCCCCTACGGCGCCCTGCGCGGTGCCGCCTCCCAGGCCCCCGGGACCTATCCCGGCTACCGCGCGGCCGGTCTCGCCCGTACCGCGCACCGGCAATTCCCGGCGGCCTCCTGGGAGTTCACCTGGAACGGCCCCGACGGGGCGGCGGTGCGCAGCTACGACGTCGCCTGGGACGAGGCGGGCAGGATGTACGACGTGTCGGTGTCGGGCCCGGCGGGCCGCGCCCAGGAGATCCGCCGCCACTTGGACACCGCGCTGGACGGCTTCGCGCGCATCAAGCCGGTGTCGAGTCCGTGAACGTTCACTTGAACGCGCCCATGGCCAGCCGGTGTTCACGGCCGACGCGTGGGAGCGCGGCGGACGGGGATCCCAACGCCCGGAGTGCAAGGGGGCGTTCGGGCTGCCGGGCGTCGTGCCGGCCGCGCGCCCGTGCGCGATTGTGCGCGGCCGGTGAAAAACGACTACCCGCCAGTACCCAAAGCGTCCCTCTCCGCCTACGCTCGCCCTCATGACGGACTCGCGGCACAGCGCACCCCTTCCGGCCCCGTCCACGACCGCGTCCGCGCCACCGCCCGGCGGCGGCAATCCGGTCGCCCCGCCCAGCGCCCGTTCCGCCGCCGACGTGGTCACGCCCGCCCTCGTCGCCCGCCTCACGCGCCCCGTCGTCGGCTCCGGCACGACCGTCTCCCACACGCCCTTCACCGGCGAAGTCCTCGCGGAACTGCCCGAGTCGACACCCGAGGACGTCGCCACCGCCTTCGCCGCTGCCCGCGAGGCACAGCGCCGCTGGGCGGCCGTACCGGCGCGACGGCGCTGTGCCGTGCTCCTGCGCTTCCATGACCTGCTGCTGCGCCGCCAGTCCGAGGTACTGGACCTGATCCAGCTGGAGACCGGCAAGGCCCGGCTGCACGCGCACGAGGAGGTGCAGGCCGTCGCCGTCGCCGCCCGCCACTACGGGCTCAAGGGCCCCGCGTATCTGCGCCCCAGGAGCCGCACGGGTGTCGTACCCGGTCTGACCAAGGTCGCCGAACTGCGTCAACCGCGCGGAGTCGTCGGGCAGATAGCCCCGTGGAACTACCCGCTGGAGCTGTCCGTCGGCGACGCCCTGCCGGCCTTCGCCGCGGGCAACGCGGTCGTGATGAAACCCGACACGGAGACCGCGCTGACCGCCCTGTGGGCACGCGAGCTGCTGATGGAGGCGGGGCTTCCGGAAGGCGTCTGGCAGGTCGTGGTCGGCGAGGGGCCCGTCGTCGGCCCGGCCGTCGTCGCCGGCGCCGACTACGTCTCGTTCACCGGCTCCACCCGCACCGGCCGCGAGGTCGCCCGGTCGGCGGCGGGCCGGCTCGTCGGCTGCTCCCTCGAACTCGGCGGCAAGAACGCCATGGTGGTCCTGCGCGACGCCGACGTGGAGAAGGCGGCGGCCGGAGCGGTGCGCGGCTGCTTCTCCTCCGCCGGACAGCTGTGCGTCTCCATCGAGCGGCTGTACGTGCACGCGTCGCTCGCCGACGACTTCGTCGCCCGCTTCGCCGCCCGGACCAGGGCCCTGCGCCTGGGCACGGGGCTCGCCTACGGCGCGGACATGGGATCACTGGCCGGACCACGGCAGTTGGAGACCGTCACCCGGCACGTCGAGGAGGCCGTCGCCAAGGGCGCCACCGTCCTGGCCGGCGGCAGGGCCCGGCCCGACATCGGACCGTACTTCTACGAGCCGACCGTCCTGGAGGGCGTCCAGGCACCCATGGCGGTGTGCGCGGAGGAGACCTTCGGCCCCGTGGTGTCCGTCTACCGCTTCCACGACGAGGACGAGGCCGTCTCCCTCGCCAACGCCACGCCCTACGGGCTCAACGCCAGCGTGTGGACCGGGGACGGCCGCCGGGGCCGGGCGTTCGCCGCCCGGCTGCGCACCGGCACGGTCAACGTCAACGAGTCCTACGCGGCCGCCTACGGCAGCGCCGCCTCGCCCATGGGCGGCATGCGCGACTCCGGCCTGGGCCGCCGGCACGGCTCCGAGGGCATCCTCAGGTACACCGAGGCACAGACCGTCGCACAGCAGCGGCTCGTACCGCTCGCCCCGGCCTTCGGCCTGGACGACGAGGCGTACGCGCGCCTGATGACGGGCGGCCTGCGCGCGCTGAAGGCACTGCGGCTGCGCTGACAGCACTTCCCTGTAAGGCCGTTCCAAAGAGGTTGTGACAAGTGCTGTGACAAATAAGGCCGTCGCGAGGAGGCATCGGTGGCACAGTCCGCGCAGGGACCGGCCGAGCAGAAGGCGTGCGGGGACCGGCCGTACGACTACGACGTCGTCGTGGTCGGCTCCGGATTCGGCGGCGCAGTCGCCGCCCTCCGGCTGACCGAGAAGGGCTACCGCGTCGGCGTGCTGGAGGCGGGCCGGCGCTTCACCCGCGACACCCTGCCCAGGAACTCCTGGGACCTGCGCAACTACCTGTGGGCCCCCGCCCTCGGCCTCTACGGCATCCAGCGCATCCACCTGCTGGGCCACGTCATGGTCCTCGCGGGCGCCGGCGTCGGCGGCGGATCGCTGAACTACGCCAACACCCTGTACGTACCGCCGAAGCAGTTCTTCGACGACCCGCAGTGGTGCCGGATCACCGACTGGCAGCAGGAGCTGGCGCCGTACTACGACCAGGCGCGCCGCATGCTCGGCGTGCGCCTCAATCCGACGACGACCCCCTCGGACGTGCATCTGAAGGCGGCGGCGGAACGGATGGGCTTCGCGGACACCTTCCACCCGGCGCCGGTCGGCGTCTTCTTCGGCGACGGCGAGGACGCCGACGGCAGCGTACGGGCGCGGCCCGGCCAGGAAGTGCCCGACCCCTACTTCGGTGGCGCGGGGCCCGCCCGCAGCGCCTGCACCGAGTGCGGCGAGTGCATGACCGGCTGCCGCCACGGCGCGAAGAACACTCTCAACGAGAACTATCTCCACCTCGCCGAACGCGCCGGTGCTGTCATCCACTCCATGACGACCGTCGTCGCCGTCACCGAGCACCGGGACGGCGGCCACCGCGTGCTCACCGTCCCCACCGACCGGCGGCACCGGGCGCGTCCGCGCGTCCTGCGCGCCGAACACGTCGTGCTCGCCGCGGGCACGTACGGCACCCAGACCCTGCTGCACACCATGAAGGACAAAGGGCTGCTGCCCCGCATACCCGAGGGCCTGGGCCGGCTGACCCGGACCAACTCCGAGGCCCTGGTCGGGGCCCAGACCGACGACCGCCGCTACCGCAAGGCCCACGGCGCGCCCCGCGTCGACTTCACGCGCGGCGTCGCCATCACCTCCTCGGTCCACCCCGACGCCGACACCCACATCGAGCCCGTGCGCTACGGCAGGGGCTCCAACGCGATGGGCGCACTGTCGATCCTTCAGGTGCCCCTCGCCGACCGCACGCCCCGCGCGCTCGCGTTCGCGGGCCACTGCGCGCGCCACCCGGTACAACTGCTGCGGTCGCTGTCGAACCGGCGCTGGTCCGAGCGCACGATCATCGGGCTCGTCATGCAGTCACTGGACAACTCCCTGACCACGTACCGCAAGAAGCGCGGCATAGGCAGGGGTCTGCTCACCGCCCGGCAGGGCCACGGCGCCCCCAATCCCACCCAGATCCCCGAGGCCACCGAGGCCGCCACCCACCTGGCACGCGAGATCAACGGTTTCCCCGGCAGCAACGTCGGCGAGCTCATGGGCACTCCGCTCACCGCGCACTTCCTGGGCGGCTGCCCCATCGGCGCCGACGCCGGACAGGGCGTCGTCGACCCCTACCACCGGCTGTACGGGCACCCGGGCATCTCGGTCGTCGATGGAGCGGCCGTCTCCGCGAACCTCGGGGTGAACCCGTCGCTGACGATCACGGCACAGGCGGAGCGGGCGATGGCCCTGTGGTCCAACAAGGGCGAGCCCGACCCGCGCCCCCCACAGGGCAGCCCGTACGTGCGTGTTCCCCCCGTGTCGCCCCGCCAACCCGCCGTGCCGGAGGGGGCGTTCGGGTCGCTGCGCCTCCCGCTGCTGCCGGTACCGCCGGTACCGCCGCGCGAGGCCGGCTAGGTAAGGGGCGTCCCACCAGGGTGTGCGCCCCTTACCGGGTGACGGCGTGGCGCTGCCTTACGCGGACGCGTCCCCCTTGCGCCGCCGCACGGCGAACACGGTGCCCGCACCGGCGACGACAGCAGCGGCACCGACGGCCCCGAGCGCGGGGAGCGCGGAGGACGAACCGGTGCTCGCGAGCTCACCGCTGACGGGCGTCGTGGACAGGGAGCCGTTCGCTGCGGGGGCGTTGGACGACCCGGACCCGGCTCCTGCGGGGGAGGGGGAGGCGGATGCGGATGCGGAGCCGGTGGGGGTGGACTTGCTGTCGGGGGTCTTGGCGTCCGCGGTGTTCGTGGGCGTGGGCGTCGCTGCCGGGGACTGGGTGGGCTCGGTCTTGGTGTCCGAGGGGCGGGCCGGGTTGACCTTGTTCGGGTCGGTGCCGACGGGCAGGATGTCGACGAACTGGCCCTCGCCGCCCTCCGTGGCGCCGCACGCCCCGTTCGCGGCCTCCCAAGTGGCGTACTGCATCAGGTGAGCGACTCCGGTGGGTATCTTGGCGTCGGCCCGGACCTGGAGCTCGATCTCGCGCTGTGCGTTCGGTGCGATGCCCACCACCTTGGTGAACTTCCCGAAGCCCGGGGAAACGTCCTTCCAGTCCTCCGTCTCGGCGCCGCGCCACTGCAGCGAGAGTTGCCTGTCCGTCCGGGCGGACGGGTTGCCGGCCACATGGGATTCGAGGTTCAGGTGCAGGGACACCGACAGGGGCTCACTGGACTTGTTCTCCACTCGGAAGGAGAACCTCTGCTCCGTACCGGCGATCACGTCGCGCAGGCCATGGACTCTGGCCACAGCCCGCTTGTCCGTGTCCGACCACTTCGGGCAACTGGTCGGCGCTGTCGAGGAGTCCGAGCTCCCGGAGGTGTTCGTCCCCTGCGAGGAGCCCGACTTGTCCGCCTCCTTGGCGTCCTTCTGCTCCTTCCCCTGCTCCTTCCCCTGACCATCCCCCTCGGACTTTCCGGATGAATGGGTCGTGGACCCCGAAGCCTCCTCCGTCCGGGAGCCCGGAGCATCCGGTGAGGACGACTGCGACTCCCCGCTCGCGGCGGGTTCGGAGGGGGTGAGGGAACCGGTGCCCACCGCCGGAACAGCCGCACTCGGCGGCTTCGGCTCCTCCGCCGAAGCGGAAGGAGCCGACAGCAGGGCAACAGGGCCGACGGCAGCCGTGACAGCGGCGGCGGCCAGGGCGCGGCGAAGCTTCATGAGACCTCTCGGATCGGTGCGGTCGAGCGGAAAGGTCCTGGCGGTGGGGCGCGCAGGCGGCGGTGGGGCGCACGGGGTGGACGTGTACACGTACAAGACCGGCGATCCGCCGGAAAGGTTGCCGGAACTGCCGTACGGGCGCCCGTGATTGATCTCACAGCCGTGCTGGCGCGCGGGTGCAGCACGAAGGGCCCCGAGCCGTACCCGCGGGGGCGTGCGGGCGGCCTCGGGGCCCTCGACCGCCGGCACCGGGACAGGGATCGGCCGGTGCCGTGGAGGCGGCGCCGGGGGGAGCGCCGCGGACATGAGGAGAGAGGGGGGGGCGGACAGGGGAGAGGAGCTCAGGGGAGGGAAATCCGGGGAAGCGTAGGGGAGATACGGGACTGGTGCGGGGAAGCAGTGCTGTGCAAAAGGGGCGTTGCGGGCGGAGCCGGGGTGGTGCGGGGCGCCGCGCGAGGCCCACTGGTCGAACCAATGGCGGCGCCGGAGCGGAGACTTGGCGTTCCCTTTGCATCGTGGGGGATGCGGCACGCTCCGCGCAACCGTCCGGACCGGATACGGTCGGCTCCAGGCGTCCCCGGAACCGACCGTCCGTGAAGGGCGGCCGGGCTGCTGTCCCCTGCTGACCGGCCACCGCGCCACCGGAACGCGGTCCCACGACGCGCGGACCCGCGCGTCTCGCACTCCGGTGGATCCGCCCTGTCCTGCCGGGCCCGTGACAAGGGCGGAGACCACGCGTGGATTTCAGGTGGGCCGCTCCTGGCTGGCGCGGGCAACGAGTCCAACGAAGCCGGTCGAGGCGCGGTCACGCACCGTACGAGTGACGCGCCGTGACGCGCGGTGGACCGCGCGGGGGCGCCGCAGGGGTCGAACTGCCGGGCGGGGGAGGTCAGATGCGGCCCCGGCACAGCTCCAGCAGCGTCATGGCGAGCGCGGTGCCGGACCGGCCCAGCTGCTCGCTGTAGTGGTTGAGGATCTCCATCTCGCGGGAGAAGCTGACCCGGCGCCCGCCGGAGGCCATCCGCTCGCGCTGGATCACCGCGGAGACGGCCATCCGCTCCTGCACGAGCCCGATGATCCGGCCGTCGAGCTCGTCGATCCGGCCGCGCGCGTCGATGATCACCTCGGCGGCCTCGTCGGTGCGGGCGCCGGTCTCCGCGACGGGGATGGTGCCCGTGGCGGTGGTGGCGGTGCTCGTGGCGCTGTCGGTGCGGGTGCTCATGATCTTTCCTCCGAGGGGCTGTGGCCCCCGGGGTGACGGACCCGGAGAACGACGACAGGCGCCCCGGGCCTTGTCGGCCCGGGGCGCCTGGGAAGTCGCTTGTTCCGTGTGGTTACGGGTGCAAGCAGCACGACCATGGCAGCCGGACGGGCCGGTTGCCATAGGTAAAGACGTAGGTCAGCTGCTTGCGCATGGCGCCCAGTATGCCCCCGGGGCGGGGCCCGGGCCAACGCGGGGCCGCGGCGGATTCGGATGGTGAGACAAAAGCAACCCCCCACGCCCCGGTAGAATCGACAAACACAGACCCCTCTCGCACTCGACCGCCGGAAGGCCGCCCGTGTCAGCAGCACCCCCCGCCGCCGTCCACGACAACACCGCGGAACCGGTGCTCGTTGTCGATTTCGGCGCGCAGTATGCCCAGCTCATCGCCCGCCGCGTCCGCGAGGCGCGCGTGTACAGCGAGATCGTCCCGTCCACCATGCCGGTGGCCGAGATACTCGCCAAGAACCCGAAGGCGATCATCCTGTCCGGCGGCCCGTCCTCGGTCTACGAGGAGGGCGCGCCGCGCCTGGACCGTGCCCTGTTCGAGGCCGGTGTCCCGGTCTTCGGCATGTGCTACGGCTTCCAGCTGATGGCCACGGCCCTCGGCGGCACCGTCGACAACACCGGTGCGCGCGAGTACGGCCGTACGCCGCTGACCGTGAGCAAGCCGGGCTCGACCCTCTTCGAGGGCACCCCCGTCGAGCAGTCGGTGTGGATGTCGCACGGCGACGCCTGCTCCGCCGCGCCCGAGGGCTTCACGGTCACCGCGTCCACCGACCTCGTGCCCGTCGCCGCCTTCGAGAACGACGAGAAGAAGCTCTACGGCGTGCAGTACCACCCCGAGGTGATGCACTCCACGTACGGCCAGCAGGTCCTGGAGCACTTCCTCTACCGGGGCGCCGGCATCGAGCCGACCTGGACCACCGGCAACGTCATCGAGGAGCAGGTCACCGCCATCCGCGAGCAGGTCGGCACCAAGCGCGCGATCTGCGGCCTGTCCGGGGGCGTGGACTCCGCCGTCGCCGCGGCCCTCGTCCACAAGGCCGTCGGTGACCAGCTCACCTGCGTCTACGTCGACCACGGCCTGATGCGCAAGGGCGAGACCGAGCAGGTCGAGAAGGACTTCGTGGCCGCCACCGGCGTCCAGCTCAAGGTCGTCGACGCGCAGGAGCGTTTCCTCAAGGCCCTCGCCGGGGTCTCCGACCCGGAGGCCAAGCGCAAGATCATCGGCCGGGAGTTCATCCGCGTCTTCGAGCAGGCGCAGGCCGAGATCGTCGCCGAGGCGGGCGACGCGGGCGAGGAAGTGAGGTTCCTGGTCCAGGGCACGCTCTACCCGGACGTCGTCGAGTCCGGTGGCGGCACCGGCACCGCCAACATCAAGTCCCACCACAATGTGGGCGGACTGCCCGAGGACCTGGAGTTCGAGCTCGTCGAGCCGCTGCGCCAGCTGTTCAAGGACGAGGTCCGCATGGTCGGCCAGGAGCTGGGCCTGCCCGAGGAGATCGTCCAGCGCCAGCCCTTCCCCGGCCCGGGCCTGGGCATCCGCATCGTCGGCGAGGTCACCGAGGAGCGCCTGGACCTGCTGCGCGAGGCCGACGCCATCGCCCGCGAGGAGCTGACCGCCGCCGGCCTCGACGCCGAGATCTGGCAGTGCCCGGTCGTCCTGCTCGCGGACGTCCGCAGCGTCGGCGTCCAGGGCGACGGCCGCACCTACGGCCACCCGATCGTGCTGCGCCCGGTCTCCTCCGAGGACGCCATGACCGCCGACTGGTCGCGCCTGCCGTACGACGTGCTCTCCCGTATCTCGACCCGCATCACGAACGAGGTCGACGAGGTCAACCGCGTCGTCCTGGACATCACGAGCAAGCCGCCGGGGACGATCGAGTGGGAGTAGCCCCACCGGCCCTCTCGTAGGGTCAACGCCAATGCCGTCGCTCATTCGTTTGAGCGGCGGTATTGGCGTTTGTGGTGGGTACGCTGGCCGTACAAGCGAGACTCCAGGGCATGGGAGCACTGATGAGCGCTGCACCCGAGTACGAGCTGGACGAGCAGGAGACGCAGAAGCAGTACAACTACCCGGTGCCGCCGCCGGGGGGTTGGAAAGCGGAGCATCTCGACCGGCTTCCGAACTTGCCGAGGCGCACTGAGCTGATCGACGGGAGTCTCGTCTTCATGAGCCCGCAGACCAAGTTCCACATGCGAACCATCAGTCTGCTGGAGGTCTGCCTGAGAAGTCAGGCACCGGACGAGCTGGATGTCTACCGGGAGTTCACTGTCAGGCTGGACGAGGAGAACCGGCCGGAGCCGGACGTTCTGGTGGCTCTGACAGAGGCCGACACCGGCCCCAAGGGAACGTGGCTCAAGGCCGAGGACGTCGTCCTGGCCATCGAAGTCGTCTCGGACGACTCGGTCACACGCGACCGTGAGGTCAAGCCCCGCAAGTACGCGAACGCGGACATCCCGCACTTCTGGCGGGTGGAGGAGAGCGAGGGCCTTCCGGTCGTCTACGTCTACGAGTTGGACCCGGCCACCTCGTCCTACGCCATCAGCGGCATCCACCACGACAAGCTGGAACTGAAGGTCCCCTTCGACATCTCCATCGATCTCACCGCGATCAACAAGCGACGACCGGCAGCCGATTCCTGACCCGGGAGTGCGAGGGGGCCGGTGCCCGCCCGGCCCTGGCCCCTCGCGGTACCGAGCGGTAGCTTCCGTTGCACAGTCGACGGAGCACCGGAGGAGAGCCGCCATGCCGCACCCCGACCCCCAGGAGTCCGCCCCGCCCACCGCATCGGCCACACCGGCCGCCCCGGAGCCCGTCCCCACCGACCGGCTCCACTTCGCCATGCCCCCCACGCACGAGTCCGTCGAGGACGAACGCCGCTACCGCAAACAGCGCCTCGCCGCCGCGCTCCGGCTCTTCGGACGGTTCGGATTCGAGGAGGGCGTCGCGGGCCATATCACCGCGAGGGACCCGGAGTTCACCGATCACTTCTGGGTCAACCCCTTCGGGATGTCCTTCAAGCACATCACCGTCGGCGACTTGATCCTGGTGAACCACAACGGGCAGGTCGTCGAGGGCAGTTACCACGTCAATCAGGCCGCGTTCGCCATCCACTCGCAGATCCACCGGGCCCGGCCGGACGTCGTGGCCGCCGCGCACAGCCACTCCACCTACGGGCGGGCCCTGTCGTCCCTCGGGGAACTGCTGGAGCCGATCACCCAGGACGTCTGCGCGTTCTACGAGGACCACGCGCTCTTCGACGACTACACCGGCGTCGTCGTGGACGAGGAGGAAGGGCGGCGCATAGCCGCCGCGCTCGGCCCGCACAAAGCCGTCATCCTGCGCAACCACGGGCTGCTGACCGTCGGGGACTCGGTGGACGCGGCCGCGTGGTGGTTCATCACCATGGAACGCTCGTGCCAGGTGCAGCTGGCGGCCAAGGCGGCCGGCAAGCCCGTGCACATCGACTCCGCGAACGCGAAGCACACGCGCGAGCAGCTCGGCAACGACCTGGTGGCGTGGATCAACTACCAGCCGCTGTACCAGCAGATCACCCGCAGCGAGCCGGAACTGCTCGACTGAGGTCCCCGCGCCGTCCCGGGCCCTTCGGCCCGCCCCACCCCCGCCCATCGGCGGGGGTCGCTCGTCCTCGCGGGCCCCTCCCGCGGCGGTTCGCGGCGCATACGATGCAGGGGTGCCGAGGTGTTCACCACCTCGGCATTGCCATGCCTGGAAGAGACCGCTCGGAAGCAGTACCGGACGGCGCGGCCGCCGCCGCACCGCCCGGAGGGACACCCCGTAGGAGAACCATGCGCCTTTCCCGTCGTGCCGTGCTGCCCGCGGCCCTGGCCCTGACCGGGCTGGCCGTCACCGCGTGCGGCGGGGGTGCCGAGGCCGAGGAGCGGCCCGCGAAGCGGGCGTCCGCCCCGTCCTCCGCCACCGCGACGCCCTCCGGCTCTCCCTCGCCCACCGCGGTTCCCGAGAAGCCCGCGCCGCCCGCCGAACTGCTGCGCGGCGCCGCCCGCGTCGTACGGCCCGAGATGGCGCCCGCGAACGGCGAGAAGGTCGGCGTCGGGCAGCCCATCGCCGTCGTCTTCAAGGGGCAGAAGATCGCCAAGGAGCTGCGCGCCGGTATCGAGGGACGGCTGAAGGTCTCCACCTCCCCGAACATCCCCGGTGCCTGGCACTGGAACGAGTCCAAGGGCGACACCCGGGTCCACTTCCGGCCCGAGAAGTACTGGCCCGCAGGCACCAGGGTCACGCTCGACGCGCGTCTCGCGGACGTGAAGCTCGCCCCCGGCACGGCCGCCGCCGGCGACCGCACGGTCTCCTTCACCGTCGGCGACTCGATGATCAACACCGTGGACCTCAAGGCCCACACGATGACCGTCGTCCGCAACGGCGAGACCCTGCGCACCATCCCCGTCAGCGGCGGCGACGAGAAGAAGTACAAGACCCGCGACGGCATCAAGACCATCCTGGCCAAGGAGGGCCGGGTGATCATGGACTCGCTGTCCATCGGCATCCCGCGCAACCATCCGGACGGCTTCTACGGCTCGTACGACTACAGCATGCGCGAGACGATCAGCGGCGAGTACGTGCACGCGGCGCCCGACAACGCCGAGGCGTTCGGGAAGGAGAACGTCAGCCACGGCTGCATCGGCATGTCCACCGAGGACGCCAAGTGGCTGTACGAGCGGACCCTCAAGGGCGATGTCGTCCAGGTCGTCGGCAGCTCCGGCAAGCCCATGGACCACTTCGGCAACGGCTACGGCGACTGGAACCTGAGCTGGCAGGAGTGGCTGGCGGGCAGCGAGTTGGGGATCCGCACGGGCTGAGGTCGGGGAACCGGGGATCAGAGGTTCAGGGATTTAGGGAACCAAGTTCCGGGATACAGGCGGGACTTCCCGGGTTTCGCCGACTCGGCTCGCTCGCCGGAGTGAGCGGGTTTTCCCCAAGTCCCCCCGTTCCTGCGGATTGCCCCGAGGTTGTCCACAGGTCTGCACACGCTGCGGATTTCCTGCGTATCGTCGTGGCGTGCGGTACCGGCAGAAGGTGCCGTGAAGGGTCGTGAAGAACTGTGCGGGGCCGCGCGGCGCGTGGCCCGGCCGGGGCGGGGGAGAGGCGGTGAGCGGTGTGACGGGCATCCGTCGGACGACGCGACAAGCGGCGACGGCAGCGGGGATCTCGCGGGCGGAGCCCGGCGGAGCGCCGGCGCGGTCCGTGCCCGTGCGGTATGCGCTGCTGCCGTTGCGGATCTTCCTCGGGGTCACGTTCCTCTACGCGGGGTTCGACAAGCTCTTCGACCCCGCCTTCCTGGCGGAGAGCGGCCCGGGCTCGATCGAGGAGCTGATGCGCGCGGTGCGCGACTCCAGCGCCGCCCCGGGCCTGGTCGACCTGGCGCTGAGGAGCCCGGCCGGCTTCGGTCACGCGATAACGATCGGCGAACTCGCCGTCGGCGCGGGCACCTTGCTGGGCGCGTTCGCCCGGCTCGCGGCAGCCGGCGGTGCCCTGATCTCACTCAGTCTGTGGCTCACCGTCAGCTGGTCGGCCACGCCCTACTACTACGGCAACGACCTGGCCTATCTGATGGCCTGGCTGCCGCTGGTCCTCGCCGGTGCCCCCGTGCTCTCGGCCGACGCGCTGTGGGCGCGGCGCCGGGGGAGGCGGATACGCGCGGGCCAGGCCCGAGGGCGGTCGGACACCCGCGGCGGGTCCCCCGGCTGACCCTGGCCCCCCCGGCTGACCCCGGCCCCCGGCCGGTACGGGCAGCGGCACCGGGCCGCCGAGTGGTCGCGGCGCCTGCCGAACCGGCGCGGGCGGCGGCTTCCTCAGCGCGGGCCCGGCCCGTCCGGCCCCGTCGGCTCCGTGCCGCGCGAGCGGCGCCGCCGCATCAGATACGCGAGGAAGGAGACGGCCCCGGCCGCGCAGAAGCCGACGCCCAGAGCGGGCAGCAGCGCGAAGAAGGGGAAGTGCCAGACACCACGGGCCGCCGCGAGGTAGGCGGCGCAGCCGCCCAGCAGGACCAGCCCGACGACCAGCTTGCCCGGTTCGAACTCATGGCGTCGCATACGTCACCTGCACCTGACCGATACCGACCTTGAGCCGGACGTCCAGCGTGCCGTGCGAGGGCTGCCCGGCACGGGGCTCCAGCGTCAACTGCTTCTTCTGTCCGGGCCGCAGATCGACCTGGTCCCGGGCCTCGCCGGGCAGCCGGACGTCACCGATGCCCAGGTCGATGCTCAGCCGGGCCGTGGCGTTCGCGGGGACGACCAGCGTGAGCTGCCCCGCGCCGACCTCCGCGCTCGTGCGGACCGTGCCGCCCCCGCCCCCCTCGGGCAGGGCCAGGCCCGTCAGGTCGAGGACGCCCGTGCCGCTGCCGATCCGGTACTCGCTCTGCACGGCGGCCGTGGTCGTCGGGTGCCAGGTGGCGCGGGTCCAGTCGGCCGTCACCGACTTCGGCAGGGCGGCCGCCCCGGTCAGCAGCGCGGCCGTGAGCACGGCCGCGACCACAGTGCCGCCGCCCGTGCGGCCGTAGCAGGAGCTGACCACCATGCCGAGCCCGAAGACACCGAGCGCACAGGCCAGACCGATCTCCAAGGAGGTGCCCAGCGGATGGTGATGCCAGGTCAGACCGACACCGAGCGCGAGGGCGAGGAGGGCCGCCAGGAACGTCCAGCCGCCGAGCGGCCGGCCTGCGGCGGGCCGCCCGGCCGGCGGCCGCGCCGCCGCACGGTCCGCGCGCGGGGCCCCGGCGGGGGCGCCGGCCGTCGCGGCCGGGGCCTCCGGCCCGGCCGGGGCGGGGCTGTCGTCCGGCCCCCACAGATAGCCGGTGTGCGCGGCGCCCGTGCCGGGCGTGCCGGCGGCGCCGGGCCTGACGAGCGGGTCGCGCCACCACGACGGGGTGCCCGGCGCGGGCGGGGCCTGGGTCTCCGGGGGTGCCTCCATCGTCTTCTGGACGGCGGCGTCCTCCTGGCCCTCCGGCCTGCGGCGGTACTGCGACCAGTAGGCGGCCCCGGCCGTGGCTATGGTCAGCATCAGCGCGAACGACATCACGGCGCCGTTGTTGAGCATGGACAGGAACAGTCCGCAGCCCACCAGGGCGCACAGCACGGCCGTCAGCGCCGGACCCTCGACCCGCCCGGAGAGCAGCCTGCGGCCCTCGCTCTCGTCCTCGCCCTCCAGCGGGATCAGCAGCCACGCGAAGCCGTAGACGATCAGCCCGAGGCCACCGGCGACGGCGAGCACGCCCAGCACCACGCGGAAGATCACCGGGTCGAGGTCGAAACAGCGGCCGAGGCCGCCGCAGACGCCACCGACCACCTTGTGCTCCCGGCTGCGGCGCAGGGGCGGCCGGGCGGCCGGCGGATCACCGTGAACCGCGTCGGTCCGCCGCGCGTCCTCGCTGGTGGGTGTGTTGCTCATACGCACATGGTGTCAACCGGAAGGCGCCTGCGGCACATCTGACGACCCTGGCCGTTCCCTGAGATCGCCCCTGAGAAATTGCCGGATATCGTGACGTGTCGAACACATGCAGGGGAAACCGGAGGGGTGCAGGGTGTCTGAGTCAGTCCCGTCCGCGTCGGCGTCCCCGGCGTCCGGGCCCAGGCCGGGACCGGGTGCGCTGGTCGCCGGGCGCTACCGGCTGCTGGAGCGGGTCGGCCGCGGAGGCATGGGCACCGTGTGGCGGGCGGAGGACGAGCTGCTCGGCCGGCAGGTGGCCGTCAAGCGGCTCCGTGTCTCCCCGTACCTGGACGAGGACGACCTGGCCACCCTCTACGAGCGCACCCGCCGCGAGGCCCGCAGCGCCGCCCGGATCACGCACCCCAATGTGGTCGTCGTCCACGACGTCGTCGAGGACGAGGGCCTGCCGTGCATCGTCATGGAGTACGTGCCCTCGACGACACTCGGCGACGTCCTCAAGGAAGGCACCGTCACCCCTGACGAGGCGGCCCGGATCGGGCGCGGCATGATCGCGGCACTGCGGGCCGCGCACGCCGCCGGGGTGCTGCACCGCGACGTCAAACCCGGCAACGTCCTCCTCGGGGACAACGGGCGGGTCGTGCTCACCGACTTCGGCATCGCCCGGTCCACCGGCACCTCGACGCTGACCAAGACCGGCGAGATGGTCGGTTCCATCGACTACATCGCCCCCGAGCGGGTCAAGGGCGCCAGACCGGGCCCGGCCTCCGACCTGTGGGCGCTGGGCGCGACCCTGTACGAGGCGCTGGAGGGGCAGCCCCCGTTCCGCAGGGACACGGCCGTCGAGACGGCGTACGCGATCGTCATGGACCCCCTGCCGCCCCCGCGCCGGGCGGGGGAGCTGACCCGGCTCGTCGAGACGCTCCTGGCCAAGGAGCCGGACCTGCGGCCCCCGGCCGAACTGGCCGAACAGATCCTGCGGGAGCCCGCGGCGCGGCCGCCGACGGCCCGCATGGCCGTGCCGGACGCGGACCGCGCACCCTCCCCGGCCGCGCCGGAACCCGAGGGCGCGGAAGCCGCCGCCGGGCCCGAGGCCGCCGGGCCGGCCGGCCCCGTCCGCGGCGAGGACGCCGCGCGTGCGGACGCGGAGGCGCCCGCCGCCGCGGTCCCGCAGCCCGACGCGGCCACCGGCACGACGGCGGCGGCGACGGCGGCGACGGCGGCGACCGCGCCCACGGTCCCGGTGCCCGGTGCGGCCTCCGGGCCCTCCGCGGCCGGGGGCGAGCGGACGGCGGCCGAGGCCGCGCGAGCAGCAGCCGACGGCACGGCCGCGAGCGGCGGCACCCGCAAGAGCCGTGCCCTGCTGTGGGGTTCGGCGGCCGTCGTCGCCGCGGCCGTGCTCGCGGGCGGCGCGTACTTCCTGATACCGGGCTCCGGCACCGACGACGGCTCCGGCACCACGGCCGCCCCCCGGCCGGCGGAGGAGTCCGGGGGCGGCCGCACCGCGTCGGCGTCCCCGGCCGCCGAACCCGTGGCCGTGCCTCCCGGCTACCGGCTGGCGGAGGAGAAGAAACTCGGCTTCTCCGTACCGGTGCCGGGCGGCTGGGCCCGCGAGGCCAAGTCGCCCGGGGAGATCAACTACCTCTCGCCCGACGGCCTCGTCGGTCTCAAGATCAACGTGCGGGAGAACGCGAGCGCCGACCACCTCCAGCACTGGAAGGAGGTCGAGAAGGAAGTCCGCAAGAAGGTCGACAGGTACCAGCTGCGCGGCATGCAGGCGACCACCCACCGGGGAGAGCCGGCGGCGCTGTGGGAGTTCGGCTTCCAGGGGCGCGCCCGCTCCTGGCGGGCCGTCGACCTCGGCTTCGGGCGTCCGGGCGGCACGGAGTACGCGATCTACCTGAGCGCGCCGGAGGAGCAATGGGACAGGTACCGTCCCGTCTTCGAGGCCGCCCGCGACGGATTCCGCCCGCACCGCTGAGCGGGCTCGGCGGAGCCCGGTGCGGTTCCCCGGCGAAGCCCGGTGCGGTTCGGCCCCGAAAGGGCGTGGTGCTGTACCGGCGCAGCGCTCGGCGCCCGCCCGGCCGATTCCCCGGGTCTTCCCCGGGTCCCGTCAGGGACGACCCTGATACCCCGACCGCCCCCGACATGTGACGATCGGACCATGACCAGCCCGACACCGACGCAGCCCCGTGCCGGAGGCGCCTGCGCGCCGCCCGCCGACGGCCCCCCACTGCGCAGGCTCTACCGCAGTGCCGAGGGGCGGATGCTCGGTGGCGTGGCGCGCGGTCTCGCCGGCCACCTGGGGGTGCCCGTCTCCTGGGTGCGCACCGTCTTCCTCGCGCTGCTGCTGGCCCAGGGCATGGGCGCGGTGCTGTACGCGGTGTTCTGGTTCGTGGTGCCGCTCGGCGTCGGCGGGGTGGAAGTGCCGCGCCCGGCGCCCGCCCCGGCCGACGCCGACGGGCGCCGGCGACTGTTCGTCCGCAAGCCCGAGGCGGGCCAGGTCCTCGCCCTCGTCGCGCTCGTCATCGGCGCCGCGATCTTCGCCGACAATCTCCACCTCGGCCGCGCCAACGCCTATATCTGGCCGCTGGTCCTCATCGGCGCCGGCGTGGCCCTGGTGTGGCGGCAGGCCGACAACGCCCGCCGCGCCCACTGGATGGAGGTCGGCCGCCGCAAGCGTGTCCTGCCGCTCGCCCGGGGCGCGGCCGGAGTGGCCCTCGCCGGCATCGGTGTCACCGGCATCGTCGTGCTCCAGGGCTCGGCCGAGCGCCTGGGCACGGTCCTGCAGGCCTCCCTCGCCGTGCTGGTCGGCATAGCGCTGCTCATAGGCCCCTCGCTCGTGCGCATGGCCCAGGACCTCTCCGCCGAGCGCACGATGCGCATCCGCGCCCAGGAGCGCGCCGAGGTCGCCGCCCACGTCCACGACTCCGTGCTGCACACCCTCACCCTGATCCAGCGCAACGCCGAGGACGCTCGCGAGGTCGCCCGCCTCGCCCGCGCCCAGGAGCGGGAGCTGCGGGCCTGGCTGTACCGGCCGGAGGGCCGGGGCAAGGACGAGGCCGAGGAGCCCGAGACCCTCGCCGAGGCCGTCAAGGCGGCCGCCGCCGAGGTCGAGGACCACCACGGGGTGCCCATCGAGGTCGTCGTGGTGGGCGACTGCCCCCTCGACGAGCGGCTCGGCGCACAGATGCAGGCCGCCCGCGAAGCCATGGTCAACGCCGCCAAGTACGGTGGCGAGGGCGGTGCCGTCCAGGTCTACGCCGAGGTCGAGGGGCACACGGTCTTCGTCTCCGTGCGCGACCGCGGACCCGGCTTCGACGTGGACGCGGTGCCCGAGGACCGGATGGGCGTCCGTGAATCCATCATCGGCAGGATGCAGCGCAACGGCGGCACGGCGAGACTGCGCTCCGTGCCCGGTGGGGGAACCGAAGTGGAGCTGGAAATGGAGAGGGCGGAGAAGACGTCATGACGACCGAGGAGACGGCGGAGCGCCGGGTGCGGGTGGTGCTGGTCGACGACCACCGGATGTTCCGCACGGGCGTGCAGGCCGAGATCGGGGCCACGGAGCGGACGGGCGTCGAGGTTGTCGGCGAGGCCGCCGACGTCGACCAGGCGGTCACGGTCATCACCGCGACCCGCCCCGAGGTCGTCCTGCTGGACGTGCATCTGCCCGGCGGCGGCGGGGTCGAGGTGCTGCGGCGCAGCGCCGCGCTGATGGCGGACGCGGAGCGGCCGGTGCGTTTCCTCGCGCTGTCCGTCTCCGATGCCGCGGAGGATGTCATCGGTGTCATTCGCGGCGGGGCGCGCGGCTATGTCACCAAGACCATCACCGGCACGGATCTGGTCGACGCGGTCTTCCGGGTCAAGGAGGGCGACGCGGTGTTCTCGCCGCGCCTGGCCGGCTTCGTCCTCGACGCCTTCGCGTCCAGCGACGCCCCGCCGGTCGACGAGGACCTCGACCGGCTCACCCAGCGCGAGCGCGAGGTGCTGCGGCTCATCGCCCGGGGCTATGCCTACAAGGAGATCGCCAAGCAGCTGTTCATCTCGGTGAAGACGGTGGAGTCGCACGTCTCGGCCGTGTTGCGGAAGCTGCAGCTGTCCAACCGCCACGAGCTGACCCGCTGGGCGACGGCCAGGCGCCTGGTCTGACCCGGGGCACGCAGGGGGGAAGAAGCGGAACCCGGAGGGCTCGCGGGCCATCTACATCGGACGAAAGGCTCTCGTCCGCAGGGCCGGCCGGGGCCCGCTCCGGGGCCAGACTTCCGAAACGAGAGCTCGATGAGTCTGACGGGAACGCCGTTCCTCCTGACCGCGATCGCGCTGGTCGTGCTCGCCCTCGCGCTGCCGCTGGCGCTGTGGACGAAGGTGCGCGGCCCCGGGCTCGTACGGCAGGCCGCGCGGCTGGTCATGCTGCTGTTCGCGCAGGCCACCGCGATCGTCATGGTCTTCGTGCTGGTCAACAACGCCAACGGTCTCTTCGACACCTGGGGCGATCTGCTGGGCACCGGCGATCACGTCAAGGCGGCGGCCGACCTCGGTCCGGACGGTACGGGCGGCAAGTCGCTCGCCGAGGAGCCGAAGGTGCGCCAGCCGTTCCGGCCCGCCTCCGATGCGCGTATGGGGCCGGGCGTGCAGGAGACCCAGCTCAAGGGCCGGGTCTCGGGCGTCGAGGGCGAGGTGTACGTGTGGCTGCCGCCGCAGTACGACGACCCGGCCTACAAGGACAGGAAGTTCCCGGTCGTGGAGGTGCTGCCGGGCTTCCCGGGCTCGGCCAAGGCCTGGTTCGGCACGCTGGAGGTCAACACCCAGCTCAAGCCGATGATGGAGAAGGGCGAGATCGCCCCGTTCATCGTCGTCGCGCCCCGCACCACGCTCCTCGGCGACGTCGACACCGGCTGCGCGAACGTCCCCGGCAAGGTCAACGCCGACACCTGGCTGAGCGTCGACGTCCGCAAGATGGTCGTCGACACCTTCCGGGCCTCCGACAAGCCCGAGGGCTGGGCCGTCGCCGGCTACTCGGCGGGCGCCCACTGCGCCGCGAGGCTGGCCGTCGCCCACCCCGACCGCTACCGGGCCGGTGTCGGCCTGTCCGGCTACAACGACCCCGGTGCCGAGTCCGCCTCCCTCACCGCGAAGACCCCCGAACTGCGCGACGCGAACAACCCCTTGAAGATGCTGCAGCACGCCGCGACCCCGCCGCACGTGGCCCTGTTCCTCTCCGGTGCCAAGGGCGACGGCTACGAGGGCGGGCTGGCCGTGAAGCAGGCCGCCAAGCCCCCGACGACGGTGCAGGTGGTGCAGGTCCCCGACGGGGCGGGCGGGCACGGCACGGCCGTGTGGAAGCGGCAGGTCCCCGACGTCTTCCGCTGGCTGACCCAGCAGCTCAAGGCCGGCTGACCCAGCAGCTCAAAGCCGGCTGATCCGGCGGACCGCCCGGAGCCGACTCGCCCCGGCCGGGCGCTCACTCCGGGCGCTCACTCCGGCCGGGACGCCCCGGCGAACGGCATCTGGTCGATGGGCGCGATGCGCACCGGCGCTCCCGGGTGCGGGGCGTGGATCATCCTGCCGTCGCCGATGTAGAGGCCGACGTGGCTGACACCGGAGTAGAAGAACACCAGGTCGCCCGGGGCGAGTTGACTCCTGGCGATGCGCCGGCCGGCGTCGATCTGCGTATAGGTGGTGCGCGGCAGCGACACCCCGGCGGCCTGCCAGGCGGCCTGGGTCAGCCCGGAGCAGTCGAACGCCCCGGGGCCGGTCGCCCCCCACACGTACGGCTTGCCCAGCGCCGAGTACGCGAAGGCCACGGCCCGGGCCGCGCGCTCCGTCGGGGCCCGTGTGCCCGGGGCGGGCAGGGCGTGGGCGGCGGTCCGCAGCACCGCCGACGGGACGTCGGAAGCGTCGTCCGCGCCGTCGCCCCGTTCCGCGGTCTCCCGGTCGTCCTGCGGCAGCCGGGCCAGCAGGCGCCGGGCGTCGGCCAGCTTCGCCTCGATGGTGCGCTTGTGCCGGGCGAGCGCCTCCTGGCGGCTCCTGAGCTCGGCGAGCCGGGCGTCGGCGGTGGCCCGCACCCGGCGCACGCCGCGCAGCCCGTGCTCGTAGCGGCCGAGCGCGGCGGACTGCTCGCTGCCCGCGCGGTCGGCCAGCTCGGCCTGCTCCAGGAAGCGCTCGGGCGAGGACGACAGCAGCAGCCGTACGGTCGCGGGGATGCCGCCGTCGCGGTACTGGGCCGCGGCGTAGGCGCCCAGGGCGTCGCGGGCCGCGTTCAGCTGCCGGGTGCGGCGGGCGGCCTCGTCCCGCAGCCGCTCCAGCGCCGCCTCGACGCGGTCGGCCTGCTCCTTCGCCCCGTTGTACTGCTCGGTGGCCTCCTCGGCCTGCCGGTAGGAGCGGTCGACCTCGGCCCGCAGCTGCGCGGGGGCCGGGCGGCCCGCCGCGTGCCCGACGCCCGTCGGCGCGGTGGCGGTGGCGGCCCCGGCCAGGGCGAGCGTGGCCGCCGTGCGCACGGTGCCGGAGGCGAGCGGATGCTGTCTGGGCTTGCGGTGCGTGGCCACCTCGGCCGTCACTTCCTTCCACCTGCGTCTGCTGCCCGCCGTCGGCGCGCCCCGGGCCGGTGGGACCCGGTGGCGCCGTCCGCACGGTGGCCGGAGGCGGTCCGGACGAGGGGGGAGCGAACGGACCGCCACCGTCTTGGGGAGGACGCTAAACCGGCGGCCGACGCAGGTACGGGCATGACCACTAGTGGCCGGAATCGGCCGTGGCGTGACCGCTGGTGACCGTCCCGCTCGCGGTCGCGCGGACGGATACATCCGGCGCCTGACCGAAGCCGCGTTCCTGCCGCGCTCCGCCACCGACAGCTGCTATGCGGCCCGGGGCTCCCGCCGGGCGCGCGGTCCCCGCCGGTTAGGGTCGTGCCTCATGGACGTACTGATTCACGCCGTCGTCGGCCTGCACATCATCGGCATCGCCGCCCTCCTCGGCGGCTTCATGACCCAGATGAAGGCCATGGGCAAGGGCACGGCGCGCATGGTCCCCGCGATGCTGCACGGCGCGCTGACCATGCTGGTCACCGGCGTGGCGCTGGTGGGCCTGCACCAGGGCCAGGGCGACACCGTCAACACCGTCAAGATCGGCGTGAAGCTCGCGCTGCTCGTCGTGATCCTCGGTCTGGTCTACGTCAAGCGCGACGAGGAGAAGGTCGCCCCCGCCGCTTTCGGTACGGTCGGCGCGCTGACCGCGACGAACGTCTTCATCGCCGTCCTGTGGGTGTGACCGCGGCACTCGCGCCCGCGTGACCTCCGCTTTTTTCGTGGGGGAGCGGGAAGTTGCCGGGAGGCGGGACCGGCTGTCGGTGCGGCGGCCTAGACTCGGGAGGCGATGAGCAGCCTCTTTGACGACAGCTTCCTGGCGGACCTCGGCCCTGCGGACGAGGAGCTCCCCCCGCCGCCCGAGGGCGAGACCCCGGAGCCGGTTCCGCACGACCTCTTCGGCGGCGCCTTCGACGCGCCGGTGCCGCGCGAGGCGTACTACCGCGACGGCGCGCCGCGCCCCGCAGTGGACCCGGCCGCGCTGCTGGAGGGGATGAACGAGCAGCAGCGTGCCGCCGTCGTGCACACCGGCTCGCCGCTGCTCATCGTCGCCGGCGCGGGCTCCGGCAAGACCCGGGTGCTCACCCACCGCATCGCCCACCTGCTGGGCTCCCGGGGCGTGCACCCCGGCCAGATCCTCGCGATCACCTTCACCAACAAGGCCGCGGGCGAGATGAAGGAGCGCGTCGAGCAGCTCGTCGGCCCGCGCGCGCACGCGATGTGGGTGATGACCTTCCACAGCGCGTGCGTGCGGATCCTGCGCCGCGAGAGCAAGAAGCTCGGCTTCACCTCCTCCTTCTCGATCTACGACGCCGCCGACTCCAAGCGGCTCATGGCGCTCGTCTGCCGGGATCTGGACCTCGACCCCAAGAAGTTCCCGCCGAAGTCCTTCAGCGCGAAGATCTCCAACCTCAAGAACGAGCTCATCGACGAGGAAGCCTTCGCGGCCAAGGCCGCTGGGGGCACCTCCCAGACGGAGTCTGGGGGAGGGTTCGAGAAGACGCTCGCCGAGGCGTACACGATGTACCAGCAGCGGCTGCGCGAGGCCAACGCGCTGGACTTCGACGACATCATCATGACCACGGTGCACCTGCTGCAGGCGTTCCCGGATGTCGCCGAGCACTACCGGCGCCGCTTCCGGCACGTCCTGGTCGACGAGTACCAGGACACCAACCACGCGCAGTACACGCTGGTCCGTGAGCTCGTCGGCACGCCGGAGACCGCCCCCGAGGGGCCCGCCGAGCTGTGCGTCGTCGGTGACGCCGACCAGTCCATCTACGCCTTCCGCGGCGCGACGATCCGCAACATCCTCCAGTTCGAGGAGGACTATCCGGACGCCACCACGATCCTGCTGGAGCAGAACTACCGCTCCACGCAGACGATCCTCAATGCCGCCAACGCCGTCATCGAGCGCAACGAGAACCGCCGCCCGAAGAACCTGTGGACCCAGGCCGGCGCGGGCGCGTCCATCACCGGCTATGTCGCCGACACCGAGCACGACGAGGCGCAGTTCGTCGCCGACGAGATCGACCGGCTCACCGACGCGGGCGAGGCGAAGGCCGGCGACGTCGCCGTCTTCTACCGCACCAACGCCCAGTCCCGTGTCTTCGAGGAGATCTTCATCCGCGTCGGCCTGCCCTACAAGGTCGTCGGCGGGGTGCGCTTCTACGAGCGCAAGGAGGTCCGTGACGTCCTGGCCTATCTGCGGGTGCTGGCCAACCCCGAGGACGGCGTGCCGCTGCGGCGCGTCCTCAACGTGCCCAAGCGCGGCATCGGCGAGCGCGCCGAGGCGATGATCGACGCGCTGGCGCAGCGCGAGCGGATCAGCTTCGCGCAGGCGCTGCGCCGCGTCGACGAGGCGTACGGCATGGCGGCCCGCTCGGCCAACGCGGTCAAGCGCTTCAACGCCCTGCTGGAGGAGCTGCGGACGGTCGTCGAGTCCGGCGCCGGCCCCGCGACCGTCCTGGAGGCGGTCCTGGAGCGCACCGGCTACCTCGCCGAACTGCAGGCGTCCACCGACCCGCAGGACGAGACCCGCATCGAGAACCTTCAGGAACTCGCCGCCGTGGCCCTGGAGTTCGAGCAGGAGCGCGGCGAGGACGAGCCGGGCACGCTCGCGGACTTCCTGGAGAAGGTGGCGCTCGTCGCCGACTCCGACCAGATCCCCGACGAGGACCCGGACGGCACCGGCGTCATCACGCTGATGACCCTGCACACCGCGAAGGGCCTGGAGTTCCCGGTCGTCTTCCTCACCGGCATGGAGGACGGCGTCTTCCCGCACCTGCGGGCCCTGGGCCAGACCAAGGAGCTGGAGGAGGAGCGCCGCCTCGCCTACGTGGGCATCACCCGGGCCCGCGAGCGGCTGTACGTGACGCGGTCGGGCATGCGCAGCGCGTGGGGCCAGCCCTCCTACAATCCGCCGTCGCGGTTCCTGGAGGAGATCCCCGAGCAGTACGTGGAGTGGCGGCGTACGGGCCCGGTGGCGCCGCCGCCGTCCGCGCCGGCGTCCTCCGGAGGTCTCTCCGGCGGCGGCATCGTCTCCGGTTTCGGCTCCCGCAAGGCGGGTCCGTCCGGCTTCGCCACGCGGCGGGCGAAGGACCGGCCGGTGGTGTCCCTGGCGATCGGCGACCGCGTCACGCACGACTCGTTCGGGCTCGGCACGGTCGTCGCGGTCAAGGGCAGCGGCGACAACGCGGAGGCGACGATCGACTTCGGCGACGAGAAGCCGAAGCGGCTGCTGTTGCGGTACGCGCCGGTGGAGAAGCTCTAGCGGTTCCGGTGGCGGCGGGGCCCCGTGTCGGGGCGCCCCATCACGTCGGGTCCAGGTCGTGGTTGCGCAGCCACGGCAGCGGGTCGACGGCCGAGCCGCCGGGCCGTACCTCGAAGTGCAGGTGCGGGCCGGTGGAGTTGCCGGAGTTGCCGGAGTAGGCGATGACGTCCCCGGCCTTGACCTTGCCCGAGCGGACCCGGGTGCTGCTCAGGTGGCAGTACCAGGTCTCGGTGCCGTCCGGCGATGTCACTATGGCCATGTTGCCGTAGGCCACGTTGTACTGGGTGCGGACGGTGCCGTCGGTGGCGGCCATGACGGGCGTGCCGTAGCCGACGGGGAAGTCGATGCCGGTGTGCACCGACATCCAGTTGACGCCGGCCTGTCCGAAGTACGCGCTGAGCCCGTGCTGGTTGACGGGGAGGACGAACTTGGGGCGCTCGGCCTCCTTGCGCGCCGCCTCTTCCTCCTTGCGTTTGCGCTCCTCCTCCTGGCGTGCCTTGAGGTCGATGCGCTCCTGGGTGCGGTTCGCGCGCGTCGCGAAGTCGTTGGCGCCCTGGCTGAGTCCGGCGAGCTGGGTGTCGAGTTTGCTGTTGGCCAGGGAGGCCACGGCGGAGGTGTCCGGGGCGGCGGCGGTCTGCGTGTGCTTGACCGGATCGCCCTGCCCGCCGGAGACGGAGGCGGCCGCGATCCCGGCGACCCCTATGACGGCCGCCGAGGGCACGGCGACGGTCAACAGGGCCTTGCGGCGCGGGCGGTAGCCGGTGCGGGAGGCGGCACCCCTGCGGCGGCCGTGGCCGGCCGGCCCGGCCGGCCCGTCGTCGTGGCCGCTGTCGTCGCGGCCGCCGTCGCGGCGCGGCGGGGGGACGAGCCCGGAGAACGCCTCCATGGTCCGGGTCTCGGCGGCGGCGATCTCCTCCGCCGTGCCGCCGGTGCCCTCGGCCGTGGCCCCGTCGGGTGCGGTGGCCGCGAAGGGGCTCGTGAGGTCGACCATCAGTGTCGGCTCGTGCGGCACCTCGCCGGAGGGGCCGGGGTCGCCGAGGGTCGTGTACGCGCCGGTGTCCCAGGTCTGTGTCCGGGCGCCGGTGTCCGTGCCCCAGGCCGGGGTCTGCTCCCAGGCGCCGGTGTCCCAGGCGGGGAAGCTGTCGCCGGTGAACCAGCTCCGCTCCGGCTCCTGCCCGCCGGCCTGCGTGGGGAAGGGGAGTCCGGTGCTGCTGTCGCCGTTCCAGCCGGTCTGGTCGTGGTGGCCCCAGCCGGAGGTGTCGTAGGAGACCTGTGTGCTGTTCCAGTTGCCGGTGTCCCACAGGTGGCCCGCCGTGGTGTCCCACTGCCCGGTCTGCCCTTGGCCGCTGTCGCCGAATTCCCAGAACTGCGTCTGGCCGGTGGCGCCGTGATACGGGTCGGTGCCCGCGAGCTGTCCCCAACTGCCGCTGCCGCCACTCCAGTCGGCCGCGGCGCCGTGACCCCAGGAGGCTCCGGTGTCCCAGTTCTGTCCCGGGGTGTGGCCCCAGGTGGTGTCGTGGCCGTCCGGCACGGCGTAGCCGTGCTGCGTGCCCTGCTGCTCGTACGACGTGTAGCGCCCGTAGGAGACATCCTGCGCGGGACCGGCCGGGCCGGGGCCCGCCGACGGGTGACGGTCGTTCACCACCACTTCTCTTTCGCCTCGGGAGCAGGAGAATTAGCGGCGACTGTAGCGGGCACTATGGGATGGCGACAATCTTCGTCACGTTTCGGACGTTCGTGGGAAGGGAATTTAGCCGCCTTTCGGTGGACTGAACCCTGATGGATCGATTTGGCGTTCGGATTCAGTTCGATTCTTTTCGAGTTGAGGCGGACTTTTCTCGCGAACCGGGCCGCTCTCCCCGGGCCGTACGCTGAAGGGTCAGGCCGCGTAAGGCCTGGACCCCTGAAGGGTCAGGCCACCGACACCGCGCCCGCGGCCCCCGTCGCGGGCCGGCGCGTGGTCAGCGCCTGGCGGATGCCCGCCACGACCTGTCCGTGCACCGGCAGTGCCAGATGCCCCACGCCCGTCACCCGCACATTGCGGGCGTCGAGATCCGGGTGCTCGATGCGCGCGGTCTCCACCGGAACCATGATCTGGTCCAGGTCGCTCCAGAAACCAATGAAATGCGTGGCGCATCCGGGCGCGGGCGCGGCGAGTTCCGTCACGACATCGGAGGCCGGGCGCATCTGCCGCGCCAGGGGGTGCAGGGAAATCAGTGACGCGAGACGGGTGCCGTGGTGCGGGGTGCCGAGCGTGACCAGGGTCCGTACCCGGCTGTCGCCGCCGAGACGCTGCACGTAGTAACGGGCGATCAGACCGCCCAGGCTGTGGCCCACGATGTCGACGCGCTCCCGGCCCGTGCGCGCGCACAGCCCGTCGACGTGCAGGGCGAGGTGGGCGGCCGCCCTGCGCACATCGCGGGTCAGCGGGGAGAAGTTGAGGCAGTCGACGTCCTGCCAGCCGTGCCGGTGCAGCGAGCGGCGCAGCAGCACGAAGACCGAGCGGTTGTCGGCGAAGCCGTGCAGCAGCAGCACCGGCAGCCTGTCCCCGTCCGCCTCGCCGTCCTCCCGTGCCGGCGACGCGTCGTGTGCTGCCGGTGGCGGGGGCGGGGGTCTGCGCTCCTGCCGCACGCCCGTCGGGTAGACGAGCAAGTGCCCGGCGAGGATGGCGAGTTCGAGCGCGGTCGAGCGGACGAGCACCGCAGAGGGGCGCAGCAGCGCGCAGAGAATGCCGAGAAGAGGCAAGGGCAGGGCACTCATGGCCGACCTCCCGATGGCACACAGAAGGCGGCGGCGTGCCCCCGTGCGCACTCACGGGCAGCCGAACGGTCTGCCGCACCGCTGCGCCGGGCGGCTGACGGCACAGTGGTGCGGCGACCTCGTCGCGGCTCCCCTCGCTACCGCCCGGTGATCCGCGACCCGCGGGGACCCGGGTGGTACGACGACCCGTGTGACGCGGAAGGGCGGGGGCGGTGCGCAGCGAACGTGTTGTCCCACGTGTGATTTCCCCAACGCTCTCCTCCGCGAAACGACCGGGTGCGGGATGCTGGGGATAACGTTCGTTCACCTTCCCGGGCCCACAGTCCGGGGCACCTCGTGGCAGCCCGCCGGCAGCCGTATTCGGGAGGCAGTGATGGGAGTGACCGGTCCGATCCGCGTGGTGGTGGCCAAGCCGGGGCTCGACGGGCACGACCGCGGGGCGAAGGTCATCGCACGCGCGCTGCGCGACGCCGGTATGGAGGTCATCTACACCGGGCTGCACCAGACGCCGGAGCAGATCGTGGACACCGCGATCCAGGAGGACGCCGACGCGATCGGCCTGTCCATCCTCTCGGGCGCGCACAACACCCTCTTCGCGCGGGTCGCCGAGCTGCTGCGGGAGCGCGACGCGGCGGACATCCTGCTCTTCGGCGGCGGCATCATCCCCGAGGAGGACATCCCCCCGCTCAAGGCGCTGGGGGTGGCGGAGATCTTCACGCCGGGCGCGACGACGGCGTCCATCGTGGAGTGGGTCACCGCGCACGTCCGTCAGCCCACCGACGCCTGATCGTCGGACGCGGTCCGCCGTCGGCTCCTTCTGTGAGCGTAATCACGGCTTGAGTGTGACCTGTGATTTAGGGAGCTCCGCCCGGCGGGGATAACCTGCGAGACGGACATGCCGCGTCAACGGTGAACGTGTGCCGCCCTCGTCATAGATCGCGTCCTCACGCTGCCGCGCGGCACGCCCGCGCAGACAACGAACCGCGATATCCATGGAAAAGGGACGGACGCGCGTGGACCTGTTCGAGTACCAGGCGAGGGACCTCTTCGCCAAGCACGGTGTACCGGTGCTGGCCGGTGAAGTCATCGACACGCCTGAGGCGGCGCGCGAGGTGACCGAGCGGCTGGGCGGCAAGGCCGTCGTCAAGGCGCAGGTGAAGGTCGGCGGCCGCGGCAAGGCCGGTGGCGTGAAGCTGGCCGCCTCCCCGGACGAGGCGGTCGAGAAGGCCGGCCAGATCCTCGGCATGGACATCAAGGGCCACACGGTCCGCAAGGTCATGCTCGCCGAGACGGCGGACATCAAGGAGGAGTACTACGTCTCCTTCCTGCTGGACCGCACCAACCGCACCTTCCTGGCCATGGCGTCCGTCGAGGGCGGCATGGACATCGAGGAGGTCGCGGCCACCAAGCCCGAGGCGCTCGCCAAGGTGCCGGTGGACGCCAACGAGGGCGTGACCGAGGCCAAGGCCCGCGAGATCATCGAGACCGCCAAGTTCCCCGCGGAGATCGCGGACGGCATGGTCGAGGTCCTGCAGAGCCTGTGGACCGTCTTCGTCAAGGAGGACGCCCTCCTCGTCGAGGTCAACCCGCTGATCAAGAGCGGTGAGGGCAAGCTCATCGCGATCGACGGCAAGGTCTCCCTGGACGACAACGCCGACTTCCGCCAGCCGGGCCACGCGGAGCTCGAGGACAAGGCCGCGGCCAACGCGCTGGAGGCCGCCGCCAAGGCCAAGGGCCTGAACTACGTCAAGCTCGAAGGCGAGGTCGGCATCATCGGCAACGGCGCGGGTCTCGTGATGAGCACCCTCGACGTCGTCGCCTACGCCGGTGAGAACCACGGTGGCGTCAAGCCCGCCAACTTCCTCGACATCGGTGGCGGCGCCTCCGCCGAGGTGATGGCGAACGGCCTGGAGATCATCCTGGGCGACCCGGACGTGACGTCCGTCTTCGTCAACGTCTTCGGTGGCATCACCGCCTGCGACGAGGTCGCCAACGGCATCGTGCAGGCCCTGAAGCTGCTCGCCGACAAGGGCGAGAACGTCACCAAGCCGCTGGTCGTGCGCCTCGACGGCAACAACGCGGAGCTGGGTCGCAAGATCCTGTCCGACGCCAACCACCCGCTCGTGCAGCGCGTGGACACCATGGACGGCGCGGCCGACAAGGCTGCCGAGCTGGCCGCGGCCGCGGCGAAGTAAGGGACGAGGACTCCAACAACCATGGCTATCTTCCTCACCAAGGACAGCAAGGTCATCGTCCAGGGGATGACCGGCGCCACGGGCATGAAGCACACCCGGCTGATGCTCGGTGACGGCACCAACATCGTCGGCGGCGTGAACCCGCGCAAGGCCGGCACCTCCGTCGACTTCGACGGCACTTCGGTCCCGGTCTTCGGCTCCGTCGCCGAGGCGATGGAGAAGACCGGTGCCGACGTCACCGTCGTCTTCGTGCCGCCGGCCTTCGCCAAGGCCGCCGTGGTCGAGGCCATCGACGCGGGCATCGGCCTGGCCGTCGTGATCACCGAGGGCATCGCGGTCCACGACTCCGCCGCCTTCTGGGCCTACGCGCAGTCCAAGGGCAACAAGACCCGCATCATCGGCCCGAACTGCCCCGGTCTGATCACCCCGGGCCAGTCCAACGCCGGCATCATCCCGGGCGACATCACCAAGCCCGGCCGGATCGGCCTGGTCTCCAAGTCCGGCACGCTGACCTACCAGATGATGTACGAGCTGCGCGACATCGGCTTCTCGTCCTGCGTCGGCATCGGCGGCGACCCGGTCATCGGCACCACGCACATCGACGCGCTCGCCGCGTTCGAGGCCGACCCCGACACCGACCTCATCGTGATGATCGGTGAGATCGGCGGCGACGCCGAGGAGCGGGCCGCGGACTTCATCAAGGCCAACGTCACCAAGCCGGTGGTCGGTTACGTGGCCGGCTTCACCGCGCCCGAGGGCAAGACGATGGGCCACGCCGGCGCGATCGTCTCCGGCTCCTCCGGCACCGCGCAGGCGAAGAAGGAGGCCCTGGAGGCCGCGGGCGTCAAGGTCGGCAAGACCCCGTCCGAGACCGCCCGCCTCGCCCGTGAGGCGCTGGCCGGCTGACCGTGAGCCGCGCCGCCTGACCTGACGGTCCGGCACCCGTGGGCCCGTACCCCCGTCAAGGGGTGCGGGCCCGCGACCGTTTCAGGGCGACTGGCTCCGGTTTTGTGCCATCTGAGGCGACACGACGGCTATTTCGCGATACCGGCCGTTGCGCCCTGTTGTTGGCAGCATGGCCCCCGTGACCCAATATGCCGACCACAGCCCGCCGTTGTCGCCGCTGTCCTCGCGCGGCCGGTCCAGGGGCGGCCCGGGCCGCCCGCCCCTGACGGGCACGGTCTTCCTCGGCGGCATGGTCGCCGCGGGCCTGGGGCTGGGCACCTTCGCCGTCCTCGTCCTGCTGCTGTGGATCATCTCCCCGTACCCCGACGGCGGCCCCGCCGGGGCGCTGCGTGTGGCCGTCGACGTGTGGCTGCTCGCGCACGGCGCCGACCTCGTGCGCACCGAGACCCTCTCGGGCGTGCCCGCGCCGATCGGACTGACCCCCCTGCTGCTGACCGTGCTGCCCTGCTGGCTGCTGTACCGGGCCGCGCGCGGCGCCCTGGAGCCGCGCGAGGAACTCGGCGCACCGGCCCTCGACGACCCCTTCGCCGACCTCCTGCGCGACGACGACGGCGCGGACGGCGGTACGGACGCGGGTACGGACGACGGCGCCCCCGACCACGACGACGGCCGCGCCGCACCGGGCACGGGCGGCACCCGCCGCGAGCCCGGGGCGCGCCCGGCGCTGCCCGTCCCCCCGCGCACCGCCGTCCTCGCTCTCGTCGGCGGCTATCTCGCGGTCGCCGCGGCCGCCGCGCTCTACGCCTTCTCCGGGCCCGTACGGGTCGACCCGCTCAGCGCGCTGCTGCATCTGCCGCTGCTGGCCGGGGCCTCCGCCGCCGTCGGCGTGTGGGCGGCGGCGGGCTGCCCGAGCGCGCTCCCGGAACCCCTGCGCAGGGCCGTGGGCGGGCTCCCCAAGGGCGTACGGGGCTGCTTCACGCGCCCCCGGCTCGCCGCGGCGGTACGGGCCGCGGCGGCGGGCCTGACCGTGCTGCTCGCCGGCGGCGCGCTGCTGGTGGCCGGCTCCCTGGCCGTGCACGCGGGCGCCGCCCGCGACGCCCTGCTCCAGCTGACCGTCGCCTGGTCCGGCCGCGCGGCCGTGCTGCTGCTGTGCGTGGCGCTGCTGCCGAACGCCGTGGTGTGGGCCGCGGCCTACGGGCTGGGGCCCGGCTTCCTCGTCGGCGCCGGCAAGGTGGTGGCCCCGCTGGCGGTGGCCGGCTCCCCGGGGCTGCCGCGCTTCCCGCTGTTCGCCGCGTTCCCCGCGCCCGGGGTGCCGGGCCCGTGGGCGCTCGGGGTCGCCACGGCCGTACCCGCGGCGGCGGGCGTCGCCCTCGCGTACGGGGCCGTACCGCGCCGGGCCGCGGCCCTGAACACCTCCAGGACGCTGGAGACGGCCGTGACCGCCCTGCTCGGCTCCGTGCTGTGCGCCCTGGGCGCGGCCCTGCTGGCGTACGGGGCCTCGGGCGCGCTCGGCAACGACACCCTCGCCGCCTTCGGCCCCCCGTGGCGGCCCGCGGCGGCCGCGGCCTTCGCCTGGACCGCCGCGCTGGGCGTCCCGGGCGCGGTCGTCGTGCGCTGGCACCGCCGGCGCGCCCTGCGCCGGGGGAAACGGGACGGCACGCTCGTACCGGCCTGGTGCCGGGGCGCGGTGGCCGCGCTCGGCGTGCCGCCCCTGCCGCGGGCGGCGGCGGGGCGGGAACGGCACCGCCCGGCCGCCGCGCCCCGGGGCGGCTGGTGGACGGGGGCGGCGGCCTGGCTGGGCTTCGCGGCGGGCGGTCAGGCCCGGCCGGCCCCCGCCGCGCGTCCCGCGCGCGACACTCCCGTCGCCCCGCACGGGGACGGCGGGACCCGGCCCGTCGACGTGCTGCCGGTACGGCCCTCGCCCGAGGGCACCACCGGGCAGCGCCCGGCCCCCGACCCGGCCGCGCCCGTACGGCCCGGCCCCGGGGCGGGCGAGCGGCCGCGCCGCTGGGCGCGCTGGTGGGGCGGACCGGGGAAGGCGGCCCCGGGAGGGAAGGCGAGGGCGGGGCGGGGCCGGCACGGCCGCCCGGCCCGCGAGGCCGCGAGCCGGGCCGGGGGCGTCCCCGAAGGGGTGCGCGCTCCGGACTCCTGGCACGACTCGGGCTCCCGGCGGGCCCGTTGGGCGGCGATGCGGGAGTCCGGTGGCGGCCTGGTCCCGGAGTTCGACCCCATGGACGTGCCGGGCCCGGACGACTGACGCCGGACGGGGCCCGGCCGCGGCGGCTCAGTCCTGCTGCTTGAGGATCGGCCGCAGCTGCTTGGGCAGGTGCGTCTCGCAGGACTGGCGGGAGGTCTGGGTCAGGGCGTCGTCCACGCACGTGTAGTAGTCGCTGTAGACGACCTTGAAGACGAAGGTCGCGGCGACGATCGCCAGGGCGAGGCCGCCGGTGACCAGACCGCTGACCGCCGCCGTCGTCTGCGGACGGAAGCCGCCCTGCGCGGGCTGCGGTGCCGGGGTCTCCGGATCGGGGCGTACGGGCTTCCCCCGCAGGGAACTGACGCCCCAGTAGACCGACAGCGCGCCCAGGAGCAGGGCGATCTCGGGGACGCCGAACAGGGCGAAGAAGAACCCCCACATACCGGCCAGCAGCGCGTAGCGCGCCCGCCGCTGGGCCGGGTCGGAGGGGTCCCAGCGCGGCCCGGCCGGACGGCCGGGCGACGGCTGCTGCGGCGGGCCGCCGAAGCCGCCCTCGTGCCGGCCCGGCTGCCGGCTGCTCCACTGGCTGCCCCAGGCCGGCGGCTGCTCGCCGCCCTCCCCGCCGCCGGAGCCTTCGGAGCCACCGGAGCCGCCGGTGTCCTCCCCCTGCTGTCCGGCGGGCCGGCGGCGCGGCTGCCACGGCTGGTCGGGACGGCCCTCGGGCGGCGGCGCGAAGGGGTTGTCCCGCTGCTCGTCGGGGGACGCGGGCTTGCGCTCGGGCGACATGCGGGCGGTCCGCGCCGCGGCGGGCCCGGCGGACGGAGCGGCCGCCGTGGCCGGCGGCGGAAGGCGGTGAGCCGCGAGGCGGCGTCGGTCCGGCATGTGGAGTGTGTCTTCCCCTTGTGTGGTCGTTCCCGCACGCCCCCGGCACCCGGCCCGGCGCCTCCCTGGCGCACCGGCCGTACACCACGGCGTACTGCACACCGAACGTACGGCGTCGCGCAGGGATTCCGCGCGCTTCGTCCGCGCATTCCGTGCGCTGTCCCCAGACGCTACCTTCCGCGCACGCCCCCGTCCCGTGGGGGCCGTTGCCCGTGCCGGTATCGTTGCTGGCGGTCGGCGGCTTCGTAGAGTCCCCCGTATCCGGGGACCCTTGTGTCTCGTACGACCGTACAAAGCACCGACCACGAGCTTCGCCAGAACCCGCGAGAAAGGGCCCCGCCGTGGCCTCCCCGCTCCCCGCCCGCCTCGTCGTCCTCGTCTCCGGCTCCGGTACGAACCTGCAGGCCCTGCTCGACGCGATCGCCGCCGACCCGGAGGGCTACGGCGCCCGCGTGGTCGCCGTGGGCGCCGACCGCGAGGGCATCGCGGGGCTGGAGCGCGCCGAGCGGGCCGGGCTGCCGACCTTCGTGTGCCGGGTGCGGGACCACCCCTCGCGAGAGGCGTGGGACCACGCGCTGACCGAGGCCACCGCCGCCCACGAGCCGGACCTCGTGGTCTCCGCGGGCTTCATGAAGATCGTGGGCAAGGAGTTCCTGGCCCGTTTCGAGGGGCGGGTGGTCAATACCCACCCCGCCCTGCTCCCCAGCTTTCCCGGGGCCCACGGGGTGCGCGACGCGCTCGCGTACGGCGCCAAGGTCACCGGGTGCACCGTCCACTTCGTCGACGACGGCGTCGACACCGGCCCGATCATCGCGCAGCGCGTGGTCGAGATCCGGGACGAGGACGACGAGGCCGCTCTCCACGAGCGGATCAAGGAAGTCGAGCGAGCCCTGCTCGTCGACGTCGTGGGGCGGCTGGCCCGCCACGGCTACCGCATAGAGGGACGAAAGGTAAGGATCCCGTGACCGCCGAAGGCAGAATCCCCGAGGGTACGCAGCGGCCCGTGCGCCGCGCGCTCGTCAGCGTCTACGACAAGACCGGGCTGGAGGAGCTGGCCCGAGGGCTCGCGGCGGCGGGCGTCGAGCTCGTCTCGACGGGCTCGACGGCCGCGCGGATCGCCGCCGCCGGGGTGGCCGTGACCAGGGTCGAGGAGCTGACCGGCTTCCCCGAGTGCCTGGACGGCCGCGTGAAGACCCTGCACCCGCGCGTGCACGCCGGCATCCTCGCCGACCAGCGCCTCGACGCGCACCGCGCGCAGCTCGCCGAGCTGGGCGTCGAGCCCTTCGAGCTCGTCGTGGTGAACCTCTACCCGTTCCGGGAGACCGTCGCCTCGGGCGCGGACCCCGACGCCTGCGTCGAGCAGATCGACATCGGCGGCCCCTCGATGGTGCGCGCCGCCGCCAAGAACCACCCCTCCGTCGCCGTGGTCGTCAACCCCGGCCGCTACCAGGACGTCCTCAAGGCCGTCGCCGACGGCGGCTTCGACCTGGAGCAGCGCAAGCGGCTGGCGGCCGAGGCCTTCCAGCACACGGCCGCCTACGACGTGGCCGTCGCCGACTGGTTCGCCTCCGGCTACGCCGCGGCGGACGACAGCGGCTTCCCCGACTTCACCGGCGCCACCTTCTCCCGCGCGAACGTGCTGCGCTACGGCGAGAACCCGCACCAGGCCGCCGCCCTCTACACCGACGGCTCCGGCTCCGGGCTCGCCGCCGCCGAGCAGCTGCACGGCAAGGAGATGTCGTACAACAACTACGTCGACACCGAGGCCGCGCGCCGGGCGGCCCACGACCACGACGAGCCCTGCGTCGCCATCATCAAGCACGCCAACCCCTGTGGTATCGCGGTGGGTTCGGACGTCGCCGAGGCGCACCGCAAGGCGCACGCGTGCGATCCGCTGTCCGCGTTCGGCGGCGTCATCGCCGTCAACCGGCCGGTGTCGGTGGCGATGGCCGAGCAGGTCGCGGAGATCTTCACCGAGGTGATCGTGGCCCCCGGCTACGAGGACGGCGCCGTCGAGGTGCTGGCCCGCAAGAAGAACATCCGCGTGCTGCGCTGCCCCGAAGCCCCCACCGCCGTCCGGGAGTTCCGCCCCGTCGAGGGCGGGCTGCTCGTCCAGGCCAAGGACCGGCTGCAGGCCGAGGGCGACGACCCGGCCACCTGGACGCTCGCCAGCGGCGAGCCCCTCTCCGCCGGCGAACTGGCCGGACTCGCCTTCGCCTGGCGGGCCTGCCGCGCCGTGAAGTCCAACGCGATCCTGCTCGCCAAGGACGGGGCCACGGTCGGCGTCGGCATGGGCCAGGTCAACCGCGTCGACTCCGCGAAGCTGGCCGTCCAGCGGGCCGGCGAGGAGCGGGCACGCGGCTCGTACGCGGCCTCCGACGCGTTCTTCCCGTTCCCCGACGGGCTGGAGGTGCTGACCGCTGCGGGCGTACGGGCCGTGGCGCAGCCGGGCGGTTCGGTGCGCGACGCGGAGGTCGTGGAGGCGGCGAAGGCGGCGGGCGTGACGATGTACTTCACGGGGACGCGGCACTTCTTCCACTGACGGCTGCCGGGCCCGGAAAGGCCGGAGGCCCGGACCCCCGCATGGGGTCCGGGCCTCCGGCTCCGCCGCGCTCAGTGGCGCGGGCGGCGGAACCACTGCGTGGTGGGCTGCTTGGCCGCGAAGACGATCACGAGGATCGACAGGACGAGGGTGGCCAGGCCCAGGCCGAACACGGCGACCGTGGCGAAGCCGCTGATGATGCCGAAGGACGCGTAGACGATCGAGCCGATGCGGACGCCGTTGCCGCCCTTGGCGTAGCGGACGGCGAGCACGATGCCGAGGACGGCGAAGACCAGGGCCAGTACGGCGAGGAAGCCCACGACGCCCTTGCTGGTGTTGAAGATTGTGTCCGCGTCGACCGTCTCACCGTTCCGGTTGGTGAACGTCTCGCCGTTGGTCTCCTCCGCGGCCTTTTTGAAGACCGCGACCATCGAGAAGCACAGACCTGCGATGATCACGTGCAGACCGGCGATGACGTACAGCATGACGCGGGCCGTCTTCGCGGAGCCCGGCATCTCCAGCGGCGCGAGCGGTGCGCCGTAGGGGGCGTGGTAGCCGGCCTGGGCCTGCGGGTAGGGGGCGTACGGCTGGCCCGGGGCGGCGCCCTGCTGCGGGTAGCCGTAGCCGGGAGCGGGCTGCTGGGGCTGCCCGTAGGGGTTGTTCTGGTCGCCGAAGCTCATGGTTGTGGGAGTTCCTCCGTTGATGACGTGCGGGGACGACGCGGACGTCCGGAGGAGCAGTGGTGTCGGCGGCTCGCCCCCCGCTTCGCCCGCGGCACGCGGATCATCGTGATCGGGCCTTCCGTTTTTGTCCAGCTGATACCTCTGTGAGCGATGCATAAGGGCGCGTGGATCCTCCCGGATTGGAACCCTGGCCGCCGGATCCGGGAGGATGGGGGTATGACCGCCCAGATTCTCGATGGCAAGGCCACCGCCGCAGCGATCAAGTCCGAACTCACCGCCCGTGTGGAGGCGCTGAAGGCGAAGGGGGTCCGGCCCGGCCTGGGCACCCTCCTCGTCGGCGACGACCCCGGCAGCAAGTGGTACGTCGCGGGCAAGCACCGCGACTGCGCCGAGGTCGGCATCGCCTCGATCCAGCGTGAACTGCCCGGCACCGCCACGCAGGAGGAGATCGAGGCGGTCGTCCGCGAGCTGAACGACAACCCCGAGTGCACCGGTTACATCGTCCAACTCCCGCTCCCCAAGGGCATCGACACCAACCGTGTGCTGCAGCTGATGGACCCCGCGAAGGACGCGGACGGCCTGCACCCGATGAGCCTGGGCCGGCTCGTGCTCAACGAGCCCGCCCCGCTGCCGTGCACCCCGCACGGCATCATCGAGCTGCTGCGCCGCCACGACGTGGAGATCAACGGGGCGCACGTCGTGGTCGTCGGGCGCGGGGTGACCGTGGGCCGTTCGATCGGTCTGCTGCTGACCCGCAAGTCGGAGAACGCGACCGTGACGCTGTGCCACACCGGCACCCGGGACCTGTCGGCGCAGCTGCGCCAGGCCGACATCGTCGTCGCCGCCGCGGGCGTGCCGCACCTGGTCAAGCCGGAGGACGTCAAGCCGGGCGCGGCCGTACTGGACGTGGGCGTCTCGCGCGACGAGAACGGCAAGATCGTCGGCGATGTGCACCCGGGCGTCGCCGAGGTGGCCGCCTGGATCTCCCCGAACCCGGGCGGCGTCGGCCCGATGACGCGGGCCCTGCTGCTCGTCAATGTCGTCGAGGCCGCGGAGCGCGCCGCCGGAATCGGCGATGCGGGCTGAATCGGGCGCGGGCTCGCCTTCGGGCGGGGGCGCGTCGGGCGAGCGGCCGTCCGGCAACGGTACGGCCGCCGGCCGTACTTCGCCGTCCGGCGAGGGGCCGGGGCGGAAGCCGGGCGCGGCCGCGGAGCCCGTCGGCGGCCCTGAGAAGCCCTCCCGGGGCGCGGGCGCGGGTATGGGCACGGCAGGCTCGTCCGGGGACGCCTCCGCGCGGCGGCAGGCTTCCGGCAAGGGCTCGCGCGGAGAGCCGGCCTCCCCGAAGGCCTCCGCCGGCCGGGCGCCCGGTTCCGGGGAGCCCCGGAACGCCCGGGAGGCCCGCTCCGCGAGGTCGCGGCGGCCCCCGAAGTTCACCCAGGACACCGCGCGGCCCGAGGGCGGCGGGCGGGCGGCGCCCGGGGGTGCCCCGGCGCCGGCCCGGCAGTGGCCGTTGCTGACCGTGCTCGCGGTGACCGGCGCGGGGCTGCTGACCGTCGCTCTCGGCGCCCCCCGCGCCGGGACGCTGATCATCGGGCTCGCGCTCGTCGGGGCCGCGGTGCTGCGCTGGGCGCTGCCGTCGGTGGGCATGCTGGCCGTCCGTTCCCGGTTCACCGACGTGATCACGTACGGCGGGCTGGGCGCGGCCATCGTGCTGCTGTCGCTGATGACGCAGCCGCACCCCTGGCTGAAGCTGCCGTTCCTGGACGAGGTCCTGCACTTCGGCGTGGGCCGGTAGCCGGGGCGGCGCCGGAGGGGACGGACGTGCCCCGGCAGCCGCCCCCGCCGGGGCCCGTACGGCCCGTACGTCACTCACGGCCGGCGGCGTGGGCCGGGGCTATGTTGAGGGCGAGAGTTCCCGTCCTGCCCCGCGCGCGAGAGGGACGTACCACGCCATGGCCAAGACCAACAGGATCACGGTAGCCGCGCCCGTCGTCGAGCTCGACGGCGACGAGATGGCCCGCATCGTCTGGCGGGCCGTCAAGGAGACGCTCATCCTGCCGTATCTCGACGTCGAGCTGGAGTACTTCGACCTCGGGATCGAGAACCGGGACGCCACCGGCGACCGGGTCACGGTCGACGCCGCGCACGCCGTCGGCAGACGCGGCGCCGGCGTGAAGTGCCCGACGATCACGCCGGACGAGGCCCGGGTCGAGGAGTTCGGCCTCAAGGCGATGTACCGTTCGCCGAACCTCACGATCCGCGGGATCCTCGGCGGCGTGCTCTTCCGCGAGCCGGTCGTCGTCCCCGGTCTGCCGCGCCCGGTCCCCGGCTGGACCGAACCGGTCGTCATCGCCCGGCACGCCTGCGGCGACCGCGCGACGGAGCTGCGGGTGCCAGGAGAGGGCACGCTGACCCTGGCGTTCACCCCCAAGGACGGCGCGGAGCCCGTCGAACTGGAGGTGTACGACTTCCCGGGCCCCGGCGTCGCCCTCGCGACGTACGACCTGGACGCCTCGGTCCGCGATTTCGCGCGCACGGCCTTCCGCTACGGGCTGGAACGCGGCTGCCCGGTCCACCTCTCCACGAAGAACGTCTCCCTCAAGAAGTACGACGGCCGCTGCAAGGCGCTCTTCCAGGAGGTCTACGACGCCGAGTTCCAGGCGGACTTCGAGCGGGCCGGGCTGGTCTACGAGCACTGCGGCGCCGACGCCATGGCGCGGGAGGTGTTCAAGCGGCCCGGCGGCTTCGTGTGGGCCTGCAGGAGCCACGACGCCGACGTCTTCTCGGGCATCGTCGCGCAGGGTTTCGGCTCGCCGGGCCTGATGACCTCGGTCCTGCTGACGGCCGACGGCCGCACCCTCCTCGCGGAGGCCGGGCACGGCACGGTCACCCGGCACTACCGCCAATACCAGCAGGGCGGGGCCGCCGCCACCGACCCGGTCGGATCACTGTTCGCCTGGACGCGCGCGCTCGCGCACCGGGGCGCCCTCGACGGCACTCCGGAGGTCACCGCTTTCGCGCGCACACTTGAGCAGACCTGCGTCGAGACCGTCGAGGGCGGTCAAATGACCAGGGACCTGGCGCAGTTGACCGGCCCCGACCGGTCCTGGCTGACGACCGAGCAGTTCCTCGCGGCCGTGGACGAGAACCTGGGCAGGAAGCGGGCGGCCTCGGTCTGAGGGCGCGGGGAAGCGGGGCCGGGTCACCATCCGGTATCGGGGAGTGCGCCGGAAGTGACCAGGGCGCATACTGATCGGCGATCGACCCCAATGCCACCGTGCGCCCCGTCACCGGGAACTGCCATGCTGGGGTGGGGCATCCCTTCTGGGTAGCACCGGGCTGCGGGAAGGGGCGCCCGGCGGCACGGCAACACGGCACGGGCAGACCACCGCACGTATCGGGGGACAGGGGAGTGCAATGCCTCGTTCTCGCTGGAGGGCGCTACCGGACGAACTCGACCCGGAGGTCCGCGAGTTCACCGAACAGCTGCGCAGGATCGTCGAGGGCAGTGGCCTGAGCCTGGGCGCCGTCGCGGACCGCACCGGCTACAGCAAGACCTCGTGGGAGCGCTATCTGGGCGGCAGACTGCTGCCGCCGCTGGGTGCGGCGGAGGCCCTGGCCGAGGTGACCGGCACCGACGTCGGTCACCTCGGCACCTTGTGGGAGCTGGCCGAACGGGCCTGGAGCCGCTCGGAACTGCGGCACGACGTGACGATGGAGTCGGTCCGGGTCGCCGAGGCGCGGGCCGCGCTGGGGGTCGTCCGCGCGCCCGCCCCCCGGGAGCCGGTGACGGCCGCGCCGCACCCCGGGGCCCCGCGCACGCACGCGGACACCGAGGAGATACGGGCGGCGGAGCGGCCCGGGGCAGCGGGGGCGCAGGCGGGGGCCCTGGTGCCCAGAGGCCCGGCGCAGTCGCCCGATCTCCGCGACCGCGCCATCCCCGACGAGCGGGGACACACCTCGCGCAGCCGTATCACCCTGTTCGTCCTGAGCGCCGTGGGTGCCGCGCTGGTGATCCTCGCGGCGGTGCTGCTGCTCGGCTCGGGCGATGACGACTCCTCGCCGGGCGCGGCCCCGCAGCCGGCCGCCCCGCCCGCATCCGGCCCCGGACCGTCCTCCTCCGCCGCGAGCGCGTCGGCCGCCCCGGCCGACGCCCGCTGCGCCGGCGCCGCCTGCACGGGCAGGGACCCGCAGACGACGGGCTGCGGCGCGCAGGCGTCGACGGCGCGGACCGCCACGGTGGGCACGGCCCGCATAGAGGTCCGCTACAGCGCCGTGTGCGGGGCGGCCTGGGCGCGGATAACGAAGGCCGTCCCGGGGGACACCGTGCGGATAAGCGCCGTCGCGAAGGCCGGTGAGCCGGCCCGTACCGAGTCCGGCAAGGTGGCCCGCGCGGCCGACGGTTACACCCCCATGGTCGCGGTCGCCGGCCCCGGCGAGGCGAAGGCGTGCGCGACGCTGACGTCGGGCGTGAAGGGCTGCACGGCGGCGGGATGAGCGCGGCGGTACCCACCGGGGGCGGCTGCTCGCACGGTGGAGGGGGAACGCGAACAGCCGCCCGGTGGTGCACCCGTGGGGGGTGGTGGGGACCGTTTGCCCGCGATCCGGGGCGGCATGCAAGGCTTTGCCGAGGCGTTATCGGGCGGGTATCGGGCGGGGTCCGTGAGCCGGGCGGGAGGGGTGCGTTCCGGGGCATCCCGCCGGGCCGGCACGGGAGTTGGCTGCCCCAGGAGGCCCGTACCGGCCCGTTGGGCGCGGAAGCCCCGGGCGTACCGGCGCACCCTTACACCCCGGGCGTCCCGCGCGCACGGCGCGTACCCCGTGGCGGGCCGACGGTGAGGCGTCCCACACGGGGGCGGCCGCTCACGCGGAGCGCGGTCGGATAGCCTGACGCCGGGTCTCCAGCACACCGGCGGAGATCCCCACTCTGGGCAGGGACACCCACACCGGTTCGCAGCAGGAGATCGCCATGACCCGCACTCCCGTCAATGTCACCGTCACCGGCGCTGCCGGTCAGATCGGCTACGCGCTGCTCTTCCGCATCGCCTCCGGTCAGCTCCTCGGCGCGGACGTGCCGGTCAAGCTGCGGCTCCTGGAGATCCCGCAGGGGCTGAAGGCCGCCGAGGGCACGGCGATGGAGCTCGACGACTGCGCGTTCCCGCTGCTGCGCGGCATCGACATCACCGACGACCCCAACGTGGCCTTCGCGGGCGCGAACGTCGCGCTGCTGGTGGGTGCCCGTCCCCGCACCAAGGGCATGGAGCGCGGTGACCTGCTGGAGGCCAACGGCGGCATCTTCAAGCCGCAGGGCAGGGCCATCAACGACCACGCCGCTGACGACATCAAGGTCCTGGTGGTCGGCAACCCGGCCAACACCAACGCCCTGATCGCCCAGGCCGCCGCGCCGGACGTGCCGCGCGAGCGCTTCACCGCGATGACCCGCCTCGACCACAACCGCGCCGTCTCGCAGCTCGCGCGGAAGACCGGCGTGGCCGTCTCCGAGATCCGCAGGCTGACGATCTGGGGCAACCACTCCGCGACCCAGTACCCGGACATCTTCCACGCGGAGGTCGCCGGCAAGAACGCCGCCGAGACGGTGAACGACGAGGCGTGGCTGGCCGACACCTTCATCCCGACCGTCGCCAAGCGCGGCGCCGCCATCATCGAGGCCCGCGGCGCCTCCTCGGCCGCCTCCGCCGCGAACGCCGCCATCGACCACGTCCACACCTGGGTCAACGGCACCGCCGAGGGCGACTGGACCTCCATGGGCATCCCCTCCGACGGCTCCTACGGGGTGCCCGAGGGCCTCATCTCCTCCTTCCCGGTCACCGTCAAGGACGGGAAGTACGAGATCGTGAAGGGTCTGGAGATCAACGAGTTCTCGCGTACCCGTATCGACGCCTCCGTCCAGGAGCTGGTGGAGGAGCGCGAGGCCGTCCGCGGCCTCGGCCTCATCTGACCCCCGGTCACCCGGCCCCACATCGGCCACGGTGCGCAGCTCTGCGCACCGTGGCCGATTGCTTTTCTCCCGGAGGATTTCCCGGATTTCCTGGATTTCCCGGTTCTACAGGGGTCTTTGGACGTGGGTGGAGTCGGCGTCGAGGAGGGTGCCGTCGGCGCCGGCCGGTGCGACGGCGGGCACGGGGGTGCCGTGCCGGTCGACCAGGGTGGAGTGGGCCTCGCCGGGGGAGAAGGCGTGCCGCTCCCCCCACTGGCGCAGGGTGAGGATGACCGCGAAGAGGTCGCGGCCCGCGTCGGTGAGCACGTATTCCTGGCGGCGGCCCGAGGGTGCGGTGCGCTGGGCGAGGAGCCCGTGAGCGGTGAGCTTGCGGAGCCGGTCCGTGAGGATGTTGCGGGCGATGCCGGTGCGTCGCCGGAACTCGGTGAACGACCGTGCCCCGTCCATCGCGTCGCGCACGACGAGCAGGCTCCACCGGTCGCCGACGAGGTCGAGCGTACGGGCGACGGGGCAGTCGGGGTCGGTCCATTCGGAGTTCGGGGCGCTCGCGGTGGAACGCGGCATTGACACCTCCCGATGGGTTGCGGATTGAAACCATCATGCCGTAGCGTCAAAACGGTTGCGATCTGCTACTGATTTGGGGTGGGGCGTGATGAACGGGTGGCGGCGTCTGCTGCTCGCGGTGGTGTGCGGGGTCGCGGTGGCGAGCATCTATGCCGCGCAGCCGGTGCTGGAGCCCATGGGACACGACCTCGGCCTGTCGCCGGACCTCTCCGGATGGATCGTCTCGACCGGCCAGTTCGGCTACATCGCGGGCCTGTTGCTGCTGGTGCCGCTCGGTGACGTGGTGGCCGACAGACGCCGGCTCATCGCCGTGCACCTGGCGGCCACAGCGGCGGGCACGGCGCTGACAGCCGTCGCATCGGCTGCGTGGACGGCGTTCCTGGGGCTCGCGGTGGCCGGGGTGTTCGCGGTCGTGGTGCAGACCACGGTGGCCTACGCCGCGTCGGTCTCGCCGCCCGCCGAACGCGGACGGACCATCGGTGTCGTGACCTCGGGTGTCGTGATCGGCATCCTCGGCGCGCGCGTCGTCACCGGCGCCCTCGCCGACGTGTGGAGCTGGCGGAGCGTCTACGCCGTGCTCGCGGCCCTGTCCGTCGGGCTCGCGGCCCTCGTCCTCGCCGTACTGCCGCCGGACGAGCGGCCCGGGGGACACCCCGCTCCGGGCTACCGGCACACCCTCGGCTCGCTCGGCGGACTGTTCACGGAGCGCCTCTTCCTGACGCGAGGGATCGTCACGTTCTTCCTGTTCGCGTCGTTCGGGACGCTGTGGAGCGGCGTGGCCCTGCCGCTGGCGGACGCGCCGTGGCACCTGACCGAGAGCCAGATCGGTCTCTTCGGCATCGCCGGTCTCGCCGGTGCGCTGGGCGCGGCACGCGCCGGCCGGTGGGCGGACGCGGGACGGGCGGCCCCGGTCAGCGGCTTTGCGCTCGTCCTGCTGATCGCCTCGTGGGCGGCGATCGGGCAGCTGACGTGGGCGCTGTGGCTCCTCGTCATCGGCATCGTCGCCCTCGACTTCGCGGTCCAGGCCGTGCACGTGAGCAACCAGCACATGCTCACCTCCGCGCACCCCGAGCGCCTCAGCAGCGTCATCGGCGGCTACATGGTCTTCTACTCGCTCGGCTCCGCGCTCGGCGCGGCCGCGACCACCGCCGTCCACGCCGCGCACGGCTGGGCGGGCTCCAGCCTCCTCGGCGCCGGCTTCGCGGCCTGCGGCCTGCTCGTCTGGGCGGCCGGCGGACAGGCCGGACCGGCACGCCCGACGAAGTCCCGCTAACGCACCGCGACCAGGACGTGGCTGTTGCCGAACTGCCAGACCGGGCCCACGTGTTGGAAGCCCGCCGCGCGCAGCAGCGCCGTGTGCTCGGTCAGCGTCGGATGGCAGTCCTCGCCCGCCGGCAGGGAGCAGCGGCGGCGGGCGGCGAGCAGGGCGGTCAGCTCCGGGTCGCAGGCGACCGCCGCCCACCAGGAGTCCCAGTCCTCGTGCCGGTAGGCCCGCAGCCGCTCGGCGCGGCGGCGGCCGACGGCGGCCGCGATGTCGGAGAGCCGCGGGGTGCCCTGGTGGAGGTGGTCGCCGTTGATGAGGACGCCGCCGGGCCGCAGCCGGGCGGCGAGCTGGCCGTAGACCCGGCGCAGGGCGGGTTCGCCCAGATAGTGCAGGGCCGTCGTGGAGACGGCCGCGTCCAGCGGGCGGTCCAGGGCGAGCCGGTCGAGCCAGCCGGGCGCCCCGATGACGGCCTCGACGTAGCGGGCGGCGTGCGCGTAGTGGGTGCGGCCCAGCTCCAGCAGCAGCGGATCGGCGTCCACGGCCAGCAGTTCGGCGTCCGGCAGCCGGCCCGCCAGCCGCGCCACCAGGGAGCCGGGCCCGCAGCCCAGATCGACGATCAGGGGGCTCGTGCGGCCGGCCGTCACGTACTCGACCACGTCGGCGATCACGGTGAACCGCTCCTCGCGGTCGACCGCGTACCGCTGCTGCTGGCACTCCCAGCGCTCGACCCACCGCGCCGCGGTCGCCGCGCTCAAGGCCATCCCGTCGCACCTCCCTCGCCGTCCGGCGGACGGCCCCGCACCGCCAGTTGAAAATCATTGCAGACTGGCGAGGACGGAGAGCAACGCGTCGATCTCCTCGGGGGTGTTGTGGACGTGCAGGCTGACCCGTACGGAGCTGTCCTTCTCGCTCGCCCCGGCCTGGCAGTGGCTGTCGCAGCGCACCATGAAGCCGTAGCTGAAAAGGATGAAGCCGAGATCGTTCGAGCCGATCTCGCGGTGCCGGAAGGTGACGATGCTCGTGCGCCGCTGCACCGTGGAGCCCGCGGGGAGACTGGCCCGGCAGCCCAGGACCTCGTAGGCGTCCAGCCCGCTCAGCCCGTCGGTCAGCCGGGCCCCCAGCGCGGTGCACCACTGCTCGACGCGGTCGGGGCCGGCCTCCTGGAGCCAGTCCAGCGCCGCTTCGAGACTCGCGATGCCGACGGTGTTGGGGGTGCCGTCCCAGCCGCCGGGCCGGAAGGCCGGCCCGCGCTGCTGCCGGGCCCACACGGCGCCCGTGCCCGGCAGGGCGAGCGTCTTGTGCCCGGAGAACACCAGGAAGTCCACGTCGAGTTCGGCGAGCGAGACCGGAAGGTGGCCGACGCTCTGCGCGGCGTCCAGACAGATCGGCACCTCGGGGCCGACCGCGCGCCGCACGCGGTGGACGTTCATGTCGGCGCCGTAGACGTGGTGCACGTGCGTGACGGCGACGAAGCGGGTGCGGGGGCCGACGAGTTCGCCGAGCCGCCGCGCATCGTAGTCACCGGACCCGGCCTGGCACGGCAGCGCACGGACCGTCACCCGCACGCCCTGACGCGCCAGCAGATCCCGGGCCTCCAGCCACGGCGCGAGGTTGGCCTGGTGGTCGGTGAACGGGACGACGATCTCGTCGCCGTCGGCGAGCAGGCCCGGCAGCCAGTCGCGGGCGATCGTCCGCAGCCCCTCGGTGGTGCCACCGGTGAAGTGCACGGCCGACCGCCCGGGCGCCGGATCGCCGAGGAACTCCTTGATCCGCTCCCGGGTCCGCTCCACCAGCGCCGTCGTGGTGTTGGCCCACGGGTAGGTGCCCCGGCCCGCGTTGGCGTTGGAGGAGGTGAGGTAGGACCAGGCGGCGTCCAGGACCGCCCGCGGCTTCTGCGAGGTGGCCGCGCTGTCCAGGAAGACCAGCCCCGGATGCGCCGTGATGATCGGGAACTGGGCGCGCAACGGCCGTTGCCACGCGGCGAGTTCCTCCAGCGGCCCGGCCATGTCAGTCCCGCACCAGCGGGGCGCCCGCGTCGCGCCAGGCGATGATGCCGCCGGCCAGGCTCCGCGCGTCGGGGTGGCCCATGCGGGTGAGCAGCGCGGCGTACCGGGCCGACTGGTCGCCGACCGGGCACGCGAGCAGCACCGGCTGCCGCTTGCCGAACGGCAGCCCGCCCCGCAGGAGTTCGCCGAAGAGCTCGTCCACGATGTTGAGCGAGCCCTCGATGTGCAGCGCCGCGTACGCGAACGGGCTGCGCAGGTCGATCACCAGAGGCCGGGCCGTGGCCAGCCACTCCCGGGCCGCCCGGGGCGTGATGCTCGGCGCGGACTCCACCTCGGTGTCGGTCAGGGTCGCCACCGAGTTCTTCACGGGCGGCCGGTCGAAGAGCTCGGGGCGGTGCCGGCGGACGTACCCGGTGTAGCTCTCCCCCCGGTCGCAGACGATGAAGACGGCGGTGGTCGGCTCCGGCAACTCCTCCTGTACGGCCCTCAGTTGCCGCACCGTGCCCGTGTACGCGGCCCCGCCCGTGGGTCCGGCGAGGATGCCGCAGCGGCGGGCGAGGACGAGCATGCCGTCGATGGCCTCGTCGGTGCCGACGGCCTCGATGGTGTCGTAGGTGCCGGGGTCGAACAGCCCCACCTCGTGCACCTCGTCGATGTTGCGGATGCCGGGGATGAACTCGGACTTGCGGGCGACGAGCCCGACGACGCGCACGTCCGGGTTGTGCTCGCGCAGCACCGCGGCCACCCCGGTGGAGGACCCGGCGGTGCCCACGCACGCCACGAACCAGTCCGGGGCCCGCCCCTGGAGGTCCGCCACGATCTCCGGCCCGGTGCCCTCCGCGTGCGCCTGGGTGTTACGGGCGTTGAAGTACTGGTCGGTGTGCAGATGGGCGCTGCCCGGCCGGGTGAGCTCCTGGTGGAAGAGGGTCAGCGGGTCCTCGGTGAGCATCGGGTCCAGACACTCGCTCTGCCCGGGCAGTTCCTCGATCTCGGCCCCCAGCAGCAGGAGCAGGTCCTTGATCTCCGGCACCCGCATCCGGTTGGTGACGCTCTTGAACGGCAGCCCGTGCAGCCCCGCGATGAGGGCCAGCGCCTTGGCGGTGTTGCCGCTGGACAGCTCCACGACGGTCTCGCCGCGCCGTACGGCCTCCGGCAGACCGGGCCGGGCCATGTGCCAGGCCGCGCGGTCCTTGACCGAACCGAAGGGGTTGAGCATCTCCAGCTTCGCGTACAGGTCGACGTTGCGCAGCCCGTGCACGGAAGGGTCGATGCGGACCAGCGGGGTGTCGCCGATGGCCTCGGTGATGCTGTCGTACCTCATGTCCGCTGCACCTCCGGACGCGTGACCGGCCAGTACTTCTCGTCGAGACACCAGCTCCAGCCGCCCGCGCCGGAGCGCCGCACGGCGACCTTGCGCGCGGGCGGCTGCCCCTGGGCGCGGGTGGCGTGGAAGTCCATGCAGTATCCCGCCGTGTTGGCGAAGGCGAGAAGGTCCCCGGGGCGGGGGAGCCGGGGCAGGAAGACGGTCCTGCGGGTGATGAGGTCGCTCTCCAGACAGAGGCTGCCGACGAGGTGCACACCTGCCGGTGCCCCGGCGGCCGGTCCGTCGCCCTGGGGGACCAGCACCGGATCCATGAGCACGCCGTGCTCCTCCAGCCCGATGTCGCTCGCCTTCGCCGCGAGCCGGACCAGGGGCGGCCCCGTGTCAGGGGTACGGACGTCCAGGACGCGCGCGAGCGTGAGCCCGCACTGGTCCAGCAGGGCCCGGCCCGGCTCGGTCCACAGCTCGCACAGGCTGTCCAGCAGCAGGGTGCCGAGCGGCCGGCCCAGCAAGGGGGCGGGCCGCGCGAGGAGTTCGTCCAGATAGGCGGGCCCGGCGACGGGTCGGTGGCAGGGGTAGAGCCCGAGGGTGCCGCGCAGCACCCCGTTCTCCGTACGCAGCCCGTAGCCGTGGCCTCCCCGGGTGAGCGGCTGCCCGCGGCCGAGGACGGCCTCGGCCAGCGCGCTGGTGTAGCGCTCCCACTGGGCGCCGTGCGCAAGGTAGTTGACGCCGAAGCCGCCGCCGATGTCCACGGCCCGGGGCTGGAATCCGCGCTGCCGCAGGGCGTCCAGCGCCAGCAGACAGCCTTCGAGGGCCACGGCCTTCTCGTCGAGGCTGGTGGTGTCGAGGTGGTAGGCGGTGCCGATGGGCTCGACGGTGTCGCGGTGGCGTTCGAGCGAGTCGAGGAGGGCGTCCAGCTCCTTGGGGTACGTACCGAAGCGGCTCGGCCGGGAGCGTACGCGCACCCCGGGGGACTCGAAGCCGGAGAGCCGCAGCAGGACGGGGACCCGGGGCAGGCCGTACTCCCGGACGAGCGCGGTGAGTTGCTCCAGCTCGCCCCGGCTGTCGAGATGGACGGTGGTCCCGGTGCGCGCGGCGAGCCAGAGGAACTCGGGGTCCTTGGGGCCGGTGCACAGGAGACGGTCCGGGGCGAAGCCGGAGCCGAGCGCGTGCTGGAGCTCGCGCAGGGAGGCGGCGTCGAGGGCGGCGTCGGTGGCGGCGAGGTGCCGGACCAGGCAGTGGGCACCGTTCGCCTTGTGGGCGAGGAGGACACGGCCCGTCAGCCGGTGGCGTCCGTACACGGCGCGGAAACGCCCGACGTTCTCGCCGAGTTGACCGGGTATCAGGACGGCCAGCGGCGATCCGAGAGCGCCGACGAGCGTGTGCAGGAATGCGCGTTCACCCAGCAGCGCGGCCAACGGCCGTTCCAGCCGCGGCTCCAGATATAACGGGTCCTCGTGCATCCCGGGTGTCCCTCCCAGCGTCCCCTGTACGGGGTGACGGCGGACCGCTTGTCAGCGTCGAAACGTTACGGTTCCTTTCCAGAAGTGCGCGGTTTACGCGCGGGGGGCGGGCGCGGGCAGGGGTATTGCCGAGGTTTTCACAGCGTGATCATCATGAGGATCTCGTCCCGGTCGTCCCCGGGCGCGACGCGCAGCGCTCCGGGCCGCCGTCCGGTCTCCTTCCAGCCCAGCCGCCGGTAGAAGTCCTCCAGCCCGAGCCCGGCCCGTACGGCCACGTGCAGTTGTTCCAGACCCATCTCGTCCCGGGCGAGCCGGGCGACGCGGCGCACCAGTCCGGCACCGATGCCCCGGTGACGGTGGGCGGGGTGCGTCTGGATGTGGTTGAGCGTCCCCCAGTGCGCGATGAACGGATGCGCCGACCGGTGCACGACCAGCCAGCCCGCGAGCGCCTCCCCGACGGTGGCCAGCAGCAGCCGGCTGCGGTCGGGGGCGAGCCCGGCGACGAGGTGGTCTGCGGCGGGCACGACATCCGCGAAGACGACGGGCGGGGGCGGGAAACGGTCGGAGACGACGGCGCCGCCGGCGTTGCTGACGGCGACCCAGCAGCCGATCAACTGGGCGCGGAGGGCGGGGGAGAGGTGGTGGGGGTGGGTGATCTGGGTGTAGGCGGGGGAGGGGTGGGCGGTCATGGGGGGTGATGGTGGCAGAGGCGGGGCGGGTGGGGGAAGGAAGGGCCAGCACCCGGGCAGCGCCATGGCGCCGGGGCGTCATGCGGGACGGCCCTCGTCGGGACGGGCATCCCGGCCGAGGGCCTGATCACCGTGGAACGGTAGCTTCCCGATGACTGGGTCGCAGTCTATGGCACGCGGCCCTTTCAACTCCCCTTCATCCACAGGCTCGTGGGCGGCGTGCTCCCCCGTCAGTCGAGGCCGCAGAGTTCGTCCAGGTGGGCGCGCAGCACCTCGGCGCAGTTCCGGGAGCTGACGAGATCGGGGTGCAGCACGGCGGTGAGGCCGAGTCCGTCGAGCAGTGCCGCCAGGCGTTCGGCCTCCAGGTCCAGATCCCGCCCGGGGCGCAGGGTTTCGGTCGCGTCGAGGCGCTCCAGGACGCGGCGGGTGAGCCGTCTGGTGGCCTGCGCGGTGCGGTGTGAGAGGCGCCGGAAGGCCGGGTTGGTGCGGGCGGCCGCGGTGAAGTCGTGGAAGACGGTGACCTCCGCGCGCCGCTGCTCGTCCAGGGGCAGCAGCTCGGCCAGGAAGTCGGCCGCCAGGCGCAGCCGGTTCGCGCGGTGGTGCCCGGCCAGGTCGCCGATGTGCTCCAGGCGCCGGTTCAGCCGGGCTTCGAGGCGGTCGAGCATCGACTGCATCGCGAAGTTCATCAACTCCTGCTGGCTCGCGAAGTAGTGCCGCAGGGAACCGATGTTGAGCCCGGCTTCGTCGGCGACGGAGCGCAGGGAGGCCCGTTGCAGACCGTCGCGCACGACGACCCGGAAGAGGGCGTCGACGACGTCGCGGCGGCGGGCATCGGGGTCGACGAGTTTCGGCATGCCCCTGTTGTATCACGGCCGTGATAAATTGTTTGTGTCACACACGTGATAAATAACGGTGGGAGGCTCGTGTGGAGCGCTATCTCGATCTCATGCTTCTCCGGTTCGGCCTGGTCGCGGGCGGCATCGTGGTGCTGGCCCTGGTGGCCTTCGCGGTCGCCGTGACCCTGAAACGCCGGGGCGGGCTCGACCGGGCCCGCCGCTACGCGGACCCGGCCGTACGGGCCGCGGCGCGGGCCGCCGCCCGGCGGCTGGAGGGCGATTCCTCCCGGTCGCGGCGAGGGGACGGCCGGCGGTGAGCGGCCGTACCGTCGCGGCGGCGGACTCGTCCTCGCTCCTGCATCACTTGCTGATGGACTACGTCGTCAAGGGCGTCATCGTGGTCGTGGCCCTGGCCGTCCTGGCGATCGGGATGGTGGTGGTCTGGCGGAGGGCGGGCCGGGGGAGGGGGTGACGCGCGGACCTCAACGCACCGGCGTCGTCAGGTCACTTGTGGATGACGAGCAGCATCGTGTCGTGCAGCTCCGCCCCGTCCACCGGGCGCGCCCGGCCGGTCTTCCTGTATCCCCAGGCCCGGTAGGCGGCCTGCGCCGCCCCGGCTTCCGGGTGCACATTGAGCCGTACGTACTCGGCCCCGGTGCTCTCGACGACCGCGTCGTGCAGGCGGCGGGCGATGCCCTGGCCGCGCCAGGGTGCGCGTACGGCCAACTCCAGGAGGTCGAAGCCGTGTTGGCCGCCATCGGCCAGCAGGCGGCCGAGCGCCATGCCGACGGGCTCGCCCGTGTGCGTACGGGCGAGGGCGGCCCGGAAGGAGCGCTCCCGGGCCGCCGTCCGGAAGCGGTGGAACGTCGCCGCGACGTCGTCCTCGGTCTCGCGGTAGGGCGGTTCGGCGAACGCCTCGGCGTAGATCCGGCGGAACGCCTCCTCGGCCCGCGCGGCGGCCGGTGCCTCCAAGTGCTCGACAGTGATGCCTTGTTGTGCCCTGTGCGCCATGTGTTCAACAGCCATTCTGTGCAACGGAATTCATCGGTTCAGGGGAGAAAGGTGTGCTGCCTCATCGGTGAGCAGCCTTCCCCTGCGTGACCCCATAAAGCCATACCAATCGCATATTGCGGGATGAAACGCCGGAGGAAAGTGGCCCGGGCGGGCGTGTGGTTGACCCCTCACTATTGCTGTCGTCAGGGGCTGGCACGGCCAACAGACGCGTGGTTATGATCTTGCCGAAGGAGCGGGAGATCCGTGCGGATGTAATTGATTCTTTCCCGCTCGATTCCCGGCGGCCGTATCGAGAAATATCGAGAACGCGGCGCCTGCCGGGGACACTTGGCAACTGGGGGTACATCCATGCAGCAAAAACAGTACTTACTCCTGCTCGGGGCCGACCAGTATCTTCGCGAACGGGCCTTCTCGGGGGCGAAACAGGCCGTCGACCTCCCCGTCTGGGCAGCTGCGGAAGACCCCGTACGCAAGCTGAACCGCACGTTCGACAACATGCTGGCAGCCGATCCCAAGGACCCGGAATCCCTGCTGAGGGCCATCCGGGCGCAAGCCGCGCGCGGCTGGCACCCCAGAATCGTCGTTCCGCTCAACGACTGGACGGTGGATTCGGCGAACGCCGTGAACCGCACCCTGGGGCTGGGCGGACTGGACGCCACGGCGGTGACCAACGCCCGGAACAAGTACGCCATGAAGCAGACTCTTCTGGCTGCCGGCGTGCGGACTCCGCGATCCCAACTGGTCCAGTCCGAGGAGGAATTGCTCGACGCCGTCGAGTCCATCGGGCTGCCCGTGGTCATCAAGCCGTACGACTTCGGCGGCAGCGGCGGAGTCGTCCTGGCCACCACGCGCGAGGAGGCGATTGCCGGTCTCGCGGAGTCGAGGGCCGTCATCGAGCGGTACGGATCGTCGTTCAACATCCTCGGCGACAAATACCTTGTCGAGCAGTTCGTCGATTCCGATGACGAGGTGTCCGTCGAGGTCCTCTGCGGCGCCGGCCGTGCGCAGGTCCTCGCCGTGACCGAGAAGTACCTTTCCCCGCGCCCCTGGTTCGCCGAGGTCGCGCACCTGGTGCCGAGCCACCGCACAGGGGACCCGGTCCTGACCGACCTCGCCGTACGGGCCTGTACGGCGCTGGGCATCGACCGGGGTCTCGCCCACGTGGAGGTCAAGTTCGGCGCGGACGGTACGGCCTGGGTGATCGAGGTGGCCGCCCGGCCGGGCGGCGACGGGATCATGGACCAGGTCGAGCGGGCCTACGGGCTCAACCCCTATCGGCTGCACGTCGGTTCGTATCTCGGATCCGACCTCTTCGACGTCGTCGGCGGCGCGGAGCCCATCAGGACCTCGGCCATCGCGTTCCTCAAGGCCTCGCCCGGCCGGATCCAGGACATCGTCGACGGGAAGCCGCTGCCGCCCGAGGTGCGGAGCATCAACATCAGCGCCAAGCGCGGTGATTTCTCTCAGGCCGCCCAGAACTGGAGCACCAGGGAGGGCCTCGTCGAACTCGAATGGGACGAGCTGTTCCGTGAGAAGACCGCGCTGCCGGTGACCATGGCGAAGGAGTTGTCCGACCAGATCTTCGTGACCGAAGAGACGGCCGGCGAGTGAAGCGGTACACGCTCTACTCCGCTCTCTACCGATTCTTCAACGGAGTGGTGCTGCTGCTCCTGAACTGGCACATCGCTTCCTCGCAAGGGGGAGGCTATGACGCACTCGCCATCTCGACCACGCTCTCCTTCATACCGGCCGTCTTCGTTCCGCCGCTGATCCGCTTCACTCCGATCGCCGGCGGGGCCAGGATGACCGCCGCGGGGCTCGCCGGGGTCTCCCTGACCCTGATCCTGATCGCGGCCGGCTACGACCATGTGCAGGCGGTGGTCGCCCTCAACTTCGTTCTGTGGATCTTTTTCTTCTTCCTGGAATCGAGCTGGGAAGTGTGGTTCAACGACGAGGCGTCCGGGCTCGACAATGCCACCCTGCGCAAGCACAGCTCGCTGACCATGACCGTCAACCAGGTCGCGCTCATGGTGGGCCCGCTGTTCGCGCCGCTGTTCACCCGCGTGATCCGGGCCGAGTGGGTGCTCGTCGTCTGCGCCGTCCTGTTCGCCGTCGTCGCGGTCATGAGCCTGGGATCGCACCGTACGGCGGCCGCCACGGAGCAGACGCAGAAGGAGGCCGGGCCGAAGAGCGCGGACGGTCTCAGGGTGCTGTACCTCCTCGCCTTCATGCTCGTCTGGCCCATCCTGGGAACGTTCAACCTCATGCTGCCGTTGCAGGCCCTCGCCCACGGCGGAAGCATGTTCACCGTCGGAGTCCTGGACATGCTTCTCGGCATCGGGATGGCGATCGCGGGGACCTTCCTGCACCGCCTCACGGAACGCCTGGGCATGCGCTGGGTACTGGCGGGAGCCGCCGTCGCCGTGGCCGCCGCGATAGCGATCTGGCTCTTCGTCCCGGCATTCGGGGCGCCGCAGATGGTCGCCGTCTTCGCTCTTGGATGCGCCTTCGGCTCCCTGCGGGTCATCCTTCGCGCGGAAGCGGCATCGAATTTCTCGCCGCGACAGGTCGGCGCGATCGTGGCGAATGCCAACGCCTGTTCACTCGTCCTGCTGGCCGCGGTCCTGGCGGGCGGAAGGTTCTTCTCCTCCCAGATCTGGCTGGCCCCCTTCGCCCTGACGCTGTTGTTCGTTCTCGCGTTCCACCGAATTCGTAAGGCCCAGAGCAGTCAGCTCATACCGAACGAGGTGTCCACATGACGTTAGCCACTGATTCCCGAGGCGTTCCGCAACTTGTCGGACAGCCTTCGGACATGGAGTCCGTCGAGAGCGCGATCGTTCAATTGCTCTCCATGACCCTGGACCATGAACGATGTCGTCGCTCCACCAGGTCCGCACCACCCGTGGCACTCCAGCTCATCCTCGCGGTGGACCTGCTGTGCTCCATGGAGCGACCGGCGGTCATGGAGGCCGCGACGATCTGCGCCTCCCTCAAGGAGACCGCACCGACCGAGGCGCGGACCACGGCGATGCTCTCCGCCATCGATTTCTGGACCGCCGGGGATCTCGTCACCGCCCGGAACGGCTTCCAGACCATCGTCGACACGTATCCAGGGGATGCCGTGTCGGTCTTCGCCGTGCACATGCTGGACTTCTACATCGGTGACGCGCCGCACATGCTGGCGTCGATCGCGGAGGCCATCGAGTTCTTCGCGGCCGGTGACCCGGTCATCGGCTATCTGCACGGCCTGCACGGATTCGCACTCGAAGAGAGCGGCCTGTTCGCCACGGCGATCGAACGCTGCCGGGTCGCACTGGAACTGAACCCCGACGACATCTACGCGATGCACGCGATGGTGCACTGTCTCTACGAGACAGGCCGCCACGAGGAGGGGGCCCGCTACATCCGGCAGTACATGCGCGGCCGGGACGGCGCGACTCCCATGCGTATCCACGTCTGGTGGCACTACGCGCTGTTCGAGCTCTACGCGGACAACATCCAGGAAGTCCTGGCCTGCTACCGCTTCGGCATCCGCAGGAAGACGTCACCGCGCTCGACCGAGGACCTGGACGCCGTCACGCTGCTCTGGCGTCTCGCCCTGATCAAGCCGTCGCTCGACCTCTCCGCCTACTGGCAGTCGCTCTACCAGGACTGGGAGCCCTACCTGGAGGAGAGCTGGTACCTCTTCAACGACTTCCACGCCTACCTCACCTACTGCCAGGCCGGGGAGTACGGCCGCGCCGACTCCCTGCTGGAAGCGGTCCTGGCGCGCGGCAAGGAGGTCCCCGAGGAAATGGCCGACATATTCCTCGGCTTCCGGTCCTTCACGGCCGGTGACTACACCGATGCCACGGACCGGCTGGCCAGGTCCTACCACCGCTCGTTCCTGATGGGCGGCAGCAACGCCCAGCGCGATGTCATCGAGCTCACGGCGGTCGAGGCCGCTCTGCGCTCGCGGAACCACGAAGTCGCCCAGCGCCTTCGCGATTCCGGCAGGATTTTCCGGCACCAGAGCCCCGTACTCCAGGAGTACGAAGACCGACTGGCGGCTCTGCGTGCATCAGAGAACCACACACAGGGGGAAATGAAGTGAGTCTTTACCAGGCGATTCTCGACGAAACCGCGACCGAGGGACTGCGGCTGACCACCGTCGGGCTCGCGGACCGGAACACCGTGTGGCAGCTGGACAGTCCGGCCGGCTTCGCCGTCAAGGTGACCCGGGGCCGGGCAGCGCTCTTCACCTGCGAGAAGGCCGCCGCGCTGACGCTGGACGCGCTCAGGGAGTGTTGCGCGCCCTTCGGGGTCGGTGAAGCGGTCGAGTGCGGCGAATCGCAGTACATTCTGGCGGTCGGGCTTCTCGACGACACCGAGCTCATGGTGGCGGGAACGGACGCCGATGTCACCGCCTCCGCGGTGGAGTTCTCGCCCACCAGCGACGACGTACGCAGCATCGCCGGATCGATCGGCGACTACTACTACGGCTACGAGGACCGCTACCGGACCGTGTACGAGAACGGCGCCCACCTGTGGGAGTCGGCGGAGCCCAACGCTTCGCTCCTGCAGATGATCCAGGAGTGCCCGGACGTCTTCTCGGGGCGGATCATCGACCTGGGATGCGGCGAAGGCCGCGACTCCCTCTACCTGTTGTCGCAGGGCCACGACGTCGTCTCGGTCGACGTGTCGCACTCGGCTCTGGCCCGCGCGCGTGAGCGGGCCGCTGCCGCGAACCTGGATGCCTCGGGGTTCGTGGAGCGCGACATCATCTACCTGCGCGGCTTCGACGAGAACAGCTTCGACCTCGCCATGAACATGGGCTGCCTCCACATGCTCGTCGACGAGGAGCAGCGAGCGCGCCACATCTCCCGCGTCTTCGAGATCCTTCGCCCCGGCGGGCACTTCATCGTGGACCACTGCGCGAGCGAATGGGGGAAGGGTTTCTTCTCCGTCCCGGACTACGAGGAGGTCGCCGCCGACTTCGTGCCGGGCCGGGTGATGACCAGGAGGATCCGGGTCGAAGGCGGCGAGAAGAACGTCGGCCTGGAGGTACTGCCCTTCTCGGAGCGGTCGGGTGACGCCCTGGTCGAGGAGATCAGCCGGCACGGCTTCAGACTGGTGAACAGCACGCACACCGACACCGAGGCGTTCGGGTCCTCGACGATGGTCCTGTTCCAGAAGCCGGGTGGCGGCGAGCAGACCTCCTGATTTCCACCTCACATGTGCCTGCGGCGGCCCCCGGTTGTACCGGGGGCCGCCGCTTCGGCATTGCTGAACAGCCGGGGTCGGCTACGAAGCGGCTGCCACGGCATCGCGGGCATACCAGCTCGCACGGCAGGGCCAGCAGGCGGGGGCCGTGGGCCGGGTTGATGCGGGCCACCAACGGGTTCGCCTCCGCCGCCGGGCGGGCGTGTACGGGCCGATAGGTCGGGTAACCGTGCGGCAGCTGTTGCGGTGTGGCGCCGAAGGGGATGAGCGGGCCGTCCACGTCGAGGAACAAGAGGGGCAGTGCGGAGCTGGTCACGATCACACGGTAGCGACTGGAGAGGCCGGGCACCCCGGTGCGGGGAGGGTCGGAGGAGGCGCTGCGGACCGCGTTCGCCATCGCACCGCAAATGACGGAGATACACCGGGGCGACTGTGGCGCCCTGTACTGGCTGATCCGTTCGCGGGATCTCGCGGAGCGGCGGTTCGACCGGGCGGTGGTGACGCTGCAGTGCGGCTGACGGGCGTCGCGTGAGTGTGTCCGGGATGGGCGTGTGCGTGCCATGCGCCGCGCGTCCCTGCTACCTGCCCGGCGAGTGCGTACGGGCGTGACGTGCCCGGGAAGCAGACGGCCCTCGCCGGGACGGGCATCCCGGCTGAGGGCCTGATCATCGAGGAACGGCAGCTTCCCTATGAACTGGGGCCGAGGGTATCGCTCGGGGCCCGTCCTTCGCGGCCGTGGCTCACCCCCGCCACCACCCTCAACCGCTGGTGGCGGGCCCGGACAAGCCCGGGAGGGACCTGACCGGCCGGCGGCGTCCACCGGTTTCGCCACGCGCGCTGGGCAACCATGTGGCCAACGAGCGCGCGCGGCAAGGGCGGTGGACGTCACCGACCGGTCAGGGCCTGACAGGGGCCGTCAGGGTGTGGCCGGGATCGTCCACTTCTGGTTGCTCGCGCTCGTGCAGTCGCGGATCCGCAGTGGCGTGCCGTCGGCCGTGGAGGGCGCGGTCAGGCAGCGGTTGGAGGCCGGGTTGCGCAGGCGGCCGTTGTCCTTGACCCACTTCTGGTTGTCGCCGCCGTTGCAGTCGTAGACCAGGACCGGGGTGCCGTTCCCGGTCCCGTTCTCCGCCACGTCCAGGCACATACCGCTCGTCATGAGGTGCAGGGCCTTGTCCTTGCCGAGGACCCACTGCTGGTTGTCGCGGCCGGTGGGCGGCCGGAGGACGGCCGGTGTGCCGCCGCGCGCTCCGCCGGAGGCGTCGATCACCTTGCCGGCGGGGCCGGTCACCGGCCCGCGCACCGAGTTGCCCACGGCGTTGCTCTGTACGCTGCCGCCGTTGGTGACGTCGATGCGGCTCGTGCCCGGGCAGCTGTTGCTGGCGCTGGTGCTGGAGACCTTGGCCTTGACCTTGCCGTTGTCCCCCTCGGGCGGGCCGAACCGCGCCTGGGAGTACGGCTGGTCGTAGCAGGAGGCCCGGGAGTCGTTCCACTCGAAGTACTCGGTCCAGTCGACCATGCCGTCGGGGGAGATCCTGTCCGAGGCGGCACGGATGCTGCCGAGCTTGAACGAGCCGCCGGTGGTCTCGTCGGTCACTGTGACGCCGAACCAGCGGTTGCCCTCGTTGGCGACCCGGGTGCGGTAGGTGTGGCCCTCCTGCCAGTCGTACTTGATCCGGCAGCTCTTGCCCTCGCCCTCGCCGCCGAAGTCGACGCAGTAGCTGCCCTGCGACCCCGGCCTGGCCTCGGTGGCGTCCCATACGGAGAACAGGAACGTGCGCTTCTCGCCCGGGCCGTTGGCCTGCATGCCGGTGTAGGCGCCGTTGCCCTTGGTGAAGCCGAACTGGTGGCTCCAGAAGACGTTGGCGGCCCGGCCCGGGTCCTTGGTGACGGTGGTGCGGAACGTGACGTTCGACAGGCCCGTGGTGCTGCGGGGGAAGTCGTAGTTGGTGTACGAGCCGGGAGTGTCGGACGCGGCCGCCGGGCCGGCCGTGGCGACGGTGACGCCCGTCGCCTGGACCAGGAGGGCGGCCGCGGCTGCCCAGCCGCGCAGGGTGCGCGGGCGGGTGCGTGAATTCATGGGGGGTGGTGCCTTTCGTGGGGGATGCCTTTCCGGCGCGGCGATCATGCAATGCCGGGGCGGAGTCGGCCAGGGACCAAAGTCCCTTACACAGAAAGGTCGTTGCGGGCTTTCCGTAAGGCCGTCGTGGGTTTCCCGCAAGGCCGTCGCGGGTTTCCCGCAAAGGGAATGGCCGACGGCGGGCTTTACCAATTCTTGGTGTAATTGGCCGGGAATTCGGGCCAGTGTCTTCCGCACAGCACGGCGTCCTTCCGGCTCCCACGGGCCGGTCGCCGCTCCCCCCTGCGTCGAGGAGGAATCCGCTCATGACGGAATGCGGAAGACGGCGGTACGGCCGCCGCAGCGATCGGATCACGGGCTGACACCCGCCGGCGGGAACCGCTCCCACCGGCCCCCGACCGGCCGCCGCGGGCCCACCCCCGAGCCCGTACGGCCGTACCGGCCCGGCCCGCCTCCCGGATCCCCCTCGGGCGGCCGGGCCGGGCCGCCCTCGCTCACGGTCTGTGCCGCATGAACCACTTCACCCCCCACCGTTTCACCATCGGTTTCGACCTCGACCTCACCCTCGTCGACACCCGTCCCGCCGTCCGCGCCGCCTACCGGGCCCTGTCGGCGGCCACCGGCGTGTACATCGACGTCGACACGGCCGTAAGCCGTGTCGACCTGCCGATGGAACAGGAGTTGCGCAACTGGTTCCCGGAGGACCAGGTCACCCGGGCGCGCGACGTCTGTGTGGCGGACTGTCCACGGCACGGTGTCACGCTCTCGCCCGCCATGCCGGGCGCCCGCGAGGCCGTCGCCGCCGCCCGGGCCATGGGCGGCAGGGTGCTGGTCACCACCGCGCGGCACTCCCGCAACGCCCTCCTCCATCTCGACCATCTCCGGATCGCGGCCGATGTCGTCGAGGGCTCGCTGTGGACCGGGAGCAGGGGCGTCGCCCTGCGCCACTACGGTGCCGCGTTCCATGTGGGCGATCACATCGGCGACATGCACGCCGCGCGGGCGGCCGGAGCGCTGGCCGTGGGCGTCGTCAGCGGCTTCTGCGGCGCGGAGGCGCTGCGCTCGGCGGGGGCGCAGGTGATCCTGCCGGGTCTGGGACACTTTCCCGCGTGGCTGCACGGGCACCTCGGGGGCGCCTGGCCTGCGGACGCGAACCAGTAGCGCCCCGGCTCTGCGGCGGATACGGGCCGGAGCTCGCATCCTCGCAGGGGCGGGGCGCCTTTCTGCCATCACGGCAGCAGATCGCTCAATACTGCTGAACAGTCAGGGCCGGCTACGACGCGGCCGTCACGCCATCGCGGGACAGGAAGTCCACGCAGGCGTCGGTGAGACAACTCAGGCTGTCCACAACGGGAACCGAGAAGATGTCATGGTTGCGCAGCACCGTGAGATCCGTGCACCCGTACAGCACGGCGTCGATGTCCGACGGGAGCGTGGCCGCGAACTCCCGCATGGCGGCCGCCGGTTCAGCGGGGTCCACGAAGCGGAGAAGATCCATGATGGCCGCCTGTACCACCTTCTGGCCGGCCTCGTCTGGAGCGACGATCTCCACGCCGAAATCGGCGGCGCAGTCGCTGTACAGCCCGGAGCGGACGGTGGCCGCCGTGGCGAGCAGGAGGACACGGCGGTGCCCGGCATCGCGCAGGCGGCCCAGCGCCGCTTCGACCATGTCGAGAAGGGCGATGTCACGCTCCCGCACCAACGGCCTGAGATAGGTGTGCAGCGTATTGCACGCCATTCCCACACACGTGGCACCGGAAGCTTCCAGCACGTCCAGCGACTGGGTCAGCAGACGGTCGACCTCGGACTCCTCCGCGGTGTCGAAGTGGCCTCTGACGAAAGCCTCCTCAAGTCTGGCCGGGAGCGGAACGCTGTGCATCACCACGTCCGGATAGGCGCCCCGCAGACGCGACTGGTATGCGGCAACGACCCTCAAGTAGAGGTCGGAAGAGGCGTCCGGGCCGACGCCGCCGATGAGACCGAACCGTCCGGGTATCTGCTGGGCAGCCGCCCCTGACAGTGAGTTCGTCATGTATCGTCCTTCAAGTTCTGATGGAACGTGGTGGATAAGGCGTGATGATGCGGCTACGCAACGCGCCGGCGTGACAGCAGAGCGCGGATGAACGCGATCACCACAAGTGCCAATGTCGCGCTCAGGGTTGCCACGAGTTGCGTGCGCGCCGATGCGTCAGTGCACATGAGCAGCAAGATCGCACCCATGGCCGCTATCGCGAGCCAGGACAGGTACGGAAAGCCCCACATCCGGACCACGAGCAGTTCCGGTGACTCCCGCTCCAGGCGCCTGCGCAATATCACCTGCGAAACGGCGACCGTCATCCATACGACGAGCAGCGCCCCGCCGGCCGACTCCAGCAGATACTCGAAAACGGTGTCCGGCCACCAGTAGTTGAGCAGCACGGCGAAGAAACCGAATCCTGCCGAGGCGGCGACCGCCAGTTGCGGGGTGCCGCTGGCCGACGTCCTCGTCAGCACGGGCGGAGCGATGCGCCGACTGGACAGAGAGAAGATCATGCGCGACGCGCCGTACATGCTGGCGTTCAGCGACGACAGCAGTGCCACCAGAATGACGACATCCATGATGTGGGCCGCTGCGGGCACACCGATCTGATCGAGCATCGCGACAAAGGGGCTGCGCCCCACCACGGCGGAGTCCCACGGCAGCAGCGTGACGATGACAGCGATGCTGCCGACGTAGAACACCAGGATCCGGAACACCGCGCTGCGTACGGCCCGCGCGACCGAACCGGACGGATTGGTGGACTCGGCCGCCGCGATGGTCACCACTTCCAGGCCACCGAAGGAGAACAGCACGGCCAGAACTCCGGCGATCACCCCGGTACTGCCGTGCGGCAGAAACCCGTCGTGGCCCGTGAGGTTGGTGAGTCCGGGCGCCGAACTGCCCGGCATGACCCCGATGATGGCCGCCACACCGAGTCCCAGAAAGATGACGATCGCCGCGACCTTGAGCCCGGCGAACCAGAACTCGAACTCACCGAAAGAGCTCACGGCCAGGAGGTTCAAGCCGGTGAAAAGGAGCATGATGGCCAGGGTGAAGGCCCACTGGGGGACCATCGGCAGCCATGCGTTCAAGGTCTTCGACGCGGCCGTCGCCTCGGCCGCGATCGCCACGCAGAGCGCTCCCCAGTAGAGCCATCCCACCGTGAAGCCCGCCCAGTTGCCCAGCGCCTTCTCCGCGTACACCGAAAAGCTGCCGCTGGATGGCATGGCAGCGGCCAGCTCACCGAGCATGCGCATGATGAGGATGGCCAGCCCCGCGGCGACCAGATAGGAAAGGAGAATGCCCGGCCCGGCAACACGGATACCCGCACCGGAACCGACGAAGAGACCTCCTCCGATCACCCCTCCGAGGGCAAGCATGGTCATGTGCCGAGGCCGCAGGCCAGTGCCGAGACGACTCGAATCGGCACTGTCTTCCGTTGAATTACTCGTTTCCTGGTCGGCGGATGGTAATGCCGTCGGCGTAGTACTCATCAAGAGATCCCCCCTCAAGATTTATGGAAACGCCCCGCCGTGGACGGTTCTGGCCACGAAATGGACCGCGACTGGGTGCCGGGGTGTCCGGGGCGTGGGTGCGGCCACCGTGATCACGACCCTAACCGAGGGGGAGGGGAGGGCCGTGTGCGGGGCAGGATGCGGAATGCATGGTTCCGTTCAATCCCGGGCACGGCTACCGGGAGCGGTGCACCACGCAACGGCGAGCCGGGTGGACCGGCCGGGTGTTATGAACTCGGTATGTGCTCAACGGTCGTTTGCCGCAAAGGAATTCATCGGACCAGGGGAAGCGGTTCCGTTCCCATTCGGGTTGCGGCTGTCCGGGGTGCCGTCAGATCGTGAACTACTCGTGCGGGATGCTGCGTTCCCACACTGCTTCGAAGTCGTTGGCGCACAACTCGATGACGGTCTGGTCCTCGGTGCACTCGAAGCCGGCATCGGCACCATCACCGGTGAAGTGGTTGAACCTCACCAGGTGATCGTCGAAGAGCCAATACTCGTTTCCCGGGAGTGCGATGTCCGAAGCGCGCCGACGCGGCAGCCAGCGGACCCGTTCGCTAACGGCGACGTTTCCGATCACGGGGAAGCCGGGGAGACCCCCTTCGAAGAGGGTGCTTCGAGCCGCTGCCGCAGCCACTCGCCGAGAACGTCGAAGTCCCCATCGGTGAGCCCCAGTCGGGCGTCGACACGATGGAGGAGAGCGGGTCCGCTGTGATGTGCTGCCACCCACCTGCGGTCCGCTTCGGTGATCTCGTCGTCGACCCAGGCGAAGGGGCGGCCGGCCGCCCGGTCGACGAGGCCGCGGGTCTTCCAGTGGAGACCGCTCCGGTCGTCCTCGTCGGAAGACTCGGACGTCTCCGGCCAGTCCACTACGGGCAGTTCCGGGAGTCCGAGCCAGGGGGAGACGCACTCGTTCGCGTCGGACATCCACGTCGTCGCCCATACCAGCTCGCAGGGCAACGCCATCAGGCGCGGGCCGTGGGCCGGATTGATGCGGGTCACCAGCGGGTTCGCCTCCGCTGCCGGGCGGGCGTGTCGGGACCGGTAGGCCGGGTAGCCGTGCGGAAGTTGTTGTGGCGTGGCGCCGAAGGGGATGAGGGGGCCGTCGATGTCGAGAAAGAGGAGAGGCAGTCGGGGGGTGTTCACCACTGCACCGTAGCGGCCGTGTTCCTCTGGCGGTGTAGTAGGTGACCTTGAGTCCACGGGTGTGCCTCGCGCTGTGCGGGGCATGACCACGAGCGGAGGTTCGAATACCGCGTCACCCAAAGGGGGTTGGGCGGTTCACTCCGCCTGCCGAGGCCTGTCGGGTCCCCTATGCTCCACCTCGCCGAGGGCTAGTGTTCCCGAAACGAAGTGTGGTGGTTGCAGCCGTGCCTGCCCCGCAGCGACGTGAACCGTCGAAGGCGTTCGTCACCGAGTTCTGCGTGCTGCTGCGCACGCTGCGCGTGGATCGGGGCTGGACGCAGAAACGGCTTGGCGAAGAGGTTCATCTGTGTCATACCGTCATCTGCCGGTACGAGTCGGGTGACCTCATCCCCAATGAAAAGGTTGTGAGGGACCTGGACGAGGCCCTCAAGGCGGACGGGTCCCTGACCGAGGCTTGGGACCGGCTCAACGACACACCGCAGGCCCGATGGGTGCAGCGGTACTTCAAGTTTGAGTCCCGGGCCACAGCCATCCGCCACTGCGCGGACTTCGTACCAGGGGTGCTCCAGACGAGAGAGTTCGCGCGAGAAGTCCTGCGGCGTGGCGTCGAGTTCTACGGAGGCGACCTGGAGGAGAAGGTGGAGTACCGCATGCTGCGTGCGAGCCTCCTCCTGCGCGAGGGCGCGCCGACTTTCTCGGCCTTCGTCGAGGAGCAGGCACTCCATGTGACCTTCGACGATCCGGACATCATGCGCGGCCAACTGTCGCACCTGCTCGCGATGAGCGAGAAGCCGAACATCCGGATCCGCGTGGTCCCCTTCGACAGGAAGGGGATGTTCGTCAGCGTGCCGTGCTTGACGATCTTGACGTCGCCGGACGGCCGTGACGTCGTCCACCTGGCGGGCCCGCTTCGTGATCAGTACATCACCAAAGAGCAGGAAGTGCAGGAGTACATCGCTCTCTGCGATCACCAACGGGACCAAGCACTGACCGAGTCCGAATCAATCAGTCTGATGCGCAACTTGCTTGAGGAGAGATACCCGTGTCCATGAAGCCCCGCGCGTTGAACGATGCCGCCTGGCGCAAGAGCACCTACAGCAAAGGAGGGAACCCGAACGACTGCGTCGAGGTAGCCGACCACCTCCCCGGCACCGTGCCCGTACGCGACTCCAAACACCCCGGCGGTCCCGTCATACTCTTCGGCGACTCCGCCTGGTCGAACTTCGTGAGCCGGGTAGCTGCCGCCGACGGCGTGTCCGCCTGATCGCTGCTGCGGACGCCGACGGCCCCGCCGGGGCGGGCGGAAGGTCCAACCGGGTCGCATGACCCGCTTCGGCTACGCCCGTCACCGGCGGGGCACACGGTCCTTCACTCCCACCCGCATCACACGCCCGTTCCCCCGAAAGAACGTCCGCGACGATTTCTGGACCCCCATCCGTCACACGACGGGGTCACCGGCGACGCTTCCGGCCTATTCTGGGGCTTCCGAACTAGCGTCAACTCTTCTGTTCTCACAGGTGAGTTCGACGATCGGGGGATCACGTGTCATTACCAGCTCAACCGGCTCAACCAGCCCAACCCGCTCAACCGATCCAACCAACCCAACCGGCCCAACACCTCCCTCCCCAGGTCCAACAGCCCAGACCCGTCCGGAACTTCTCCCGGAGCGAAGCGACCCGGCTGCTGTGCGCCGGCGCCTACTTCGACCTCGACTTCCGTAAACGGATCATCGAGGAGCTCGTGGAGCACGAGGAGCGGCCCGTCGCGCCCTCGCTCGGGATCGACGCCGTGCCGGTGCTGGCGCACGCGTTGCGGGCGCGGCGGCAGGACGTGGTGACGGCGGGGCTGCTGCTCGCGCTGTGGGTCGGGTTCTTCGTCGTGGCGATCGCGAACGGTATGGAGGGGGTCTCGCTCGGTGTGGTGCCCGGGGTGCCCTGGCCCCTGCTGTACGGGTTCGTGTGCCTCGCGCACTGGGGCGGCCACGCGTCCGCCGGGCGGGGAGCGGTCTACAACCTCGACAAGGCGACGCTCCGGGAGGCGGTCAAGGGCAAGGCGTCGATCCGGGTCCTGAAGACGGTCGGCCCGCCCGTCCTGCTGATCATCTACTGGATCATGGCGCTCGTGAACATCGCCGACGACTGGTCAGCGGTGGTCTTCCCCCTCGCGATGGCCCTGCCCGTGTGGGCGCACCGGCACCGCGTGGACGAGGTGATGCGGCAGGAGCTCGGCCGGCAGGAGTTCGCCCGGCGGCGGCGTGCCGTGCCGGGTGGCCGGCGGCAGTACCGGCGGATCGCCGCCGCCATCGACCGCGAGCAGTACGCGGGGCTGACGATCTACGACCCTTCCCGGCCGTTCGTCGGGATGGGCAAGCCGTACGAGCCCTGGTCGTTCGCGCTGGAGCTGCGGCGCCGCGAGGGAGCGCCGCTGGGCGGGCCGCAGTTGACGGGGCGCGCGGTCGTCGACATGATCCGGCCCCGGCTGGAGGCGCTGCGGGACTCGGCCGCCGCGACCAGCAAGGACCGGCTCAAGGACCTGGAGATCGAGGAGTTCGTCTACTTCCCGGTCGGGCCGCACCGTTCGCAGGTGCCGTACCAGGAGGACTTCGTCGTGCAGAACCTGCGCGACGCGGTGGACGAGGGCGGCGAGGCCCGCCGTTACTTCATGCGCGTGCGTGTGGGCGCGTGGGACGAGCAGGTCGTGGTGTCCGTTCTCGTGCGCGTGCACACCCAGGGCCGGATGCTTGTCCTGGAGGTCGTCCCGCACGTGCTGATGCCGATCCGGCACGACTTCCGCGCCGTCGACGCGATCGCGGCACGGCGGGCCGATCCGCTGCGGGACGGGGCGCGCGCCCTGCTGGGCGCGCCGGCCGCGGGGTTCGCCTCGGCGGTGTCCGCGATCCGTACCGGCGTCGCGCTCTTCCGGACCTGGCTGGCCGACCCGCAGCGCGCGGTTCCCGACGGGCCCGCCGGTTCGGTGCGGGAGATGGCGGGGACGCAGGGTGTCTCGCTGTTCCAGGAGATGGACATCAGCCGCTACGTGAAGACGGTCCAGGACCGTATCGCGAGCGGCGTCCGCGTCGCCCTGCGGCAACTCGACTACGAGACCGACCAGTTCGAGCAAAAGATCGTGCAGATCGGCGAGGGCGGCGTGTACATCGGCTCGATGAGCGGCGGCGCCGTCGCGGCGGGCAAGGGCGCGCAGGCCACGCAGAGTGTGCGGGGGGACGGGGGCCGTGATGGGTGAGGCCAGGGGTAATGGCGTTGGCCCGGCGCGGGCCGCGCACCGTGGCAGTACGCACAGCGTCAGTAAGAACGGGGGACCCTCATGAGTGAGGACAAGCAGCAGGCCCAGGGCGGCGGTGGCGGGATCTCCATCGGGCGGATGACCGGTGGGGCCGTCGCGAGCGGTGAGCGGGCGCGGGCCGAGGACCGGTCCGAGCGTCTCGGGGCGGCGGCTCCGGGAGCCGGCCCCGCGCCCGTACCGGCCGCGACGCCCGGCCCCGGCGGTATCGCCGTCGGTGAGCTGTCCGGCGGCGCGGTCGCGGCGGGTACGGAGGCCGAGGCCGTCCACTCCGCCCGGGAGCTCGTCGACGTCTCGCCCGAACTGTTCGCCGCTTTGCGGCTGTTACGGGGCGAGCAGCCCGCGGGCAGTGCCGCCGCCGGGGAGCTCGACGAGCTCACCGAGACCGCCCACCGCACCGGCCGCGTCGAGCGCGGCCGCCTCGCCCGGCTGCGGGCCGCCCTCACCGGTGGCGCCGCCACCGTCGAGGCGACGGCGGCCGGCATTGCCGTCGCCGAGGCGATCAGCCACCTGCTGGCGTGAAAGGGGGCGGAGAGCGTGACTCGTTGGGACCCCGATCTCCAGCAGTGGGTCGAGGACGACCGGTCCCGCGACCCCGTGGCCGACGCGCCGCCGCAGGCCGACGACGACCCCGATGTCGTCCTGCTCGCCGAGCCCTCCGACGAGGACGGGCCCACCGGGCCCTCGCACGCGACGATCCTCGCGGGCGCCGTGGCCGGGGTGGTGCTGCTCGGCGGGCTCGGCTTCGGCGGCTGGGCCCTGTTCGGTGACAGCGGTGACAGTGGTGACGGCGGCGGTGGCGGTCAGCCGCCCGGCGTGAGCGCCGGGCCCAGCCCGGGGCCGGCGACCACCGGGCCGGGCGCCACGTCCGGGATCACCGGCGGCTGGCCGTACTACACGCCGCCGAGCACCACCCCGCCGAGCACCACCCCGCCGAGCACCACCCCGCCGAGCACCACCGTGCCGAACACCATGACCGGCGTCCCCACGCCGCCCCCCGGGGCGCCCGCCGGTTTCCGGCGCGCGGCCGACGCCGCCGGGTTCCGCCTGGACGTGCCCGTGACGTGGGCGCGTACCCAGCAGGGCGCCAGCGTCTTCTACAAGAACGCCGACGGCAGCAGCCTCATCCAGGTGTACACGCTCGACGGCGCCGCCACGACGCCCTACCAGTCGCTCGCGGAGACCGAGCGGAACGTCTCCCGCAACCCCGGCTACCGCAGGCTCGCCCTCGGCCCGGTCGTCCCGCAGGCCGGCGAGGCCGGGCAGGGCGCGGGCGGCGCGGCGGAGCTGGAGTACCTCTACACCCGTGATGACGGCACTACGCGCCGTGTCGTCGACCGCGCGTTCACCGGCGGTGACGGACGGCAGTACGCGCTGCTGGTCGCCGGACCGGCCGCCGACTGGGCCACTCACCTGGGTGTCTACCGGGTGGCCCTGCGCTCGTTCTGCGTCGGCGGCACCTGCGTCGGCTGAGCCGCGCCCCGCCCGGGAGAACGGCCCCGTGAGCCGCCCGGAAAACCCCCAAGATCAGTGACTTGGGTCACTTTTCGGAACCAAGGAGGCATATGTTGCGGCCGCCGGGTTAGGCGCGCCCCGTTGCCGGACGGCAAGCCCCCCGCACTGGGAGCCCGCCGTCCGGTGACGGACGTACCGCGCACCGGAAGGCAGAGAAGACATGTCGTCAGTCGAGACCATCCACGTGGACGGAGTGTGGCGCGGCGCCGCCTCCGGCAGGACGCGCGAGGTCCTCGACCCCGCCGACGCCACGGTACTCGCGGTCGTCTCCGAGGCCGGAGCCGACGACGCGGACGCCGCCGTCGCCGCCGCCCACCGGGCATTTGACGGTGGCGCAGGTGTCTGGCCGCGTACGCCCGTCGCCCAACGCGCCGATCTGCTGCGGCAGGTGGCCGATCTGCTGCAGCGCGACCGCGAGGCCATCGCGCTGACCGAGAGCCGCGACACCGGAAAGACCCTGGAAGAAGGGCGCATTGACGTCGACTGCGTCACCGACGCCTTCCGCTACTTCGCCGACCTCGTCGTCGGCGAGGGCGCCGGACGCGTCGTCGACGCGGGCACGCCCGAGGTGCACAGCGTCGTCGTGTACGAGCCGGTCGGCGTCTGCGCGCTGATCACGCCCTGGAACTACCCGCTCCTCCAGGCCAGTTGGAAGATCGCCCCGGCGCTCGCGGCGGGCAACACGTTCGTCATCAAGCCGAGCGAGGTCACGCCGCTGTCCACCGTGCACCTGATCCGCCTCCTCGCCGAGGCCGGGCTGCCGGACGGCGTCGCCAACCTCGTCACCGGCGCCGGCGACCCCGCCGGCGCGCGGCTCGCCGAACACCCCCACGTCGACATGGTCTCCTTCACCGGCGGCCTCGCCAGCGGCACCGCCGTCGGCCGCGCCGCCGTCACCGGCGTGAAGAAGGTCGCCCTCGAACTCGGCGGCAAGAACCCCAACGTCGTCTTCGCCGACGCCTGCGAGACCGAAGAGGACTTCGACGCCGCCGTCGACCAGGCCCTCAACGCGGCCTTCATCCACAGCGGCCAGGTCTGCTCGGCCGGCTCCCGGCTCATCGTCGAGGAGTCCCTGCGCGAGCGCTTCGTCACCGAACTCGCCCGCCGCGCCGAGAAGATCCGGCTCGGCCGCGGCACCGTCAAGGGCGTCGAGTGCGGGCCGCTGGTATCCGCCGCCCAGCTCGCCAAGACCGAGGCGTACGTGGCCTCCGCGCTCGCCGAGGGCGCCGAACTGCGCACCGGCGGCACCCGCCCCGAGCCGAGCGACATCCGGCCCGAGAGCGGCTACTTCTACGCGCCGACCGTCCTCGACCGCTGCCACCGGGAGATGACCGTCGTCCGCGAGGAGACCTTCGGCCCGATCCTCACCGTCGAGACCTTCCGCACCGAGGACGAGGCCGTCGCCCTCGCCAACGACACCGAGTACGGGCTCGCCGGCGCCGTGTGGACCAAGGACGTCGCGCGCGGCCGCCGCGTCGCCGGCCGGCTGCGCCACGGCACCGTGTGGATCAACGACTTCCACCCCTACCTGCCGCAGGCCGAGTGGGGCGGCTTCGGCAAGTCCGGCATCGGCCGTGAACTCGGCCCCGCGGGCCTGGCCGAGTACCGCGAGCCCAAGCACGTCTACCAGAACCTGGCCCCGAGGGCGGTGCGCTGGTTCGCGGGCTGAACGCCCGCCCGCCGGGGGCCGGTCGCGCCGGCCCCCGCCGCAGCGTCCAGTAACGCCCTTACTGGCAGGGCGAGTCGCGCCCTACCTTTCCTGTCCTGACCACCCGCCCCCGAGGAGCACCCCCATGCCGCCTGCCGTCGAACAGCCCGCCGAGAAGCTCACCGCCGACTACGTCGTCGTCGGCGGCGGCACCGCCGGGTCCGTCATCGCCTCCCGGCTCGCCGAGAACCCCGAGGTGAGCGTCGTCGTCATCGAGGGCGGCCCCACCGACATCGACCGCCCCGAGGTGCTCACCCTGCGCCGCTGGCTCGGTCTCCTCGGCGGCGAACTCGACTACGACTACCCCACCGTCGAGCAGCCGCGCGGCAACTCGCACATCCGCCACAGCCGCGCCCGCGTCCTCGGCGGCTGCTCCTCGCACAACACGCTCATCGCCTTCAAGCCGCTGCCCGGCGACTGGGCGGAGTGGGCGGCCGCCGGCGCCGAGGGCTGGGACGCGCAGTCCATGGACCCGTACTTCGCCCGCCTGCGCAACAACATCGTCGCGGTCGACGAGAAGGACCGCAACGCCATCGCCCGCGACTTCGTCGAGGCCGCCCAGGCCGCCGTCGACGTGCCGCGCGTCGAGGGCTTCAACAAGAAGCCCTTCCACGAGGGCGTGGGCTTCTTCGACCTCGCCTACCACCCGGAGAACAACAAGCGCTCCTCCGCGTCCGTCGCCTACCTCCACCCGCACATCGAGGCCGGCGACCGCCCCAACCTCCGCATCCTGCTGGAGACCTGGGTGCACCACCTGGAGCTCGACGGCAACCACGTCAAGGGCGTGCGCGCCACCACCAAGGACGGCCAGGAACTGTACGTCGAGGCCGGGCGCGAGGTGCTGCTGTGCGCCGGCGCCGTCGACACGCCCCGGCTGCTGATGCACTCCGGCATCGGCCCCAAGGCCGACCTCGACGCGCTCGGCATCCCCGTCGTCCACGACCTGCCCGGCGTCGGCGAGAACCTCCTCGACCACCCCGAGTCGGTCATCGTGTGGGAGACCGACGGGCCGATCCCCGAGAACTCGGCGATGGACTCCGACGCGGGCCTGTTCGTACGCCGCGACCCCGAGTCCGACGGGCCCGACCTGATGTTCCACTTCTACCAGATCCCCTTCACCGACAACCCCGAACGCCTCGGCTACGAAAAGCCCGAGCACGGCGTGTCGATGACCCCGAACATCCCCAAGCCGCGCAGCCGCGGCCGCCTCTACCTGACGAGCGCCGACCCGTCCGTCAAGCCCGCCCTCGACTTCCGCTACTTCACGGACGAGGACGACTACGACGGCCGCACCCTCGTCGACGGCATCCGCATCGCCCGCGAGATAGCGAAGACCGAGCCGCTCGCGGGCTGGCTCAAGCGCGAGGTGTGCCCCGGCCCGGAGCTCACCTCCGACGAGGAACTCAGCGAGTACGCGCGCAAGGTCGCCCACACCGTCTACCACCCGGCGGGCACCTGCCGCATGGGCGCCGCCGACGACGAACTCGCCGTCGTCGACCCGCAGTTGCGCGTCCGCGGCCTGGAGGGCGTGCGCATCGCCGACGCGTCGGTCTTCCCGACGATGACCGCCGTCAACCCCATGATCGGGGTGCTGATGGTGGGCGAGAAGTGCGCGGACCTGCTGACCGGGCAGACCCATGGGGGTGACCGCCGGTGAGCGGTACCGACGACAGTACCCGGGGCCGCGCGACGGCCGGCCCGGCGACGGGGGACGGCCGCGGGCCGGCGGGCGCGAGCCCTGCGGGCGCGTCCCCTGCGGGCGCGGGGGCGGGCGCGGGCCCGGCCGAGGGCGCGGCGCC
>NZ_JBHSPB010000022.1:0-104954 GCF_042656465.1 Streptomyces gamaensis
TCTCCAACGGCGCCTCTCGGGCCCGGTGGCACCACCCCCCAGGTCATCGGTTCGACAGGGGGGAACAGCCATGCCGGGCCCGGAGGCCAGCGGCCCTCTTGCAGGACCGCGAAGAACATAACGGGGGCGTGGGGGACGCCGGGGTCGCCGGGGTCGCCGGGGTCGCCGGACGGACCGTGGTCTCAGGCGGCCTTGCGGGGGCCTCAGGCGGCCTTGCGGATCTCCAGGAGGTCGGGGATCGGGGCGAGGTCTTCGAGGAGCTGGCCCGTGGCCCCGTTCAGCCGGGCCCGGCTGCCGGCGTCGAGCCGGTCGACCGGGGTCCAACGGCCGTCCTGGTGCGCGGCGTCGAGGAGCTTCTGCAGTCGGTCGACACCCGCGTGCACGGTGCCGAGCAGCTTCGGGTCGCGCCGGTCGAGCAACGGGCCGAGCACGTCGAGGAGTTCACGGGTGCCCGCGAGGTTGGCGTCGGCGGTCGCGAGGGTGGTGCCGCTGCCCTGGTCGGCGTCGCCGGTGAGCTCGAACTGGAGGGTGTTCTCCAGGATCTCGTGGGTGCGCAGCGGCAGGTCGGAGGCGGCGAAGTCCTGGCCGGGGAAGGCCTTCCCCAGGTCCTTGACGTCCTGGGCGAGCTGCTCGGCGGGGGCGCGGAGCTCCTCGGCGGACCGGCCGTGCCACAGCCCGTACTCGACGCGGTGGAAGCCGGTGAAGTCCTTGTCGCCGACGCCGTCGGGGAGCCCGGCCGTACGCCCGTTGATCTTCTTGTCGAAGTCCTGGAACGTGCCGTAGGCCGCGCCGAGGGAGGCGTAGGTGCGGTGCGCGGTGAGCCAGTCGGCGCGGGCGGCGCCGAGGTCGTCGCCCTGGATGTCGGCGGCGAGCCTGTCGGTCTGCGTCGCGAGGGTGGCGAGGCCGTCGGCGACGTACTTCTTGTAGGCGTCGAGCGGCGCGGCCAGGTCGCTCTCGGAGACCGGGGTCACGGCCCGGGTGGTGCCGCCGCCGCTGACGCGTACGGGTGCGGAGGTGACGGCCTTGCCGCCGGTGGGCACGCAGCGCCAGGCGTACGTACCGCCGCCGACGGTCGCGACGAGGTCACGGCTGGTACCGGGGGCCAGGCCCTCGATCTCGCCGTAGACGGCGTTGCTCCCCGGGTCGACGAGGTACACCTCGGACGCCTTGTCGCCGGTATTGCGCATCCGGAAGGTCTGCCGGCCGGGTTCGGGGGCGCGGAATCCCTTGCCGCACTCGGTCTCGGAGACGGCGATGGTCTGCGCGCCGGCGGGCTTGGACCCACTGAAGGCGACGACGACCCCGGCGACGACGGCCGGAACGGCGACGACAGCAACCGGCACGACCCACACGGGACGACGCCGCGGGGGCCTCGAAGAGACCGGGGTCTGCTGCGGGGCACCGGGACGGCTGTACGGGACCGCCTCCGGCGCCGGTTCCGATGCCTCGCCCGAAACGGGCTGCCGCGCTGCGGGAGCGGCCGAGTCCACGTCGCCTGCGGGTCCCTGCTCCGGTACGGCACCAGGCACCCCTGCCGCAACGGACTCCCCGGCCTGCCGCGCCGTGACACGGCCCTCCCCGGGAGCGGCCAAGTCCGCGTCACCCGCGGGCCCCTGCTCCGGCGCTCCCGCCGCCACGCCACCTTCCGGCTGCCGCGCGGCACCGCGATCCCCCTGCGGAGCAGCCCGGTTCGCGGCCGTGCCGACCGCCGCACGCGTACCGCGTACGAACAGCGTGAGCACCACGGCCAAGTAGCCGGCGTACGCGACAGCCTGCAGCCAGGTCATGGCCGGGGTCAGGTTGAACACGCCCTGGACGAGCGCGCTGTACCAGGAGCCGGCGTCGACGCTCCCGCCCAGGTCGAAGGCGAGGGCGGCCTTGCCGGGCAGGACGTCGCCTTCCTGGAGGTCACGCAGCCCGTAGGCGAGGACGCCGGCGGCGATGACGACGAGGACGATGCCGGTGGCGGTGAAGAACCGGGTCAGGTTGATCCTCAGGACGCGGCGGTACAGGCCCCAGCAGAGCCCGGCCGCGATCGCGAGTCCGGCGCCGGCTCCGGTGAGGGGGCCGGCGGATTCGCCGGCGGCCCGGGCCGTGGTCCACAGGAACAGCGCCGTCTCCAGTCCCTCGCGGCCCACGGCGAGGAAGGAGGTGACGATCAGCATGCCCGCGCCCATGGCGAGCGCGCCGGTGACCTTCTCCCGGATCTGCCCGGAGAGGTTGCGGGCGGAGCGCCGCATCCAGAAGACCATCGCGGTGACGAAGGCGACGGCGACGACGCTGAGGAAGCCGCCGAAGGCTTCCTGGGCGGTCGTCGAGAGGGTGGCCGCGGTGAACGTGAGCACCGCGCCGAAGCTCAGGGAGAGGGCCATCGCGCCCAGGACGCCCGTCCACACTTGCGGCAGGCGGGACCTGGCGTCCGCGCGGACCAGGGTGGCGACGAGGACGGACACGATGAGTCCGGCCTCAAGCCCTTCCCGCAGACCTATCAGGAAGCTCGGAAACGCGTCGTCCCACATACTGCCCTCCCCGGCGCGGCGCCGGCGTTCGCACCCCGGCCGCGGCAGCAGAGCCCCTGGCGGCCGCCGTCGGCGGACATCCGTCTGCTGCCGACCGCGGTCACCCTGGTTAGCGAAGCCACACCTTAGCTAGGTAACCCTTAGTGCTCTACAAGAATGTCGTCAAGAGATGGCGTGCTTCCGGTATAGGTCTTGACAAGGGCAATTCCGGACGCACTTCACGGAACTCTGCGGGCGGAACCGTGCGGACGAATTACTGCCGCGTCGCGATCACCGTGCGTGAAGCAAACGTCCGGATAACGGACGCCTGAAGCGGATCCCCGCAGGCCCGTTCATACTCGTGCTTTCTGATCTCGCATAGTGGACAGGCGCGACCATGAGCCGGACCATCACCTCTCCTCCCCCGCAGCCCGGGTCCCAGGCCGAGGAGTCCTCGCAGCAGCAGGGCTCCTCGCTGTCGAACGGCCTCAAGCAGCGGCACCTTTCGATGATCGCCCTCGGCGGTGTCATCGGCGCGGGCCTCTTCGTGGGCTCCGGCGCCGGGATCGCCGCCGCCGGCCCGTCGATCGTGCTGGCGTACGCGGTGTCCGGACTGCTCGTGATGTTCGTGATGCGCATGCTGGGCGAGATGTCGGCGGCGAACCCGGCCTCCGGTTCGTTCTCCGTGCACGCCGACCGCGCCATCGGACCGTGGGCGGGCTTCACCGCGGGCTGGATGTTCTGGACGCTGCTGGTCGTGGGCGTGGCGATCGAGGCGATCGGCGCGGCGCACATCATGCAGGGCTGGTTCCCGGGCACCCCGTCGTGGCTGTGGGTGCTCGTCTTCATGGCGATGTTCTGCGGCAGCAACCTCGCGGCCGTGTCGAACTTCGGCGAGTTCGAGTTCTGGTTCGCGGCCCTGAAGATCGGCGCGATCGCCCTCTTCCTGGGCCTCGGCCTCCTCGCGATCCTGGGCGTCCTGCCCGGCACGCACTCCCCCGGCACCACGAACCTGCTGCACGAGGGCGGTTTCATGCCCACGGGCGTCAGCGGGTGGCTGGTCGGTCTGCTGGCCTCGGTCGCGGCCTACGGCGGCCTGGAGACGGTGACCATCGCGGCCGCCGAGTCCAAGAACCCCGAGCGCGGCGTGGCCCGCGCGGTGCGCACCACGATGTGGCGGATCGGCATCGTCTACGTCGGCTCGATGCTGGTGATCGTCACGCTGCTGCCGTGGAACGACCAGTCGGTCACGGAGAGCGGCCCGTACGCCGCCGTCCTCGATCGGCTCGGCATTCCCGGCGGCGGACAGATCATGAACGTGGTCGTGCTGATCGCGCTGCTCTCGGCGATGAACGCCAACATCTACGGCTCCTCCCGCATGGCCTACTCGCTGGTCTCGCGCGGCCAGGGCCCGAAGGTGCTGGGGAAGGTCTCCGGGAACGTGCCGCGCCGCGCGGTGCTCGCCTCCTCCGCTTTCGGCTTCTTCGCCGTGCTGCTCTCCTACTGGTACCCCACGACCGTCTTCGCGTGGCTGCTGAACATGGTCGGCGCGGTGGTCCTCATCGTGTGGGGCTTCATCGCCGCCTCGCAGCTGGTGCTGCGCCGCCGGATGGAGCGCGAGGCGCCGGCGAAGCTGGTCGTGCGGATGTGGGGCTTCCCGTATCTGACGTGGGTGGCGCTGGCCGGGGTCGTCGGGGTCCTGGTGCTGATGCTGCTCGACGCGGGCACGCGCGTGCAGCTGTACTCGACGGGCGCGCTGGCCGTGACGCTGGCCGTGACCGGATATCTCAAGCAGCGGGCCGCGGCGGCCCGTTGATCCCGCTCTTCAGCGGCGAAGGCCGGTTCCCGTGACGGGAACCGGCCTTCGCCGTGTTCTGGGGGCCCTGGCCCTGGCGGCGGGGCGCTGTTCGCCACCACCGGTACGGCGTCGGCGGCGGCGCACCAGCCCGTGGTCACCGGCTTCCAGTGCGTCGACGATGGCGGAGTTGTCGTCAACGACCCGTTCAGTCCAACCGGCTTCAGCTGCTTCGGCGGGGTCTTCAACGGTGACCCGGTCGTCATCACCGGCGCGAAACAGGCCCCCCGGTAACCGCACGCCGTGCCCGGTCCGCCCCGTGCGAGCGGGCACGGTCATGTCGGGGACCGGCTTGTTTCGACCGAGCGGATCCTGGTCATTGTGCACTGCTTCCAGCTGGGGGCACTGGAGTTGCGCAGCAGCGCGAGGCTCGGCCGTGGGGCCGGTGGGAAGGTGACGCGGGGCTCGCGCGGTGTTCGTGCGGCGGTTGCTGCCCACTGATGCGGGGACCGAGAGGTGTCCGCTTGGCAGGGAACGTATTCCTGTCGGGATCCCCCTCTTCCGCGGCAGTCCGGGCCCGGGCCAGTCTTGCCCGGGCCAACATCCCTGGCGCGGAAGGGGACAGGAAAGTGCCGCAGGGCCGCGAACAGTTCTCGACCACCCTCGACGGGTTTCTCCGGAAGATCCGCACGTGGTACGGGGACGACCACAAGGGCTTCAAGACCATGTACGACGCCGCTGTCAGGAACGTGGTGCCGTACCCGGACGACACACCCAAGGAAGTACGCTGCGACTGGAAGAACCAGGACATCGAATTCCTGTGCAGCTTCTTCACCGAGTGGTACCACTGGCAGCCCGGGGTCCACACCGGCCTGGACTACATCGAGAAGTTCAGCTGGCTCAACTACGAGAACGACTACGGCATGGTCTTCCTGACCTGCGGGCCGGGGTACGAGATGACCGCCGACTTCACCCATCTGCAAGGCCTGCAGATGGACGAGGAGACGCCGGAAGCACAACAGCTCATCCACAGGTGGGTCGCGGAACTCGGTCCCAAGCGCATGAAGGACTACGAGCACAAGGACTGGAAGACCTTCAACGAGTTCTTCGTCCGCGAGCTCAGCGATGCCGAAAAGGTACGTCCCATCAGCGCCCCGGGCGACAACAGCGTGGTCGTCGCCCCGGCCGACTGCGTCATCAACATGATCGTCGACGAGCTCACCGACACCACGCCGATCCCGGTCAAGTCGGTGACGATGAACATCGCCCAGTTGCTCGACGGTGCCGAATGCGCCGAGAGGTTCATCGGCGGCACGGCGGTGTCGTGCATCCTGATGCCCGACAGCTACCACTGGTATCACGCCCCGGTGGCAGGTGAAGTGGTGGCGGCCCGTGCTGACATCGGCGGTGTCTACTACGGGATGCGGGACTTCCCCGAGCTGCTCGACAAGGGCGATGTCGGCTACGGCTACGACTACTCGATGTTCGACAACTTCCGCCGGGGATACGTCATCATCAGGACGGAGGACAAGGACGACGACGGACATCTCGTGGGCGAACAGTACGTCGGTCTGGTGCCCGTCGGTCTCAACTCGATCGCGTCCGTGAACTTCCTGCCCAAGTTCACACCCCCGTTCAAGCGTCCGGTCCCGGTGGCCAAGGGTGAGAAGATCGGGAACTTCATGTACGGCGGGTCGCTCAACATCCTGCTCTTCGAGAAGGACCGGTTCCCCGCACTGCAGATGCTCCAGGGGCAGCGCATCGGCGTCCTGGAACAGCCGGAACGCACAGCCGGATTGTTCAACCGCTCCTATCACCGTCAGTCCCTGCGCCTGCGCCCTCTGGCTCCCTGAACCCACCGCCGAACGGGAAGGTGAACCGTGTCATCGGACCTGGTTGTCTCGATACCGGCGAACGTCGCCAACACCCGGAGCATCGGCTTCTGTACCAAGGACACCAAGAAGGTCCGCTCCTACGCCGGACACGCGCACATCGACAGCACGGAGAACCCGGGCACCCAGAACCACCTGTTCTACTGGTTCTTCGAGAGCCAGACCTGCAACCCCCACGTCGCGGTCCCCGACCAACAGGACCTGATCAGCCGGACGCCACTGCTGATCTGGCTGAACGGCGGTCCCGGCGCCTCCTCCCTGATGGGGCTGTTCCTGGAGAACGGGCCGCTGACCATCGCCGACGATGCCGCCGGGACGATATCGGTGCGCACCGACTCCTGGAACCAGGAAGCGCACGTCGTCTACTGGGACCAGCCCATCGGGACCGGCTACAGCTACTCCGACGACCAGGAGCACGTGTACGACGAGGACACCCTCAGCCAGATGTTCTACCAGGGCCTGCAGAAGTTCTTCGACTCGCACCCGGAGTACGTGCAGTGCCCGCTGTACGTCTGCGGCGAGAGCTACGGCGGCAAGTACGTACCGGCGATCGCCCGGGAAATCCGCAAGCAGAACCGCCTCAACGCCGACGGACGGCAGATCAATCTGCAGGGGATCTCCGTCGGCAACGGCTGGATCAGGCCCGAGCTCTCGCTCCGCGTCCTGATCGACTATGCCTACACGACAGGCTTCCTCGGTATCGGCCAAAGGGACTCCCTGTACGAGTCCTACGGCGTCTACCAGGCCGCGCTCCAGGCGGGAGAGCTGAAGAAGGCCACCCGGCTCGGCAACGCCCTGGTGGCCACGGTCCTGGAATACGGCGGGACCTTCGACTTCTACGACGTCCGGCGCTGGGACGACCTGCCCATGGGGGCAGTGCGCGCCTACCTCGGCAGCGAGGCGGTGAAGAAGGCGCTGCACGTTCCCCCGGAAGTCACCTGGCAGTTCTACGACAACGCGGGCCCGGTGGCCGACGCGCTGGCAGAGGACAACATGACGGACTGCTCCGAGCTGTACGCCGAGCTCATCGGCAATGGCTGCAAGACGCTTCTCTACACAGGGAACTTCGACACCGCCTGCGGATACCGCAGCACCGAGGAGATCCTGGACGACCTCATGGAGCGGATGGGCCGACAAGGAGAGTGGCGCAACGCCCCCCGGCTGATCTGGACGCAGGCCCAGGGAAATCCGAAGGGATTCGTCCGCAGCCTCGGGAACCTGACCCAGGTCAGTATCCCCGACTCCGGACACGAGGTGCCGGCCTTCCAGCCGCAGATCTGCCGGGAAATGCTCTACAACTGGCTCTTCGCGCGCCCCTTCCACGGCTACGACCCGGATCAGCTGTCCAAGCCGCGCAACGGCAGCACCGGCGGATCCTCCTGACCCCCACCCGGCGGCCGCCCCGGCATCAGCCGGAGGGAACTCCCCGCACGCAAGACCGGCGGGGGCGCACGAGTCACCCGGCGCCCCCGCCACCCCACCGCTCCAGCACCGCCCGTTCCTCCTCGTCCGTGAACCCGCACCCCAGCGGCGGCTCGCCCCGGGCCCGGTCCCAGGCCAGGACGTCGGCCGCGGTCACCTCCAGCGGGGTGGCGGGCAGGCCCGCCGCGCGGGCGCGGGCCGGACTGCGTTGCTGGGTCGCCCAGTTGTCGCGGACGAGGGGGAACGCCGCCGGCGCCGCGGCGCGCGGCACCGGCACGATCTCGATCCGGCTGCCCGCGACGCGGGCACAGGTCTCGATCAGGCCACCGAGGGTGACCGGTTCCGCCGGGCCCACCGCCTGGAAGGCCCCGGGCCGGTCGTCGGTGAGCAACCGCACCACGAGGCGCGCCAGATCGCGTACGTCCACGACCTGCACCGGCTGCGCGGGGTCGCCGGGCAGGGCCACCCGGCCGCCGCGCGCGGCCCGGCGCACCCAGTAGTTGACTCCTCCCCCTCGTAAACCGAGGGGGATTCCTAGCTCACGTCGCCTGACCCCCGGCGGGGGTACAGGTCTTACACGATCAGCGCTAGCCGGGACAGAGACCAGCCCGGACCTGGGGGCACCTCCCAGCGGTAGCTGGGGGACATGACGCGGGCGGAGTTCTTGTCCCGGGGGGACACGGCTGCGCACACGGTGCAGGTATACGTTCGTTCGGAGAGGGGGAGTGCGTGCTTGGTTCTCGCTCCGCACTGCGCACAGTCCATCGTGGTGTGCGCGGGGTGCACCAAGCGGACATCCCGCCCGTGCTTGCGGCCTATCCCGATCAGGGCCTTCTTGGTGGCACCGATCGCGGCGTCGGCGGCCTTGCGGGCCATGGTGGTCCTGGCGAGGAACTTCGGCCTGAAGTCCTCCACCGCGATGGCGTCGTGGTCGCGGACGACCTTCTTGGCCCACTTGCGGGCGGTGTCCTGCCGCTGGGCCGCAACCTTGCGGTGCAGCTTCGCGGTCTGCCGCTTCGCCTGCCGGTAGCCCTTCGAGGCGGCCTGTCCCTTCTTCGGCTTCCTGCGGGCCATCATCCGCTGGTACTTGGCGAGCTTCTGCGCGGCGGTCCTGCCGTGCTGCGGGTGGGGAAGGTCGTGGCCGTCGCTGGTGGTGGTGGCGATCTCCTTGACGCCCCAGTCGATCCCGATCACCTGCCCGGTGGCAGGCAGCTCCTCGGTCACGGCAGGGACGACGAACGACGCCCACCAGTGCCCCACGCTGTCCCGGTACACGCGCACCGACGAGGGCGGCTTGGGCAACTGGCGCGACCACACCGGACGTACGACGATCCCGCCCGCCAGATGCAGACGGCCGTCTTTGAGCCGGAATCCGTTCTTGGTGTAGTTCAGCGACGGGAGCGAGCCGCGTCTCTTCTTCCAGCGGGGCATCCCGGCCCGCTGCCGTACCGGCAAGCGGTTCCTGATGTCCTTCAGCGCCTTCGCCCGCGACTTCGCGAAGTCCCGTATCACCTGCTGCTGGGGAACGCTGGAGCCCTCCGCAAGCCACGGGGTGCTCCTGCGCGCCCCGGTCAGCATCCTGTCGAGCAGGGCAGGGCCACAGGCCGGCTTCTCCCCGGTGGCCCTGCCCCGTGCGTGCACCTGCTGGGACTTCGCGACGCATTCGTTCCACAGCCAGCGGCAGCGGCCCCACTCAGCCTCAAGATCACGCCGCGCCGAAGCGGACAGGCGAAGACGGTAGGTGTACCGGACATGCCCGGCATCCTCCGCCTTCCCTCCCGCAGCCACGCACGCCAACCTACCGGAGAAGACGGCCAGTTGAGCCCTGATTGATTTTTTTGGCGCCCCTCACCCGCCGGGACAGCGGACGCCATTTCGCCCTGACAGCGAAACCACAACCGCTGTCCTGCTCCGCAGGAGTCCGACGCCTCCCCGGCGTCAACGCCGGGGCCTCCTCGGATAAATTTGGTGAAGGTCTCCATCGGGTCGTGCGGTCCGGCCACCTTGCCGGGGCGGTGGAGCCGCTCCGTGTCCCGTACGGGCGCGCGGCGCGGGATGTCCTCGTCCGCGCCGGGCCGCAGTCCGGCGCGCTCGTACACCGCGTGGCTGGAGACGAACAGATACCGGCCGACGCGGTCGCCGAGCACGTCCATGGCCTGCCGGACGTGCCGGGGGACGTAGCCGCTGACGTCGACGACCGAGTCCCAACTGCCCTCGCGCAGCGCCTCATAGTCACCGGTGTCCCGGTCGCCGATGAGCCTGGGTGCCTCCGGGAACAGGTCCTTGCCGGTTCTGCCCCGGCCGAAGAGGGTCACGTCGCAGCCGTCGCGCAGGGCGTCTTCGACGATCGCGCGGCCGATGAAGACCGTGCCTCCGAGAACGCCGCCTTGGCCGATTCGGGCCCCGTGACAGCGGGGAGGGTGTGCGTAGGCTCAGGCGCACATGTCCCGGAGCAGTCCGAGGAGGTCGGCATGTTGTACGCGTTCGCCTTCGAGCGGGTCGGTGTGGTCGTGAGCGACCTGTACTTCATCGATCCGGATCCGATCCCGGGGCAGGAGAGCCCCGAGCGCGGGGTGCGGCTGGAGTTGCGGCTGTTCGAGCGCGGGGAGGTGACCGGGTCGATCTACGCCGCGCGGCCGGTCACGATCGGCCGGCCGCTGTGGCGGGTCGACCTCCTGCAGGACGCGAACGCCGCGCCGGCCACGTTCGACCGTACGCACCACCATCCGCACATCGACGGCTGGGAGCCGGGTCACCGCGTCTTCGTCGAGGAGCTGTCCGCCGACCCGCTGTCGTGGCTGGCGGCCAAACTCTCGGACATCACGGGCCTGTTGAAGGAGACGGGCGTGTCCGCCGACGAGCTCGCGCCGACGGACGCGGCCGATCTGCGCGCCGCGGTCCCCGAGATCACCGACACGGTGCGCCGGCTGCTGGACCGGGTGTGGGCGGGAGAGCTGGCCCGGCCGTCGGGGGACTCGGCGACGAGCGCGCGGGTCAGCTGGCTGTAGTCCCCGGGACGCCCGGCACGCGCCGTTCCCCGCCGTTGCGCTCTTGCCAGAAGCGGTACACGTCGGTCGCTCCGGCGCGGTGCTCGTGGCGCATGGGCAGGCGGCGTTCGGTCCAGTCCTTGGCGAACTCGTCGTAGAAGGTGGCGAGTTCGAAGTACTTGCGGTCGTCGACGTAGTGCGGCTCGTAGGCGTCGCGGGTGGTGAGGAAGACGACCTCGTCGGGCGAGCAGTAGTAGAGGGATCCCAGACACATGGGGCAGGGGTGGGCGAGCACGTAGATGGTGCAGCCCGTCAGGTGCTCGGTGCCCAGTCTTGTGCACGCCTCGCGGATGGCGAGGATCTCCGCGTGGGCGGTGGGGTCGTTGGTCTGGGCGACCTTGTTCGGGCTTTCGGCGAGGATCCCGCCGTCCTTGACGATGACGGTCGCGAACGGGCGGCCGCCCTCGGTGACGTTACGGCGGGCGATGTCGATGGTGCGCTGCGCGAAGTCCACGAAAAACCTCCTGGTGAAGCGGGGGGGGCGGGGCGGGCCGGTGTGCGGCCCGCCCCTGGGTCGCGTGTGCCGCTCGGGTCAGAACGGCTTGGTCGGCAGGTACTTGCCGTCGAGGGTGATGACGGCGCGCTCACCGCCCTCGGGGTCGGCGACCTTCTTCACGTCCAGCTTGAAGTTGATCGCGGAGATGATGCCGTCGCCGAACTGCTCGTGGATCAGGGCCTTGAGGGTGGTTCCGTAGACCTGGAGCATCTCGTGGAAGCGGTAGATGGTCGGGTCGGTGGGGATGCCGCCGTCGAGGGAGCCGCGGGTCGGGATGGTCTGCAGCAGCAGGGCGGCGTCGTCGTCGAGGCCGAGGAGTTCGGCCACGGCCCGGGCGGACGTCTCCGGCAGGGGGTGCTGGCCGAGGACGGCGGCGGTGACGAAGGCGACGGACAGGCCGGCCGCGTCGGCTATCTGCTGCCAGGTCAGGTCGCGGCGGGTCTTGGCCTCGACGGCGGTGACGGCGAGCTGCCGGCGGGCGGTGGGGTCGAACTGGGCATGCTGCATGGGAGGTTCCTTTCCTGTGGAACGGCGTGGAACGGCGGATGGGTCGTCACTGCCGGTCCGGGCCGGTCGAGGCCCGGGGCAGCAGGTCTGTCGGGGATGTGGTTCAGTCGGCCAAGGCGCCGGCGCCCTCGCGGTCGAGTTCTTCGACGCCGCCGGTGGCGATGTCGAAGACCCAGCCGTGCAGGGTGAGCGTGCCCCCGGTCACGGCGCGGGCCACGGACGGGTGCGTGGCGAGATTGGCGAGCTGGGCGAGGACGTTGTGCCGGACCAGGGTCGCGACCTTGTCGGTGCCGGGCGCGGCGGTGGTACGGGCCACGGCCGCGTCCGCGTGCCGGAGCCACGCGGCGACGGCCGGGGCGCCGGCCGGCTCGTGGCCCTCGGCGAGGGCGGTCATGGCTCCGCAGCCGGAGTGCCCGCACACCACGATGTCGGACACGCCCAGCACGGCGACCGCGTACTCGATGCTCGCGGCCACCCCGCCGGCGAAGGGGCTGTGCGCGGGCACGAGGTTGCCGGCGTTGCGGATGACGAACAGTTCGCCGGGCTCGCCCTGGGTGATCAGCTCCGGTACGACGCGGGCGTCGGAGCAGCCGATGAACAGCGTGCGCGGCGTGTGCCGGTCGGCGAGGCGGGCGAAGAGCTCCGCCTTGGCCGGGAAGACGTCCCGCTGAAAACGCGCGACGCCCTGAGCGAGGTCCTGCATGGCACTCCCTTCGGTGGTGCCGGTCCCGTGGGCCGGCGAGATCCACCATGCATGAGCTGGCTCTATAGAGTCCAAGAGTTGTTGACCATGATTGCTATTGCTGTCATCTATAGTCGCGTCTAGAGTCGGGAGCATGGCCCTGGAACTGCGTCACCTGCGCTATCTGCTCGCCGTCGCCGAGCACGGCAACTTCACCCGTGCCGCCGAGGACCTGCACATCTCCCAGCCGACGCTGTCGCAGCAGATCAAGCAGCTGGAGCGCACGGTGGGTGCGCAGCTGCTGGACCGGGGCGGGCGCGGTGTGCGGCTGACGGACGCGGGGGAGACCTACGCGCGTCACGCGCGGCGCGCGCTGCGCGATCTGGCCGCCGCCGAGCGCGCCGTCCACGATCTCCAGGACCTCTCGCGCGGCCATCTGCGGCTGGCGACGACGCCCACGTTCACGGCCTATCTCGTCGGCCCGCTCACCGCCGAACTCCATGCCCGTCACCCGGGGATCACCCTGACGGTCCGTGAACTGTCCCAGGAGCGGATCGAGTCGGCGCTGCTCGCCGACGAACTCGACCTGGGTATCGCGTTCGACGGACCGCACCAGCCGGGCATCGCGGCGGCCGCCCTGTTCACCGAGACCCTCAGCCTGGTCGCGGGTGCCGCCCAGGGCGCCGGCCCGGGGCGCCCGCTGCCCGTAGCAGAGCTCACGGAGCGGCATCTGGCCCTGCTCAGCGGCGACTTCGCCACCAGGGGCCACGTGGACGCCTATCTCGCCCGGCACGGTGTCACCCCCCGGATCGCGGTCGAGGCCAACTCGATCCAGGCCCTCGTCGAGATCGTCCGGCGCACCCCGCTCGCCACCGTCCTGCCCGACGCCCTCGCCCACGACCACCCCCACCTGACCCCCGTCCCGCTGCGGCCGCCGCTGCCCGCCCGTACGGTCGCCCTGCTCAGCCGCGACGGCGCCTACCACAGCGCCGCGGCCCGGGCCTTCACCCGCCTCACCGGAGAACTCGTGCGGGCCCGCGGCTACAGTCTCGCCCCGTGAAGCGCACCGGCACCGAGGAGATACCCATGACCAGCAGACCGCTCCCGCTCCCCCTGCGTCCCGCGCACGAGCAACTGGCCGCTCTCCGCCGCAAGGAGATCTCCAGCCGCGAGCTCCTCGAACTCCAGCTGCGCCGTATCGCGGAGGTCGATCCCCGGATCAACGCGGTCGTCACGCTCGACGCCGAGCGCGCCCGCGACGCGGCCGACGCCGCCGACCGGCATCTGGCCCGGACCGGCGAGCCGGCCGGGCCGCTGCACGGGCTCGCGATCACGGTGAAGGACTCGCTGGAGACCGCCGGGCTGCGCACCGCCTGCGGTGCGCCCGCCCTCGCCGGGCACGTGCCCGCGCGGGACGCGGACGCCACGGCCCGGCTGCGGCGGGCCGGGGCGATCGTCGTCGGCAAGACGAACACGCCGACGTACTGTCAGGACATCCAGACCTGCAACCCGCTGTTCGGCACCACGGTCAATCCCTTCGCGCCCGGCCGGACTTCCGGCGGGTCCTCCGGGGGAGCCGCGGCCGCGCTGGCCGCCGGGCTGACCGCGCTGGAGGTCGGCAGTGATCTGGCGGGTTCGCTGCGGCTGCCCGCGCACTACTGCGGGGTGTACGCGCTGCGTCCGAGCCGTGGTCTGGTCTCCGCGCGGGGTCACATCCCCCGGCCCCCGGGCTGGCTGACGAGCAGTGACATGCTGACGGTGGGTCCGCTGGCCCGTACCGCCGCCGATCTGGAGCTGCTGCTCGGGGTGCTCGCCGGGCCGACGCCCGCCGACGCCGTCGCCTGGCGCGTCGAGCTCCCCGGTCCCCGGCACGCGCGCCTGGAGGACGTGCGCTTCGGCGTGTGGGCGGACGACCCGCACTGTCCGGTGGACGCGGACACGCGGGCGCTGCTCGCGTCCGTCACGGAACTGCTGCGCGGGGCCGGTGCGTCCGTCGACGAGGCCGAACGGCCCGTGGACCTGCGGGAGTCGGAGCGTGCCTTCCGGAACCTGATGTACGCCTCCTCCGCCGCCTCGGCCGAGGACGAGGACTTCCGCGCGGAGGCCGAGCAGGCGGCGCTGCTGCCGCCGGACGACCACTCCCCGGGCGCGGAGTTCCTGCGGTCGCGCACCCAGCGGCACCGCGACTGGCTCCTCGCCGACGAGGAACGCGAGCGGCAACGCGAGCGCTGGGCCGACTACTTCACCCGGCACGACGTCCTGATCACCCCGGCGGCGCCCACGGCGGCCGTGCCGGACCAGAGTGCCGTCCCCCTCCCCGACCGTTTCATCACCGTCGACGGCGAGCGCCACGGCTACTGGAAGCAGACCACGTGGGCCAATCTCACCGGCCATGTCGCCCTGCCCTCCGCGGTCGTCCCGGCCGGCCGTACCGCGGACGGCCTGCCGCTGGGCGTCCAGGTCGTCGGCCCGTACCTCGCCGACCGTACGGTCCTCGCCGTCGCCGAGCACCTTTCCCGGCTGCTGCCGGATCCCCCCTCCGCGTGCTCGTGACGGGCTTGCCGCCGTGACCGGGCGGGGGCGTCCCCGCCCGGTCGCGCCGGCCGTCAGGTGCGGTAGGCGTAGTAGACCGCGTCCGGGTAGGAGGCGATGATGCTCGCGACCGACTTCCGGTAGGTGTTGGTCGAGTGGTAGGTCAGGTACGGCACGCCGGCCCGGCTGCGGTACGTGACCATCATGGAGTGGTCCTTCGACCCGTCACCGTCGAAGTCCATCTGCATGATGTCGCCGACGTCCATCTGGAAGACGTTGGACAGGCTGGTGACGCGCTTGGAGGACAGCGCGTACCAGGACCACTCGTTGGCGCCCACCCACGAGGTGGCCTCGCCCTTGGAGTTGTACCACCACTTGCGGAAGTCCTCGGCGCCGCCGGGCTCCTGCTTCCAGCCTCCGGCCGCGAGGGCCTGGCTGATGAAGTTGGTGCAGTCGCCGCCCGCGTCGTTGAACTTGCGGTAGGCGGGGTTGTAGTTGCGCCAGTACTTCTCGGCATAGTCGGCCATGGCCGCGTAGTCGTAGCCGCCGGCGCGGAGGTCCTTCGGCTGCGGGCGGGCGGACCAGCGGCTGGTGGAGGCCGGGGTGCCGGTGGGCAGGGCGCCGGTGTCCGAGGTGGCGGCGGTGCGCGGCTCGTTGATGGCGGCGGGGCCGTTGTCGGTGGGCCGGATGCCGGTGAGCTCCCACTTGCCGCTCTTGCCGGTGAAGCTCAGCTCGTGGTGGGCGGTGAAGCCGGTGGTCGTGGGCTCGTCGCCGCGGACCTTCTTGTACGTGAACCTGGTGGTCTCGGTGACCTGGACGGTGGCCCGTCCGTTCTTGACGGTGGTCTTCTCCACGGTGGTCGTGGTGTCGGCCGCGCTGTAGGCCTCGCCGAGCGCGTTGAGGCGCTGCTTGCGCTTGCGCAGTGAGGACAGGGCGCTGTCCTCACTGCGCTTGAGCGAGGCGGCTATGCGGACCTTGCCGTCGGAGAAGGAGCCCGCCGCGCGCGTCTTCGCCGCGTCCACGAGCGCTTCGGAGCGCTGGGCGAGCACCGCGTCGGCTATTCGGGCAAAGGACTTGGCCGTCGCGCTGTCCGCCGTGCCCGGCTCGGCCGCGCTCGCGCTCGTCGCGGTCACGGGCAGGAGGACGGCCGACAGAGCCACGGTCACAGCGGCGCCGACGGCGGGTCTGAACGTCGTTTTTCTCACGAAGTTACCCCTTGTCTCCCGGTCCGGGGGGAGGGACCGGGAGCGGCATCTTCGCACATACTGCCGCACGCTCGTGATCGGGTGACGGTCCGTGGGCGGAGCGCGCTCCCCTCTCCTCACGCGTCGAGCGACGGCGGCCCCTGCTCGGTCCGGCGCAGCACCGGTTCCAGGCGCCCGAGTTCGCCGTCCATGAGCTGTCGTTCGTCCCACCAGGTCGCTCCGGCGTCGACGAGCGGCCCGATCAGATCGCGGGCCTTCGCGGGGGCGGCGGGGCTGACGGCCCCGACGACGAGGTCGAAGGGCGCGCCGGAGCGCCCGGCGCCGGCCCGCTCCCGCCGTACGCAGTCGGCCAGTTCGCGGACCTCGTCCACGGGCGGGGTGTGCCCGTGGACGGCGGAGCGGAACAGCGGGACGGCCCCGTCCCAGCGGGCGGCTCGGCGCATGGGCCGGCGGTGCGGCCAGAATCCGGCGATCCACACGGGCGGCCGGGGGCGCTGCACCGGGGCGGGCAGCAGGGCGACGTCCTCGGCCCGGTAGTGCCGACCGTGGTGGGTGACGGGCTCGCCGGACCAGTAGCGGTCGAGCAAGTGCAGTCCTTCGTCGAGGAGTTCGGCGAGCAGGGCCGGGTCGGTGGGTTCGCCGAAGCTGCCGTACTCGTCCTCGACGGGCGCGCCCAGGCCCGCGCCGAGGGTCACGCGGCCGCCGCTGAGGTGGTCGAGCGTGGCCACCTGCCGGGCGAGCTGGTGGGGTCGGCGGCGGGCGAGCGGGGTGACGAGGGTGCCGAGCCGGATCCGGGTGGTGGCCAGGGCCGCGGCGGCGAGCAGCAGCCAGGGGTCGCCGACGGGGCGCCGCAGGCGCTTGTCGTGGACGACGTGGTCCCAGACGAACAGGCCGTCCCAGCCCGCCTCTTCCGCCGCCGCGGCCACGCGGGCCACGGTGCGGGGGTCGGCGAAGTCACCGAAGTTCGGGATGTTGACGGAGCATCGCAAGCTCATTCCCGCATGGTGCTCCCCGTCGTGAAACCGGGGCAACGGAAATACTCCGGCCACCGTCCGGCGGCCGTACGCGGCTATCCGGTCCGTACGAACCAGCGCTCCAGGTAGCGCTCCAGCGCGCCGTGGTCGCCCGTGCGCGCCCGCAGTCCGATGTGCCCGTCGGGGCGTACCAACAGCAGGGTGCCGGGCGGGAGTTCCCGCTGCCGCTCCCGGGCGGGCCGTACGACACACACCTCCGCCGGCATGGCGAAGCGGCCAGTGACGGCGCGGACGGCGGCGAGGTCCGCCGACGGTTCCGTGTCCCCTTCCGGGCAGAGCAGCAGGGTCAGCCGCTCGTAGGAGAACAGTTCGTGCAGGGCGACATGGCGGGCGCCCCCGGTGACCGGCAGGTCGGGCAGCCGGTCACCGGCGCGCGGCCCGCCGCTGCCGGGCACTTCGGCGCACAGCTCGCTGCCCCGGTGGTTTCTCGCCAGGTCGGACAGGACGGCCCGTTCGCGGTCGGCGGCCCGCGCGCTCGCGAGGACGGCGGGGCCGAGCAGCCGCATCGCGGTCAGGGTGAGCGAGGAGGGCGGCAGTTCCAGGACGTTCCACCGCATATGCCGCATCACTTGGCGTGCGGTGCGGCGCTGTTCGTGCGCGTAGGTGTCGAGCAGCGTCTCGTGCGCCCGGCCGCGTACCACGGCGCCGAGCTTCCAGCCGAGGTTGTGGGCCCCGAGCAGCCCGGTGTTCAGGCCGTGTCCACCGACGGGCGCCCACAGGTGGGCGCTGTCGCCCACGAGCAGCGCGCGGCCCGCGCGCAGGGTCGCGGCCAGCCGGTCCTGGAAGCGGGCCCGGGAGACCCAGCGCGGCGCGGTCGGCGTCAGCCGCGCCGCCGGGTCGCGCGCGGCCCCGGCGACGAGCGCGCGCATCGCCTCGACGCCGGGCGGCCCGGTCTCCTCGGGGCGCGGGTCGGTCAGGAACGCGAAGAAGCGGTATCCGCCGCCGGGCCGGGGGCTCGCGATGAGGCAGACGCGCTGCTCGTAGAACATGTACGTGACGTCCTCGGCGTACGGGAAGCGCCAGTCGGCGGCCGCGTTGATCTGCACGGCCTGGAGGTCGGCGCGGGCCCGGCCCTCGAAGGGGATGCCGAGGGTCCGGCGGACGAGGCTGTGGGCGCCCTCGCAGCCGACGACCCAGCGGCAGCGCAGCGTCGCGACGCGCCCGTCGGGCCCGCGTACGTCCACCTCCGCGCCCTCGCCGCCCACGCGGACGGCCAGCGCGTCGTGTCCCCACCGCACGTCGCCGCCCAGCTCGGCGAGCCGCTGCGCCAACAGCCTTTCGGTGGCGTGCTGTTCGATGGACAGCGGGTGGGGGAAGGCGGTGCCGGGCACGCCCATGTCGTACGTGCCGATGCGGCGCCCGCGCACGTAGCACTCGGCGCGGCGCTGGGGAAGTCCCTCGGACGCGAAGCGCTCCGCGCAGCCGAGGTCCCGCAGCGTCTCCAGGGCGCGCTGCCACACGACGCTGGCGCGTCCCTCCTGTTTGACGGAGGGTTCACGCTCGACGACCGTGACCCCGGCCCCGTGCGTCCGCAGTCCGACGGCGAGCGCGAGCCCGGCCGGTCCGCCGCCGATCACCACGACGTCCTGCTCGTTCTGCCCGTCCTGCCCTTCCTCTTCGCTGTCCACCGTCGGCTCCTCCCGTTTCTCCCGCTCATGGCGGCAGGACCGCGACTGCTGCGCGAACGCCCGCGTCAATGGCGCGAAAAGATCCGTGTCCGCCGAGTTGATCTTGGGTAGACACCGCGCTGAGCAGCACCTGCTCACTCTGTGCACCTCAACGACTACGCGACGAAGGAGTCATCATGATCTCGCGTGCCCTGCGCCTCGGCATCGGCGCCCTGACGGTCCTCGGCCTGACGGCCGGCCTCGCCCCGGCGGCTTCGGCCGCCGGCACGGACGGTACGGCCGTCAAGTGCCGCAAGAGCGACTTCTGTCTGTTCAGCGGCCCCCACCAGAGCGGCCAGGTCCTCTACCGGATCGATGTGAAGGTCACCAGGACGGGCTTTCACTTCCCGGAGGTCGACGCGCTCGACCCCGTGATCACGCCGCGTTCGGCGCGCAACCCGATACCGGACTCCTTCGGCTGCATCGTGCGCCTCAACGACAAGCCGCACTTCGCCGGCGACGAGCAGGAGATCTCCGGTTCCGGCGACGCGGAGCTGACCGGCGCGCCCGTCGGCTCGATCACGCCGGACTGCGGCTGACCTGCCGTCCCGCAGCCGGTACGGGCGTGATCCCGCGCCTGTACCGGCGGCGCGACGCTCCGTAGAGTTGAACGCGGGAGGGCGGGCGCCCGGCCTGCCCCGTGGACGCGAGCGGTGACGGATGAGCGGGGTGCGTGGGCCGGCGGCCCGACACGGACTGGGCAGCGCGGAGGAGATGATCGCGGAGGCGCGGAAGGCGTTCTTCGTGATGTTCGGGATCGTCGCGGCGGTGTGGCTGGCCCAGTTGGTGAACTGGGCGCAGGGATACGCGCTCGTCCGGGAGTACGGGCTGCGGGCCGGGGACGTGACCAGCCTGCCCGACATCCTCACCGCGCCCCTCCTGCACGCGAGTTGGGCGCACATCGAGTCCAACTCCGGTCCGCTGTTCGTCTTCGGGTTCCTGGCCGCCTACCGGGGGGTGGCCCGCTTCCTCGGGGTCACGCTGCTGATCGCCGTGGCCAGCGGGGCCGCGGTGTGGTTCCTGAGCCAGGGAGGCTCCGTCACCGTCGGGGCCAGCGGGCTGGTCTACGGCTACTTCGGGTACGTCGTGGTCCGGGGGCTCTTCGACCGGCATCTGATCGACACGCTCGTCGGCCTCGTCATGGGGGCGTCCTTCGCCTTCCTCCTGACGACGGCCGTGCCGGGAACCCCGGGGATCAGCTGGCAGGCCCACCTCGGCGGGCTCGTCGGCGGCCTGGTCGGCGCCTGGCTCTTCCGCGACCGGAGGCCGCGCGACAGCGCCGGCGCGAAGGGCGGCGGTACGAAAGGCGACGGCACGAAGGGCGGCGGCACGGGCACGGACCCCCATCCCCGCTCCGACCTGCACAAGGAGCTCGGCGACCTCGGTCTGCTGTAGCTGGTGTGCGCGCCCTCTCCCCCGCGCGCGAGACTGGGGGGAGAGGGAGAGCGACGGTGACGGTCACCTTGGCCCTGGCCGGGGACACCATGCTGGGGCGCTGCGTCGCGGAACGGCTGCGGGAAGCGCCCGCTCCGCAGACCGTGCTGTGCGCGGAACTGCGCGCGCTGCTCGCCGAGGCCGACCTGTGCGTGCTCAACCTGGAGTGCTGCGTCTCCGACCGCGGCGAGCGCTGGCACGCGCCGGGCAAACCCTTCTTCTTCCGGGCGCCGCCCGCCACCGCCGACGTCCTCGCGGAGCTGGGCGTGGACTGCGTGACGCTCGCGAACAACCACGCCCTGGACTACGGCTTCGACGCCCTCGCCGACACGCGCGCGCTGCTGCGGCGGGCGGGGGTCGCCGCGGTGGGCGCGGGGGCGGACGTGGCGGCGGCCCGGGAGTTCGCGGTGCTGGAGGCGGGCGGGATACGGCTGGCCGTGGTCGGCGCGACCGACCACCCGGAGGACTTCGCCGCCGCTGCCGACCGCCCCGGCGTGGCCTACGCGGACCTGCGCCACGGCGTCCCGCGCTGGCTCCTGGACACCGTCGGGCACGCGGCGGACGCCGCCGACGCCGTGCTCGTCACCCCGCACTGGGGCCCGAACATGACCTCCCGCCCGCCGCACTACGTCCAGGACGCGGCGCCGCGCCTGCTGCGGGCGGGCGCGACGCTGGTGGCCGGGCACTCCGCGCACGTCGTGCACGGGGCGGGCCACAGGATCGTGTACGACATGGGCGACTTCATCGACGACTACGCGGTCGACTCCCGTCTGCGCAACGACCTGGGACTGCTGTTCCTGGTGACCTGGGAGGCCGCACCGCAGGACGGGCACACCCGTTGGCTGCCCGTCCGCCTGGAGGCCGTGCCGCTGTATCTCGACCACTGCTTCACGACGGTGGCGACCGGCGGGCACTGGCAGTGGATGCGCGCCCGTTTCACGCGCGCCTGCGCCGAGTCGGGCACCGACGTGACCGTGACGGGGGACGAGGGACGGCTGGTGGTGGAGTGGCCCGCCGAACGTCCGCGTCGGACGCCCTGAGCGGCTCGGCGACGTCCGGTGTGCTTCGGGCAACGCCCCGAAGGGGCGCGGCTGTTGCGGTGTGCGGCTCCGCCGCGTGTCCAGCCGGCCGCTCAGGCGGCCCGCGCGGTGTGGACCGTGAGCGTCGAGAGCCAGAAGACATCGGGGCGGCGCAGGACGCCCGTGGGGGCGGCGCGGTCCAGCAACTGCTCCAGGGCGTCGCGGTCCTCGGCGTCGAGGCGGTCCCCTGCCCGGTCCCGCAGTCGGGAGAGGTGGGCGTGCGCCTGCTCGCGGACCTGCGGGGACGGCGGGGCGGGCAGGTCGACGAGGAAGGTGCGCGTCCCGGTGGGGGTGAGGCCGGCGGCGGTGAGCATGGCCCGCCAGTCCTCGACCGCCCTGACGGAGCCCGGCAGCCGCTCGCGCATCTCGGTGAAGCCTTCGTCGTACAGGGCGTCGAGGCGGGACTGCAGTCCGGGGCGGCCGATGCCGGTGTCGCGGGGCAGACAGCGCGGGGGCGCCACGCGTTCGGCGACGGCGAGGACGCCGCCGCGGCGCAGCGTCGCGGCCAGGGCGTCGAGTGCCGCCTGCTGGTCGCCGAGGTGGTGGACGGCCTTGCTGCTCCAGATCAGGTCCGCCGGGGGCAGGGCGCCGAAGTCCTCGGGCAGGCCGGCGCGTCGGGTGCTCAGCCGGCCGGCCAGTCCCTGGGCGGCGGCGCGCTCGCGGGCCCGATCCAGCAGGTCCGGGGAGCCGTCGACGGCGACGGCCTCGGCCTGCGGGAAGGCCCGGGCGAGCAGGCAGGTGGCGACGCCGGGCCCGCTGCCGACGTCGAGCACGCGGCGTACGGCCGTACCGTGCAGGTCCGTCACCTCGCGCAGCCACGCGGCGGCCGCCGCGAAGCAGGTGCCGTGGATCTCGCCCTCGCGCTCCAGCTCGGCGCCCCGTGCGCCCCAGTCCGTGGTGTGGTGGTGGTGTGCGGTCATGTGATGCCCGTGCCCGTCGTCTCGATCGGTGGTGACCTCCGGGCCGAGACTGCGCCCACAGGCCCCGCCCCGGCAATCTTTGTTGCCGTTTCCGGGACGCGGAGGTGCAATGGGCGGCATGGAACCGTCGAACGCCATCGCCCGCGCCCTGACCGAGGTCGGCCCCCGGCTCAGACGGCTGCGTACCGGGCGCGGTGTGACCCTGGCCGCGCTCGCGGAGGCCACGGGCATCTCCAAGAGCACCCTGTCGCGGCTGGAGTCGGGGCAGCGCCGGCCGAGCCTTGAGTTGCTGCTGCCGATCGCCCAGGCGCACCAGGTGCCGCTGGACGAGCTGGTGGGCGCGCCCGAGGTCGGTGATCCGCGGGTGCGGCTGACCCCTCGGCGCCGCAACGGCACGGTGGTGCTGCCGCTGACCCGGCAGCCGGGTCCGTTGCAGTCGTTCAAGATGGTGGTCCCGCCCTCGCGCAGCACCCCGGATCCGTGCACGCACGAGGGCTACGAGTGGCTGTACGTGCTCGCCGGGAAGCTGCGCCTGGTCCTGGCCGAGCACGATCTGGTGCTCGGGCCGGGCGAGGTGGCCGAGTTCGACACGCGGCTGCCGCACTGGTTCGGCAGCACCGGCGAGGGCCCGGTCGAGGTCCTCAGCCTGTTCGGGCGGCAGGGCGAGCGGATGCACGTCCGTGCCAGGCCCCGGGCCGGGGACACCGCGCAGGGGGCAACGCCCCGGTAGGCGCGGTCAGTTCGAGACGGTGGCCCCGCACGTCCCGAACGGTGCCCCGGCCTCGGCGGTCCCCGGGCCGAAGGTGCCGTTGAGGGCTCTGGCGAACTCGGGGGCGAAGGCGGCGGGCACGCCGGAGGCGCGTACCGTGACCTTCGGCGGATCCGTCGAGGCGACCTCGGGGGTGAACTGCGAGGGGCTCGCGAAGGTGTGGACGGGGAGCCGTTCGCCGTTCGGGTCGCCGGAGGTCTTCACCATGTAGGTGACGTTGCCGGAGGACGCGGCCGCCTGGCCGTCGGAGACCTGCACCAGGTGTCCTGCCGCGTCGGTGAGGGTGAACCCGCCCTTGAACTGGGCCTGGACGTCACCGACGGTCTTCTCGCCCAGGTCGACGGTGACCGTTCCCGTGAAGTCGCTCAGCGCGTAGGACGAGGGTGCCTGGCCGGCGGTGAGGGGCTTGAAGGTCACGCCCGCCTTCTGCCAGGAGACGGCGCACTCCCCGCTTCCCTGGGCGACGGTGAGCGCGACCGGGTCGCCGGCGAAGGCCGCGTGCGCGGCGAGCCCGCTGCCGACGAGTGCGAGGACCCCCAGGAGGATCACGGACGGGCGGAGCACAGGCATGACGTACACGGCTTTCTCGACGGAGTGCCCCTCCCCCACTGTTCGGGGCACGCGCGCGTGCCGCAACCGGGCGGTGCCGGACGGGTGGTCGCGTTCAGCCGTCCGCGAGCGGCCGGTCCCGGGTCTCCCCCGCGGCCCGTACGCTCCACGCGCTCACCGCGCACGCGGCCGCCATGAGGACCGCGACGGCGAGGGTGTTGCCGCTCTTGCCGTCTCCGGTGCGTACCAGCCAGGTCGCGGCGAGCGGGGCGAGGCTGCCGCCGAGGACGGAGGCGGCCTGGTAGCCGAGGGAGGTGCCCGTGCAGCGGGTGCGGGTGGGGAAGAGTTCGGCGAACAGGGCCGCCATCGGCCCGTACAACGCCGCGTGGAACACCGCCAGGTTCAGCGAAAGCGCGACCGCGAAGAGTGCCGGGGAGCGGCTGTCGACGAGCGGGAAGAGCAGGAAGGAGCTGCCGCCGAGGAGCAGGGCCCCGGCGAGGGAGACGGGTCTTCGGCCGATCCGGTCGGAGAGGGCGGCGTAGGCGGGCAGGGTGAGCAGGGAGAGCGCGCAGGCGAGGATCAGGCCGGTCAGCACGGCGGGTCTGCCGATGCCGAGGTCCTTGGCGTGGGCGGGGACGAAGGTGATCAGGACGGCGTTGGTGGTGAAGGGGCCGATGCCGATGCCGACGGCGAGGAGGGTGGCGCGGCGGTGGTGCCGGAGGGTCTCCAGGACGGGGCGGTGGGCGGTGCCCGTACGATCAGCCGTCAACACGCCGGTACCGTCCGGCACTTGCTCCCCCTCCCGACTCCCCTCCTGGTTCCTGTCCTGTGTGAACAGCGGGCTCTCCGCGAGGCCGCGCCGTACCCAGTACCCGAGGGCGACGAGGACCGCCGAGAGCAGGAAGGGCACGCGCCAGCCCCAGCGCTGGAAGTCCTGCTCGGGCAGGGTGTTGAAGGCGGCCAGGACCAGGGACGAGAGCAACAGTCCGGAGGGCGCGCCCATTTGGGGCAGGGCGCCCCACAGGCCGCGCCTGCCGGGCCGGGCGTGCTCGATGGCCATGAGGGCCGCGCCGCCCCACTCGCCGCCCACCGCGAAGCCCTGTGCGAGCCGCAGCAGGACGAGCAGCAGCGGGGCGGCGATGCCCAGGTCGGTGTAGCCGGGCAGGAGCCCGATCAGGACGCTGGAGGTGCCCATGAGCAGCATGCTCAGGGTCAGGACGGGCCTGCGGCCGGCGCGGTCGCCGTACCGGCCGAGGACGAGTCCGCCGAGGGGGCGGGCGAGGTAGCCGACGGCGAGGGTCGCGAAGGAGGCGAGGGTGCCGGTGAAGGGGGCGAGTCCGGGGAAGAAGAGTTTGTCGAAGACGAGGGCGGCGGCGGTCCCGTAGAGCAGGAAGTCGTACCACTCGATGACGCTGCCCAGGTAGCTGGAGAGCAGGATGTGCCGTAACGCGGCCCGTCGGCCGCCGGTGGCTCTGCGGGTGCGGGGACGTGCGTGCAGCGGCGGCACGGCGGTCAGCCGGCGAGCGCGCGCTGGGGGTTGGTCTCGGTCAGCTGCCGGATCTCCTCGTCGTCGAGGCCGGCCGCGCGGAGTTTCTTGGTGAAGTCGGTGAGCAGGTAGGCGAATCCGGTGCCGCCCCGCGAGGCGAGGTGGTCGCGGACGCAGATGTCGTGGGAGAGCAGGATCCGCTCCAGGTGGCCGGCGCGGACGAGGGCCATGACGAGGGCGACGCGCCGCTCGGCCTCCCGGGGCGAGGCGCACTCGTGGAAGGTGTCGAACTGCACCCAGGCGCCCCGGCGGGCGAGTTCGAGGTGGTACTCGGGCAGGCAGACCTTGTCGCAGTGGCCGATGATGACGCGCTCGGGCGGCACCCCGGCGCCGGTGAGCAGGTCGAGCTGGGGGATGCCGACGGGCCAGCGGGCGGCGTGGGTGGTGATGGCGGCGCCGGTGCGCAGCTGGGCGTGGGCGGCGGCGCGCAGGGAGCGTTCCTCGGTGGCGGAGACGTACCAGCCGTCGCTGCCGACCTCGCCGATGATCCCGGCGCGGGTGCCGTCGGTGCCGGGTATGCCGTCGGTCAGGTCGCGGACGATGAGTTCGCCGATCTCGGCGACGGTGTGCCGGTCGAACCAGTCGCGGTCGAGGTAGGGGTCGCGGTAGTGGCCGGTGCCCAGGACGATCCGGACGCCGGTGGCGGCGGCGAGACGGGCGAGGGCCGCCACGTTGGCGGGGTCCCGTCCGCCGTCGTCCGTGCGGGCCCGCGCCGCGGTACGGGCGCCGGGCGCCGCGAACAGGCCGCTGGGGTCGGTCGCGGCGCCGGTGGTCAGTTCGCTGGTGGTGACGTCGACGAGGGTGCCGCCGCCGGCTGCGGCGTAGGCGGCGACCTCGTGGCGCATCTCCTCCTCGTCGTTGAGCAGCCCCGACTGCCGGTACTCGCGCAGCAGGTTGATGAAGACGTGCTCGTGGGGCAGGACCGGGCCCAGGTCGGCGGCCGGTACGGGGCCGGCGAGCGTCATGACGTCCGGCATGGCGGGCAACTCCTCGTCTGACAGCGGCTGTTCGGGACTGGGGCGGGGACGCCCCAGCGGGTTCGGCAAGGCCTGGTGCGGTTCGGCAGCGCCCCGCAGGGCGCGGGGCCGTTCCGGTGTGCGGCTCCGCCGCGCGGGCACGACCATCCCCCCGGAGGGGGACCCCCAGCCGTGCCCGCGGACGGCGTATCGGTTATCGGGCCGAGCGCTCAGCGCAACGGCTCCTGGGCGCGGGCGGTGGCCGCCGTGAGGAACTCGCCGCGGGCGAGGGCGGCGGCGACGGCTTCGATGTCGTCGCTCATCCAGCGGTCCCGGCCGAGGAAGGGGGCGTGGGCGCGTACGGTCTCGTAGGTGCCCAGGGCCACGGGGCCGAGTCCTTCGCGGCGGCCGGAGAGGTCCACGGCCTGGGCGGCGGCGAGGAGTTCGACGGCGAGGATGCGGTCGTTGTTGGACAGGACGCGGCGGGCGTTGCGCGCGGAGATCAGCCCCATGCTGACGACGTCCTGGTTGTCGCCGTTGGAGGGGACGCTCTGGGTGCTGGCCGGGCCGATGGTGCGGTTCTCGGCGACGAGGGCGGTGGCCGGGTACTGGGCGCCCGCGAAGCCGCTGCTGAGTCCGGGGTCGCCGGCGACGAGGAACTCGGGGAGGCCGTCGCTGAGATGGCGGTTGAGGAGCCGGTTGGTGCGGCGCTCGGAGAGCACGCCGAGCTGGGTGAGCGCGATCGTGGTGTAGTCCATGACGAACGCGACGGGCTGGCCGTGGAAGTTGGCGCCGTGGAAGACCTCGTCGACGCCGTCGCCGCCGAAGAACAGCGGGTTGTCGTTGGCGGAGTTGAGCTCGGTGCGCAGCACGCCGTGGGCGTGGTCGAGGGTGTCGCGGACGGCGCCGAGGATCTGCGGGATGGCGCGCAGCGAGTACGCCTTCTGGAGATAGACGTCGGTGCGGGTGACGCCGCTGTCGGCGCGCTTGCCGGCCTGGGCCTCGCGCCGCAGGTCCTCGTGGTCGCGCAGGAGCCGGCTGCCGCGGGTGAGGGCGCGCAGGTTGGCGGCGGAGGTGATCTGGCCCCGGTGGGGGCGGGCGAGGTCGTGGCCCTCGGGCTGGAAGGGGCTCGCGGAGGAGCGCAGTACCTCCAGGACGAGTCCGGTGGCGATCTCGGCCTGGCGCACCTGGTCGAGGGCGCGCAGCAGGACGAGGGAGCCGAGGCCGGTCATGGCGGAGGTGCCGTTGATGAGGGCGAGGCCCTCCTTGAAGCGCAGCCGCATGGGTTCGATGCCCAGGGAGCGCAGCACCGGTGCGGTGGGGGTGCGTTCGCCGTTCTTGAGGACGTAGCCCTCGCCGATGACGGTCGCGGCGAGGTGGGAGAGCGGGGCGAGGTCGCCGCTGGCGCCGAGGGAGCCGATCTCGGGGATGGCCGGGGTGATGCCCTCGGTGAGGTAGAGGGCGAGGCGGCGCAGGAGTTCGGGGCGGACGGCGGAGTAGCCCTTGGCGAGGGCGTTGAGGCGGGCGGCGAGGATCGCGCGGGCCTCGTGTTCGCCGAACAGCGGGCCGACGCCGGCGCTGTGGCTGCGGACGAGGTTGGTCTGCAGTTCGGTCTCGCGGGCGGTGTCGACGAGCATGTAGATCATCTCGCCGTAGCCGGTGGTGACGCCGTAGACGGGGATGCCGTCGCGGACGGTGGCCTCGAACAGTTCGCGGCTGCGGGCGGCCCGGGCCAGTGCCTTGTCGTCGACCTCGCAGCGCACGCGGCGTTCGGAGACGGTGCGGACGTCGGTCAGGCGCAGGCTCTCGCCGTCGAAGACGACGGTGTCGGGTGCGGCGGCGGGCTGGGGCGGGACCGCCGTGGGCAGGGCGGTCTCGGGCACCTGGGACATCGGTGTCACCTCTTGGTCATGTTTCGCTGGGCTCGTGGTGCGGCTGCGGTGCGGCTGTGGTGCGGTGCGGGCCCGGCCTGCGGGGGTGCCTCGCGGTCAGGCCGGTGCTCGGTGCGGGGTGTTGCGTGGCGTGGTCATCGCGGGCGCGGGTGGGCAACGGTCTTCTCCCGTTCGGGAGTCGGCGGCCGGTGTGCCGTCCCCCGCGCGAGGAGCAGGACGAGCACGGCGACGGCGGCCGGATACAGGACGGCGGGCCAGCTGAACGGCAGGATGGCCAGGCACACCAGCGCGGCGAGCGCGGCCGCGGCGCGGCCGATGTCGCGCCGCGGCAGGATCCGCAGGGCGGCGGCCGTCCCGACGAGGTAGACCGCGACGAAGGTGGCGCTCGGCCAGGCGATGAGCTCCTGCAGATCGGGCATGGTCAGCGCGACCCCGGCCAGCAGCAGGGCGAAGGCGGCGGCGAGGTGGGCGAGCGCGCGGGCCGGGGTGCCGTGGCGGGGGTGCAGCCGGGCGAGGGCGCGGGGCAGTTTTCCGTCGCGGGCCTGCGCGTACAACAGCCGGGAGAATCCGGCGATGTTGGTGTGCACGGCGACGAAGGAGCAGCACAGGGCGAAGCACGCGGTGACGGAACCGGCCACCGGTCCGAGGGCGTCGCGGGCGAGCACGCTGACGGGGGCGAGGCCGGAGGCGTCGCGGTAGACGCCGGTGCCGACCATGACGACGGCGGACAGGCAGTACAGGACGGACAGGACGGCCGAGGCGAGCACCATGCTCAGCGGCAGGTCGCGGGCGGGCCGGCGGAATTCCTCGGCGAGGTGCACGACCATCTCGAAGCCGATGTACGACCAGAAGATCAGCAGGGCCGCGGTGCCGACGGCTCCCCAGCCGTGCGGCAGGAAGGGTTCGAAGCGGGCGGCCCGTACCCGGCCGGCGCCCAGCAGGGACACCCCGGCGAGGACGGCGCCGGTCAGGACGACGAGGCGGACCTGGACCCAGCCGGACAGCCGCAGCCCGCGCGCGTTGAGGGCGCAGGAGGTGAACAGCAGGACGGCGGCGATGGCCACGGCCCAGCGGGGCGCCAGCCCGTAGTAGGCGGTGATGTAGTTGGCGCCGACCAGCGCTATGACGGGGACGGCGAAGGGCACGGAGGCCAGCAGCCAGTAGCCGGTGAGCGTGGTGAGCCTCGGCCCGAAGGCGGCCCGGGTGTAGGCGACGATACCGCCGGCGTGCGGCAGCCTGGCGCCGGCCCGTCCCAGGGCGAGCGCCAGGGCCAGGGCGAAGACCGACATGGCGCCCCACGCGAGCACCGCGGCGGGCCCCGCGGTCCGGGCGGTGAGCGCGGGCAGGACCAGCACACTGGGCCCCATGACGGAGCCGACCGCCATCGCGGTGCCGTCGGTGATGCGCAGCGTGCGGTGCAGTCCGGTGTCCGGCACGGGAACGGTTCCTTCCCTTTTCTCGCACCCGGGGCTTCCCCCGTGAGCCCCGGGGCGGGTGCCATATTGCCAACCTGCGCTGATTTCCCCATGATTTCTCGCTGACCGGGCACATGCACGGACCGGGGGCCGTGCACGTGTCCGGGTTGCCCGGTTCCCGGGGCCTCCCGGCGATACCGATGACGCCCGACGAGAAGGGGTACGCGCCGCGTGGACTTCCGGCTGCTCGGCACGTTCGAGATCCACGAGGCGGGGCGGCCGGTCGATCCCGGGCCCCGGCTGCGGCAGCTGACCCTCGCGGTGCTGCTGCTGAGCGCGAACCGGCCGGTGACCCTGGAGCGGCTCGTCGATCTGCTGTGGGACGGCGAGCCGCCGCTGACCGCCCGCAACTCGGTGCACGGGCACATCTCGCGGCTGCGGCGGCTGCTGTCCGGCGCTGCGGGCACGGATCTGCGCCGGCACGGGGAGGCGTACGTGCTGGAGGTGGATCCCGCGCGGGTGGACGCCCTGCGGTTCCGTTCGCTCGTCGAGCGCGCGCGGGGTCTGGCCGACGAGCCGGCGGCGGCGCTGCTGCGCGAGGCGCTGGGGCTGTGGCGCGGCGAGGTGCTGGCGGGGCTCGCCGGCGACCGGGTGCGGCGGCAGCTGTGCGCGTCCTGGTCCGAGGCGCGGATGGCGGCGTACGAGCGGTGCTTCGAGGCGGAGTTGCGGCTGGGCCGGCACGAGGCGCTGCTGGCCGAGCTGACCACGGTGGCCTCGGCGCATCCCACGCGGGAACGGTTCACCGAGCAGCTGCTGATCGCCCTGTACCGGGCGGGCCGGCCCGCCGACGCGGTCGCCGCCTACCGGCGGGCGAAGACGGTGCTGGCGCGGGAGTTCGGGCTGGAGCCGGGGGACGCGCTGCAGGGCCTGGCGATGGCGGTGCTGCGCTCGGATCCCGGGCTCGCTCTGCCCGCGCGTCCGTCGGGGCAGCATTTCGCGCTGCCGGTGACGCCCCGCCAGCTTCCGGCCGACACCGCGCACTTCACCGGCCGCGAGGAGGCCCTGCGGCGGCTGGACGCGCTGACGGGGGGCGGCAGCGGGCGGGTCGCCGTGGTCTCGGGCACGGCCGGGGTGGGCAAGACGGCGCTGGCCGTGCACTGGGCGCACCGTGTGAAGGAGCGTTTCCCCGACGGGCAGTTGTACGCCGACCTGCGCGGCAGACCGGGTGCCGCGCCGCTGGACGCCGCGCAGGTGCTGGCCCGGTTCCTGCGGGCGCTGGGGGTGCCGGCGGAGCAACTGCCCGCCGGGGTGGACGAGCTGAGCGCGCTGCACCGCTCGGTCCTCGCGGACTCCCGGGTCCTGATCGTCGTGGACAACGCCGAATCGGCCGAGCAGGTACGGCCGTTGCTGCCGGGCGGCCCGGGCTGCGCGGTGGTCGTCACCAGCCGCCGCAGCCTGCCCGAGCTCGTGGCGTTGGACGACGCGGTGCCCGTGGAGCTGGATCTGCTGCGGCCCGCGGCGGCCGTAGAACTGTTGTCCCGGGCCGCCGGCCCGGGACGGGTGCCGACGGAACCGGCCGCGGCGGCCGAACTGGCGCGCCTGTGCGCCTTCCTGCCGGTGGCGCTGCGGATCGCGGCCGGGCGGCTGGCCGCCCGCCCGGAGCTGACGGTGGCGGGACTGGCGGCCGAACTGGGCGGCGGCTCACCGCTGTCCGGGCTGGCGCCGCTGGGCGGTCCGCACGCGGCGCTGCGGGGCGCCTTCGACGCCTCGTACGCGGCGCTGGAGCCGGCCGCGCGGGCCGCGTTCCGGCGGCTGGGCCTGCTGCCGGGCCCCGACCTGGCGCTGCCGGCGGCGGCCGCCCTGTGGGGAGTGGACGGCAAGGACGCGAAGGAGGCCCTGGAGACGCTGCTGGCCACGCATCTGCTGCAGGAGCCCGCCCCGGGCCGCTACCGGCTGCACGGGCTGCTGCGGGACTACGCGCGCGAACGCGCCGAGGCGGAGGAGGACCCGTGGCAGCGGCAGGAGGCGCTGGGAAGGCTGCTCGACTGGTATCTGCGGCACGCGGACGCGGCGGTGCGCGAGCTGTTCCCGGGCTTCCTGCGGCTGCCGTCGCCGCCGCCCGACGCGGCGGCACCGCCCGCGGCCTTCGCCGACGGGGCGGCGGCACGGGCCTGGCTGGAGGCCGAGGCGCCGTCGGTGGTCGCCGCGATCCAGTACACGGCCGTGCACGGGCCGCTCGCGGCGGCCTGGCAACTCGCCGACGTACTGCGGGGGTTCTTCTGGCTGCACGGCCGGTACGCGGACTGGATCACCGCGGCCCGCGCGGGTCTGCACGCGGCCCGTACCGCCGGGGACGAGCGGGCACAGGCGGTCATGCACCACGCCCTCGGGCACGCCTGCCGGCAACTGGCCCAGTACCCGCAGGCCATCGAGCACCTGAGCCGGGCCCTGCGCACGCACCGCCGCTTCTCCTGGCGCGAGGGCGAGGCCATCACCCTGGGCAACCTGGGCATGGTGTACGCGCTGCAGGGCCGGGCGGAGCTGGCGATCGAGCACCATCTGCGGGCCCGGGCCCTGCACCGGGCGACCGGGGCACGGGCCAGCGAGGCCATCGCGCTGAACAACCTGGGCGACGCCTACCGGGCGCTGGGCGACACCGCCGCCGCGCTCCACCACCACCTGGCGTCCCTGCATCTGTCCCGGGAGGCCGGCTGCCGGCAGAGCGAGATCCAGGCGGCGATCGGGCTGGCGGCGACCCACCTGAGCGACGGCCGGGTCGGGGAGGCCCTCGACCGGGTGCAGGACGCGGTGGCGGCGGCCCGGGCGGCGGGTTTCCTGCCGCTGGAGGGGCACGCGCTGACGGTGCTCGGCCAGGCACACCGCTCGCGGGGGGAGCCGCGCGAGGCCCGGCTGTACTGGCAGCAGGCGCTGGAGATCTTCACCGGGCTGGACTCGCCGGAGGCCCACGAGCTGCGCTCGTACCTGGGTCTGCCGGGCGGCTGACCGGCGCCGGGCCACACCTCTGGCCCATCCCGTGGTGCGCTCGGGCGGGTGGAGCGCTTTTGATGAGAGCGTGCCGACCATATCCAGGCGCAGTCTCCTCGCCTCCGCCCTGGCCGCCGGCGGAACGCTGGCGACCGGCGCCCTGCCCGTGTCGTCGCCGCCACAGCGGCGGCAGCCGGCCGTGCCCTTCGCCGAGTTCTTCCGGATGCCGATGCCGATGCCCCGGCTGATCGAGCCGGACACCACGAGGAACGGCGTCGACGTCTACAGCGTGGCCATACGGCGCACCCGCACGGAGATCGTGCCGGGCCTGCAGACCGAGGTCCTGACCTTCGACGGCGGCTACCCCGCCCTCTTCCGGGCCACCACGGGCCGCCCGGTGCTCATGAACCAGCACAACCACCTGGGCACCCCGGTGTCGGTGCACCTGCACGGCGGGGAGGTCGCGGACGTCGACGACGGCGGCCCGATGGACTCCATCGACCCCGGGGACAGCAGGGCCTACCACTACCCCAACCACCAGCCGCACGCCCCGCTGTGGATCCACGACCACACGCACCAGCTGGAGGCCGAGCACATCTACCGGGGCCTGTCCGCGTTCTACATCCTCCAGGACGAGGACGAACGCCGGCTGCCGCTGCCGGCGGGCCGCTACGACGTGCCGATCATGCTGCGGGACGTGCATCTCGACGACAAGGGCCAACTCCTTTACCAGATGGAGGACTCCCACGGCCGCACCACGATCCTCGCCAACGGCAAGCCGTGGCCGTACTTCGAGGTCGCGGCCCGCAAGTACCGTTTCCGGATCCTCAACTCCTCCAATCTGCGCATCTTCCGGCTGCGGCTGGCCGACGGCAGCCCCATGACGCAGATCGGTTCCGACGGCGGGCTGCTGCCCCAGCCGTGCCTGGTGGACGAGCTGTACCTGACGCCGGCCGAACGCGCCGAGGTCGTCATCGACTTCTCCCACTACCCCGTCGGCACCCGCCTGGAGCTGGAGAACACCCGCAACTTCGGCAAGGACGACCCCGCGCGCAAGGTCCTGCGCTTCCACGTGACCCACACCGCCCAGGACCCCAGCAGCATCCCGGTCACGCTGCGCACCCTGCCCCCGCTGCCGGAGGTGACCGGGCGGCGCAGCTTCGAGCTGAGCATGGACGACGTGACCAAGCCCGGCGCTCAGGGCTACATCAACGGCCGGGTCTACGACCACCAGCGGGTCGACACCTCCATCCCGTGGGGCAGTTCGGAGGTATGGACGATCAGCAACAAGGACCCGCGCTTCCCGCACAACTTCCACCTGCACCTGGTGACGTTCCGGATCCTGGAACGCGACGGGCGCCCGCCGTCGGCGGCGGAGACGGGCCTGAAGGACACCGTGGGCATCGACGTCGGCGAGACCGTCACGGTGCAGGCGACGTTCGACAGTTATCGCGGCAAGTACTTGTACCACTGCCATTTCGCGGACCATATGGCGATGGGGATGATGGGGCAGATGGAGATCACGTGACGGCAGCTCACCGGGTGCGGCGAGGACCTGTTGCGGCTGGGGGCGCTCGTCCGGCTGGCGGCGGTGAGCGGCTCCACCGCCGTGTACGCCCCCACCGGCTCCAACCCCGTGCCCCGGGACATCTCGCCCTGGTTCCCCGGGAGTTATGGGCCGAGCACCGGCGACGAGTGCCCGATGGATCTGCTCATCGTCCGCAGGGACGTGGGGGTGCGCGCCTCGGCGTGGCCCGGAATCCGCCGCCGGCTCCGGCACGCACGCGCCGAGTCCGTCCGTACGCCCCGCCCCCGCAAGCTCCGGGCCGACCGGCCCTGGGAGTGGTCACCGCACCGGCTCATCACGCTGACCACGCACGCCGGCACGCTCGTGGTGAGCGGGCCGTCCTGGTCCCTGCTGCGCTTGGGCGACGCGCTCACCCACGCGGGAGAACACGCGATCACCGCCGCCGATGCCCGCCGCACGGACCCCGTCCCGCTGTACCCGCTCACCGACCTGGTGCGTGACGGCGGCCCGGTACCGGGCGACATCGAGTTCGACATCTATGGCGTCACAGCAGCCCGTACACCTGCAACTCCCCCGAGAACGTGGCCAGATACACCTTGCCGCCCGTGACCGTCGGCGGTACGAACTTCGCGAACATGCCCACGTCGTCGCGGGCCGCGTTCGTCTTGCTGTTCCAGAGCTCGGTGGTCAGGTCGGCCGCCCGGTAGCAGCGCAGCACCCCTTCCACGACGGCCAGGTTGGCGTCGGCGCGGTAGGGGTGGGAGGCCCACAGGAGTCCGGTGGCGGGGTCGTCGCCGTGGGCGGAGAGGGAGAGCATGCCGCCGGGCATGCCGGGGGATCCGCCGGGGACACCGGTGGGGTCGGTCGTGGTGCTCGTGGACACCGGCCGGGGGTCGAAGCGCTGTCCGTCGAAGCGGTAGGCGCGCAGGAAGGCGTTCTCGGGCCAGATGTACGCCCAGGGGCCGTCGGAGCGTTCCCAGTACGCGGGCCCGCCGTGGATGTGGTGGCTGTTGCCGTCGGGGGTGACGACGTAGAAGCTCTGCGGGATCTGGCTGTCGGATCCGGCGTGGAAGTGGCCCATGCCGTCGGTGCGCAGCAGATAGAACTTGCCTTCCTTGCCTCCGCCGAGCAGCAGCGCGGTGCCGGGCAGCAGCAGGGGCCCGGCCGAGCCGAGGTCGGCGTCGAGGGAGTCGAGGAGCGCGTTGTTGTAGGGCGAGAACCAGTCTGCGACGGCGAGTCCGGGGGTGAGTTTGACGATGCTGTCGCCCAACTCGCTGCCGTCGGCGGCGAATCCGCCGTTGCCGGTCATGAGGTACAGGAAGCCGGAGTCGTCGACGGCGAGTCCCTGCCCGGCCTGCCAGATGCCGCCCCGGCGGGTGTTCGGGGTGGTGACGTACGCGCCGGCGGGGGCGAGGGTCGCGGCGTCGTGGGCGAGGACCCAGCCGTGGTAGGGGCGGCGGTCCCCGTAGGAGGCGAACGCCAGGTACACACGGCCGTTGGCCAGGGTCAACGCGGGCCGCTGGTTGTGCCGTTGGCTGACGAAGGTGACGCGGCCTCCGCTGCTGCTGTCGCCGGTGCCGGGGGCGTCGGCGGCGATCCGGACGGGGGCGGCGAGGCGGTGCGCTCCGGTGCCGAGGTCGAGGGCGTGCAGGGTGTGGTGGTAGCCGTCGGCGTCCTTGGTGAAGGCGACGGCGTACAGCACCCGGCGCGCGGGGTCGATGACGGGGGTGCTGACGATGCCGATCTCGACGGCGATGTCGGCGTACCCGGGCGGGCCGATCCCGTCGTCGGGCAGGGGGACGGACGGTCCGAGGGAGGTGTGCCACAGCGGGGCTGCGGCCCGCGGGTCGTCGGCGTCGAAGGCGTAGACGCTGTTGTGCATCGTCGCGACGTAGACGACGTCGCGGGTGCCGGCGCCGGGCACGTCGACGGCGGGCACGACGAGGGGCTGGGCGTAGATCTCGCCGTCGACGGCGCGGGAGAACAGCTTGCCGAAGCTGCCGGGGCCGACGGAGTCGGGGGTGAGCAGGTGTTCCTGGAGGTTGGCGCCGGTGCGCCGGTTGTCGTTGTGCTGCGTGGTGACCGGCGCGGGACCGGACCCGTCGTCACGGGCTGCCACGTCACTGACCGCCATCGTCCGGCTCCCCCCTGTCTCCCCCTGTCCCGGTCCAGCGTCGGGACGCGGGCCCTCGGGCGGCAATCGCCGGTGGGGGTGAAGCGGGAGCACGGGCGGTACGCGCGCGCCGGGGCGCGCCGGACGGGAGGGCCCATCCACTTCTCGCGGATCCTGATTGCGCGGTGCACGGCTGTTGGCCGCTTCCCCGCGTCTCGCCTCAGGGTCCCTCCCGTCACCTCCAGCACACCACGTCACGGGGCAGAACGCCAGAGCAGCCGGACGGCTTCATGGGATGCGTGTCCCTCATGGGCGCGCGTCCCTCATGGGTGCGTGTAGGGGACGACCGCGACGGGGCAGGCCGCGTGGTGCAGCACGGAGTGGCCGACCCGGCCGGGCTGCAGCCCGATGTGCAGGTGGCGCCACGGGGAGCCGAGGACCAGCAGGTCGGCTTCGCCCGAGAGCCGGATGAGCACCTTGTGCGTGGGCCCCTCCACGGTCGACCGGTGGACGGTGACCTGCGGGAACTCCGCGCCGAGCGGGCCGAGGGCGGCGTCCAGCGCGGCCGCGGCGCGCTCCTCGGGCCCCAGGCCCGGTTCCCGGTCCAGGACGCCCATCACGGGCACGGGCTCGTGCTCGGCGTGCCGCCAGGCCCGTACGGCCCGTACCTCGCAGCCGCGCACCACGGCCTCGCGCAGCGCGAACCGCAGCGCCGCCACGGCCCCGTCCCCGTCGCCGACCCCGACGAGGATCCTGCGGTACGTCTCGCCCCGGTGCCGCTCGTCGCCCCGGACGACGACGACCGGGCAGTGGGAGCGGCCCGCCACGGCCAGGCTCACCGAGCCCGGCAGCAGGTCCCGCAGCGAACCGTGCCCGGAGGAGCCGGTGACCAGGGCGGCGGCCTCGCGGGAGGCGGCCACGAGGGCCGTGACCGGCTCGTCCGCGAGCAGGTCGGTCTCCACGCGCTGCTGCGGGGCACGGTACCGGGCGCGTACCGCGGCGTCGGCGAGCAGCCGCAGGGCGGCGGCCTCCTCCTCGGCCTGTTCGCCGGACGGGGCCGCTCCTTCGTAGCGCTCCCACACGGACGCGTGCACGATCCGCAGCGGCAGCCCCCGGCGCACGGCCTCGTCGGCGGCCCAGTCCAGGGCCCGCAGGCTGTTGTCGGAGCCGTCGATCCCGACGGTCAGGGGGAGTTCCACCGCGTCTCACCCGCGCCGGACGGGCACCGTGCGGGTGGCGGGCCGCTCCTTGCTCTCCCGTGGCACGGTCACGGTGAGGATGCCGTCGCGGTACTCGGCGTCGACGCCTTCGGCGGGGATCTCGAACGGCAGCCGTACGGAGCGCTCGAAGGAGCCGTAGCGGAACTCGGAGTGCCGCTTGTCCCCGGTGGTCTCGGTGTGCTCGGCGCGGACGGTCAGTGTGTCACCGCCGACCGTGATCTCGATGTCCTTCTCGGGGTCCATGCCGGGCAGTTCGGCGCGCAGCACGTAGCGGCCGGCGCTGTCCGTGACCTCGATGGGGATCGGATGCGCGTCCCGGTCGCCCCAGATCTCCGGCACCACGGGGAAGCCCGATCCGAGCCACTCCAGCAGCTCCGGCAGCCCTGAGCGGTGCCTGGCCTTCGACGGGTCTGTCATATCGCCCTCCTCGGTCTGACCGGCCGGCCGGTCCCGGGCGTGCGGGAGCCGTACCGCTGCTTTCCACCATCGCGCGCCGGGGCGATTCCGGCACGCGACCGGCCCACGGTGGGTGACGGAATCGGACGGCCGCACTCCTCACCGGGGCGTCGCGCCGGGTCCGGGCCGGTCCCGTACCCGGCGCGCGGGCGTTCCCCCGTCCTGCCCCCACCGTTCGCGCCCCGCGCCCGGCCGGGGTAGACAGGGGGCATGGCCCGACTCCGCGGTCGCTCCTGGCCGGGGCAGCGTCTGCGGTCGGTACTGAGCGTGCGCAGCGTCGCCGGTCAGATGTTCCTGCTCCAGGTGCTGATCGTGCTGCTGCTCGTCGTGGCGGCCGTGATCGCCCTGATCGTGCAGGCGCGCACCGACCGTTTCCGGGCGGCGCGGGCCCGTTCGCTCGCCGCCGCCGAGTCCTTCGCCTACGCACCGGGTCTGGCCGCGATCATCAACGGTCCGGACGCGACGGCGATCCTGCAGCCCCGGACGGAGGCGGCCCGCGCTGCCGCGCACGTCGACTTCATCGTGGTGATGAAGACGGACGGCCTGCGGCTGACCCACCCCATCCCGTCGCTGATCGGCCGGCACTTCATCGGCAACATCTCCGTCCCGCAGCACGGCGGGGTGGCGCAGGAGGAGGTGCACGGGCCGCTCGGCGACGAGGTGCAGGCGACCGTGCCGGTCTTCGACAACCGCGGCCGGGTCGCGGGCCTGGTCTCGTCCGGGATGAAGGCGAGTTCGATCAGCAGCGCGCTGGACCGGCAGCTGTGGTGGGTCGTGGGCTCCGCGGGCATCGCGCTCGGGCTGGCGACGGCCGGCAACGGCCTGGTCACCCGGCGGCTGCGGCGGCAGACGCACGGGCTGGGCCCGGCCGAGATGACGCGCATGTACGAGCACCACGACGCGGTGCTGCACGCGGTGCGCGAGGGCGTGGTGATCGTCGGCGCGGACGGCCGGGTGCTGCTCGCCAACGACGAGGCGCTGCGGCTGCTGGATCTGCCCGAGATGGAGGGGCACCGGGTCCGCGAGCTGGACCTGGATCCGCGCATGGCCGAGCTGCTGGCCTCCCGGCGGGTCGCCACGGACGAGGTGATCCCCGTCGGGGAGCGGCTGCTGGCGGTCAACAACCGGCCCACCGACCGCCGGGGCGGCCCGCCGGGCAGTGTGGCCACCCTGCGCGACTCCACCGAGCTGCGCGCGCTCGCCGGCAAGGCGGAGACCGCGCGCGGCCGGCTGCGGCTGCTGTACGAGGCCAGTGTGGCGATCGGTACGAGCCTGGACGTGCGGCGCACCGCCGAGGAGCTGACGCGGGTCGCCACGCGGCACGGCTTCACCGACTACGCGACCGTCGACCTCGCCGAAGCGGTGCTGCGCGGCGAGGAACCCGGGCTGACGGTGCGCGGGGCCCCCGGGGAGCCGGCACGGCTGCGGCGGGTCGCGCTGTCCGGTCCGCGCGAGGACCACCCGCTGTACACGGCGGGCGAGCTGGTGACCTTCGCCGGGCCCACCCCGCAGGCCACGGGTTTCGTCAGCGGCCGCCCGGTGCTGGTGCCGGACCTGGCGGCCGACGAGAGCTGGCGCACCCAGGACCCGCACCGTTGGCAGTCGGTGCTGGACCACGGCTTCACCTCGATGATCACCGTGCCGCTGAGGGCGCGCGGCGTGCTCATGGGGGTCGCCAACTTCTGGCGCACGCGCGACAGCGGCCCCTTCGAGGAGGACGACCTGTCGCTGGCCGAGGAACTCGCGGCGCGGGCCGCCGTGTGCATCGACAACGCGCGCCGCTTCACCCGTGAGCACACGATGGCCGTGGCCCTGCAGCACAGTCTGCTGCCGCACGAACTGCCCGAGCAGACCGCCCTCGACATCGCCTACCGCTATCTGCCCGCCCAGGCGGGGGTGGGTGGCGACTGGTTCGATGTGATCCCGCTCTCGGGCGCCCGGGTGGCGCTGGTCGTCGGCGATGTCGTGGGCCACGGTCTGCACGCGGCCGCCACGATGGGACGGCTGCGTACGGCCGTGCAGAACTTCTCCGCCCTCGACCTGCCGCCCGACGAACTCCTCAGCCACCTGGACGAGTTGGTGACCCGCATCGACCAGGAGGCGGCGGGGCTGCCGGAGGATGCCGCGGTGGTGGGCGCCAGCTGTCTGTACGCGATCTACGATCCGACCACCGGGACCTGTGCCCTGGCGCGGGCCGGGCATCCGCTGCCCGCACTCGTGCACCCGGACGGTACGGTCGAGTTCCCGGAGTTGCCGGCCGGTCCGCCGCTGGGTCTGGGCGGACTGCCGTTCGAGGCCAAGGAGTTGCGCCTGCCGGAGGGCAGCAGTCTCGTCTTCTACACCGACGGGCTCATCGAGAGCCGCGAGCACGACATCGACACCGGGCTGCGGCGGCTGGAGGCTTCCCTGGCGCACCCGGGGCGCACCCCGGACCAGACCTGCGAGGCCGTCATCGACGCGCTGCTGCCGGACCGTCAGGTCGACGACATCGCGCTGCTCGTGGCCCGTACCCGGATCCTGCCGGCGGACCGGATCGCCGAGTGGGAGCTGGAGTCCGACCCGGCGGCCGTCGCGGGGGCGCGCGCCGACGTCACCCGGCAGCTGGAGCAATGGGGGCTGGTGGAGGCGGTGTTCACCACCGAGCTGATCCTCAGCGAGCTCATCACGAACGCGATCCGCTACGCCTCCGCCCCGATCCGGGTGCGGCTGCTGCGCGACCGCACGCTGATCTGCGAGGTCTCCGACTGCAGCAGCACCGCCCCGCACCTGCGCTACGCGGCCACGCTGGACGAGGGCGGGCGCGGGCTGTTCCTGGTGGCCCAGCTCGCCGAGCACTGGGGCACCCGCTACACCCCCGAGGGCAAGGTCATCTGGACGGAACAGCCCCTCGCCTGAACGGTTTTGCGCCCGACGACCCGACGACCCCGACGAGCCCGAAGACCCGACGAGCCCGAAGGCCAAGAGGAGCCCCACGATGACCGAGAACTCCGTCGCCGCACCCGCCGCACCCACCACTGCCCCCGCACCCACCACTGCCGCCGCCGACCGCGTCCTGCGCGAGCGCTACGCGCGCCGTTTCCGCGTCCTCGACGCCGACGGCGACGGCCTGATCCGCGAGGCCGACCTCCTCGGCCGGGCCCGCCGTCTGGCCGACGGTCTCGGCGAACCTCCCGGCTCCCCACGGGCGGTGGCCGCGCTGCGGGGCGCACGGGCGTTCTGGCGGGGTGTCACCGGGCTCGCGGGTGTCGCGGCCGACGGCCGGCTCACCGAGGACGAGTTCGTGGCGGCGCTCGACGAGGCCCGGCAGCTGGGCGGGGTCGGGGAGTTGCTGCGGCCGGCGGTCCGGGCGCACGTCGCGCTCGTGGACCGCGACGGCGACGGGCACGTGGACCGCGAGGAGTTCACGCGGGCGCAACAGGCCCTCGGTATCCCGGCCGGCTCCGCGCGGGACGCCTTCGCGCGCCTCGACCGCGACGGCGACGGGCGGATCACGGTGGAGGCGTGGCAGCGGTCGGCACTGGCGTTCTACACCGATCCGGGCGACGGCGCCGGCGAACTCGTCGTGGGCACGCGGCCCTGACCCCGGCGGGCAGGGAACGGTCCCGGCCACGCGGTGGTGCACGGTGCCGTCGCGCGCACCGGCGCACGACGGGCCCGGGAGCACGGATCCCGCACCCCGGGACGGCTCGGCCTCCCCTTCTCCCCCGGGCTGTTGGCACACGGCCCGGCGCACAGGAGCGGTGCGCGGCGCGAGGGTTTCGCGGGCGCGCGCCCCAAGTCCGGGCGCGCGCGGCGGAAACCGTGCGTCGGCGCCCTTGCACAGGCCCGTGGGTCTCCCCGAAGGTGGTCGGCGCGGACGCCCGCGCGTATCCCTCCCGCTCCTCCCACCAATCGATCAAAATTCGAACATCGCGTTGCAAGTCCCCGTGCATAGTGCGATGCACAACCCGTTGCACCTCCCCATGCAGAACGCGTTGCAGAGCCCGTTGCACCTTGCCATGCGCCCAGCCGCGCATCCAGCCACGCATGTCCCCGCACCACCCCCGTGGTCGCGCCAGGAGATGAGGCAGCCCGTGACGCATTCCGCCCTCGCCGCCCCCGCCGGGCAGTACCCGTCGGCCGTACCGGACACCGGCCCGTTCCGCACGGTCTCCACCGGCGGACTCCGCGGCGCCGTACGGGAGTTCCTGTACGACCCGGAGCACACGCCGGTGCCCGTACCGGTGACCGGCCGGCCCGACCTGGAGGAGAGCGTGCGCCGGGCGGCGGGGCTCTACAGCGGCGTGCGGCGGCCGGCGCCCCTGGACTACGGCGTGGTCCTCGGCGAGGAGCAGCTCCTGGACGGCACCGTGGCCCTGGCCCGGCCCTTCGCCCTGCAATGGCTGGCGGAGGAGGAGCTCGCCGACGGCCTGTGGCCGCGCGGCCGGCACCCCGGCACGCTGCTCGTCCTCGCCTGCTACGACCGGCTCGACCTCGACCCCCTGCGGGCCCTGCTGCTGGCAGGCCACCGGGGCCGCGAGCGCGCGCTGTCCGTACTGAGCGGCCGCGACGCCGTCTCGGTGGCCTGGACGGTCGCCAAGCAGTACGCGCTGCCGGCCCCGGATGTCACGGCGCTGGGGCTGTTCACCGGCACCGACCGGCCTCCGCGCCCCTCGGGCGTGCGGGTCCTCGACGACCGCGACATCGCGGGCGCCGACCTCCGGGCCGAGATCCTCGGCACCCGCTGGCGCCGGATCGCGCTCCAGGGGGACGGTCAGGTGGACAGGGTCGGCCTCGGCGCGTTCACGGTCTGCGGGTCCGGCCCGGCCGTGCCCGCGCCGCCGGGGCTGCCCGGCCCGCGCCGCGCGTACGCGCTGCCCTGCGGCACGCCGGAGGACAGGCTCGTCCCCCTCGACCGGGTCGAGGCCGTCGAAGTGGTCATCAGCTCGTGCGGCAGCGGGCCGCCGGACGGTCTCGCGCTGTGCGACCCCACGTACCAGCTGCTTCTGGGCGCCCTGGACGGCCCGGCCCGTACGGTCGTCTCCGCCGTCTGCGCGCACGACGCGGGCCGCCCCGAGAACGTGGCGTGGATACGGGCCGCCCTCACCGGCGCCGACTCCGTCGACACCCTCAACGCCGCGCTCGCCGCCGACTCGTACCCGTATCCGGCGTTCATGCGGTTCGGCATGCCGGGCGCGCCCGGCCGGACCCCGGACGCGCCCCGCCCCCGCGAGCACCGCCCGGATCCGCTGCTGCTGGCCACGGGGCGCCGGCTGGCCGCGCTGCTGGGCTCCGGGCTTCTCCCCCAGCAGCACGCGCTGCGTCCCCGGCTCGCGGAACTGGCCCGCAAGGTGGATCTGTGGGTGGCGCGGCCCGCGCACCCCGCCGACCGTACGCCGCAGGAGATCCGTGTCGCGCTCACGACGGATCTGCAGTCCCTCGACCACGCGGTGGCCGAACGGATCGCGGTGGAGCCCGAGGACGCGCTCGTCGGCTATCCCGTGTACTTCGGCGACCGCAGCCTGCCGGCTCCTCGGGCGCGGGAGACGGTCTGTCACTGCGGGCGCCCCGCCCAGGAGTTCACCCGGCGCGGGCTGCTGCCGACGGTCCTGGACACCGTGTGCGTGGTGTGCCCGCGCTGCGGCGAGGTCGGCCACCGGGTGCCCGGGGGGCCGCAGTTGCTCGTCCAGGCCGTCGAGGAGGTGGAGCGGGGCGGTGTGCTGCGTGTACGGGCCGCTGTGACCGCCGCGCGCCCCGGGCCCGTACGGCTGGGCCTGTTCGTCCCGCCCGCTCTGCGCGCGGACAGCGTGGTGGAACCGGTCACGACCCGGGTGCGGGCCTCCTCGGAGCGGGTCCGCAACGTCTCCTTCCGGATCCGTCTCGCATCCCGGACGGCTCTACGGGCGTACTGCTGCACGGTGTTCGCCGTGCAGGACCTCGCCGTCTCCACGGCCAGGCGCCACTTCGGTGTCGTACCGCGCCGTACGTGAGGCACGTACGTGAGGAAGGGGGGCAGGCGCGCCGCCTGCCCCCCCTTCCCGTGTGCTACGGGCGCCGCGTCACTTCAGCGCGCTGCGCTTCTGCCACTCCTGCCAGGACTCCTGCCAGACTTCCAGGCCGTTGCCGACGTCGGTCTTCTTCGTGCTGGTCGAGCCCTTGACCTCGACGGTGGAGCCGACGGGCAGGAAGTCGTAGACCTTCTTGGCGTCGGCGGTGGTCATGCCGAAGCAGCCGTGGCTGTTGTTCTCCACGCCGACGGAGTTGTTCCAGGGCGCGGAGTGCAGGAAGGTGCCGGAGGCGGTCAGGTGGGTGACCCACTTCGAGGCGAGCATCCACTCGTTGCCGTGGCCGATGGTGGAGGAGTCCATGACCTCGTCGGCGGCCTTGCTGCGGACGGTGTGGATGCCGTTGCGCGTGGGGTCGACCGGGGAGCCGGCGGAACCCTTGACGCTGCCGACCTCCTTGTCGCCGTCGTACATGGTCAGGGTGTGGTTCGGGACGTCGATGACCGCCCGGTGGTCCTCGCCGACCGCGAAGTCGAAGTCGTAGTCGCGGGCGAACCAGCCGCCCTCGCCGGAGTCGATGCCGCCGAGGGTGCCCTTGACGGAGACCTTCGTGCCGGCGGGCCAGCGGTCCTTGGGCCGCCAGTCGAGGCGGTCCTTGCCGGACCAGTCCGTCACCCAGCCCCAGGCGCCCTCGACCCGGGGCTGGGAGGAGACCTTGAAGGCCTTCTCGACCTCGGCCCGCTTGTCCTTGTCGATCTTGTGGTCGAAGGTGATCGAGACCGGCATGCCGGTGCCGACGGTGTCCCCGCGCAGCGGCAGGTTGTCGAGCTTGTTGACCTTCGGGGCCTTCGCGGTGCTGAAGGTCGCGCTGGTGGCGGACTTCCTGCCCTTGTCCGACTCGGCGGCGGCCTTCACCGTGTACTCGGTCTGCGGCTTGACCTTGCCCTCGGACACCCAGGCCGTGCCGTCGCCGGCCAGCTCTCCGGCGACCTTCTGGCCCTTGCCGTCGGTGACCTCGACGGAAGTGAGCTTCCCGCCGGAGGCCTTGACGGATATCGGCGCGCCGAGCGGGACGTCCTTGCCGTTCACGGCCGGGGTCACGGTCACCTGGGCCTCGGGCCCGGCATCCGCTGGACCTTTGGCATCCTGCGAGCCGCACGCCGAGAGGGCCAGGGACCCCGCGAGCGCGGACACCAGCAGGACGGAGCGACGGACCGACCCGGCACGCACGACAGACCTCCACAACAACGGCGCAGGCGGTGACGGGCCCGGCCTGCGCCGCTACGAACGAACATCATTTCCCCCGCCATCCATACAGATGTTCCAGCCCGGCAGATGGTTGCCGTGGAAAACGATATTTGTCCAGGAAATCCAGGGCCGGTGCACCGACCGGTCCGCCGGCCGGTCCACCGCCCCTGCTGCCGGCTCAGCCCGCGAGGTCGATCCGGGCGACGAGCGGCTGGTGGTCGGAGGGGATCCGGGCGAGCGGGTCGCCGCCCGCGGGCAGGCCCTCGTAGCCGATGACCTTCGCGTCGCGCTGGGCGGGCGCGGGCCCGTCGCCGTTGATGAAGCCGATGTAGTCGAGGCGGTTGCGGTACTTCGCGTACCCGCCCTTGGCGTCGTCGCGGAGCTTGGCGCGCGGGTTGCCCACCATGTCGTAGGTGTACTCCCGGACGTCCTGCGGGGAGATGCGCCCGCCGAGCGCCGTATCGGCCCGCGTGACGTCGTCGCTGACGCGGCCGGTGGGGGCGCGCCCGTCACGCGGATCGGTCGCGTGGTACTCGACGTTGAGGTCGCCCGCCACGATCACCGGGCGCGCGCCGGACTTCCCCAGCGCCCAAGAGCGCAGCTCGGCCAGCTGCTTGAGCCGTACGGCGTGCGTCTCGGGGACCGGGGCGCCGGTTTCGTCCGCCTGGAGATGGGTGCCCGCGATCCACACGGGCCTGCCCTCCACGGTGAGCCGTACGAGGGCGGCGCCCTTGTTGGAGCGGTAGTCGTTGGTGCCGCGGTGGGAGTCGCTGTAGACGAGCTGGTGCGACTCGGCGATCGGATACTTGCTCAGCACCGTCACGCCGCCGTTGACGACGACCGGGGATCTGCTGCAGTTGCCCGCGTAGCTGTTCCAGTGGGCGCTGCCGCCGCAGTGCTCGCCGACGAGTGCGCTCTGGTGCGGGTAGACCTTCCTGAGCTCCTCGCGCATGGCCTGCGCGTACTTGTTGAACGCCTCGCCCAGGACGACGACGTCGGGGTTCTCCGCCCGGACGACGGAGGCGGCGGCCGCGGCGCGCTCGGTGCCCCGGTCGCTGCCCCAGGTGCCGGCGGCCCGGGTGACGGACGGGAGCTGCTCGACGTTGAAGGCCATCACGCGTACGGACGGGGCGGCTTCCTGGGCGGCCGCCGTGCCCGACGGGAGGGAGGCGAAGGCTAACGCCGTGGTGGCAACCGCCAGGAGAGCGCGGGGAGTTGCGGACATGACGATGTCTCCGATCTGCGGGAGGAGAGTGGCGGACCGGTGCGCACGGTGGGGGCGCCATGGCAGGTGGCGCGGCTCGTCCCGGACGGGCGGCCGCCGCGTCGCGACCGGACGCCCTCACTTTTCATGATCATTACGGGGTCCGGACAGGGACTTTGGTCCTTTGCGGAAGGAAACCATGCGACTTTCGTGAATCGGTTGCGCGACTTTCGGCCCAGGTCACAGCCGGGCCGGTCTGTTTAGGCTGCACGGCATGGCAGTGAGACGAAGGGCCCGGGAACTGTGGGCCCGGCTGACGGACCCGGCCCAGTGGAACTGGCGGCGGATGACGGGCGAGGCCGTGCTGGCCCTCGGGCTCGGTCTGCTGACGGCGCTGGCCGAGGAACTGTCCGGGCGCGGCTGGATCCTGGTGGTCCTCGCCTCACTCGCCGTCGTGCTGCTCTCGCTCGTGCGGCGGACCCTGCCGGCGACAGCCCTGGTCCTCACGGCGGCGATGTCCGGGATGAGTGTGAACGGGGCTTTTCTGCTGCTCATGGTGGCGAGCTGGTCGGCGGGGCGCCGGATCGACGCGGTGCTGCGGGCGCTGGGCGCCTACGCGGCCGCGTTCGTGCTCTTCGAGGTGCTGGTGCTGCGGGAGCTCCGGCCGGTGTCACCGGAGAGCGTGCTGGCGACCCTGATGTTCCTGGTGCTCACGGTCGTCCCCGGGCTCACCGGCCGGTACTGGGCGCAGCGCCGCACCCTGGTGCGCACCCTCCAGGAGCGGCATCTGCAGTTGCTGCGCGAACGCGAGATGGTCGCGGGGCAGGCGCGGATGCGCGAGCGGCAGCGCATCGCCCAGGACATGCACGACAGCCTGGGCCACCAGCTCGCGCTGATCGCGGTGCAGACGGGCGCCCTGGAGGTCTCGCGCGGGCTGTCCGACCAGCAGCGCGAGGCGGTCGGGGTGCTGCGGGAGGCCTCGGTGACGGCGATGCGGGAGCTGCGGGCCGTGGTCGGTGTTCTCAAGGACGGCACGGTCGGGGACGAGGAGCCGGACGCCCGGGTCGTCGCGGGGATCGGCGGGCTCGTGGACTCGGCCGCGGCGGCGGGCGTACGGGTGCGGCTGGAGCGGTCGGGGGAGGCGCGTCCGCTGGCTCCGGCGGCCGACCACGCCGCGTACCGCCTGGTGCAGGAGGGGCTGACGAACGCCTGCAAGCACGCGCGCGGCGCCGCGATCACGGTCTGTCTGCGCTACGAGCCGGACTCGCTGGTCGTCGAGGTGGCCAACGGGCCCACCCCGCAGGAGGCCGGGACGGGCCGGTCCGAGGCGGTCAGCGGCGGGCAGGGGATCACGGGGCTGCGCGAGCGGGCCCGGCTCACGGGCGGGATCGTGCACGCGGGCCCCGTGGAGGGCGGCGGCTTCCGGCTCGCGGGGGTGTTCCCCTACGGCGCGGGCGAGGACGGCGGGACGACAACGTTCGTCGCGGCGGAGGACGACTTTCGCCAGCAGCTCACGGCGGTGGCTCCGGGCGAAGGTGAGCCGGTCAACGGCCGGCTGGATCCCCGTGAGGAGTTCAAGAACGTCATGAGTCTGCGCAAGAACAACGGCTGTCTGATCGGCTGCGTGGTGGGCCTCGTGCTCCTGGTGGGCCTGGTGGTCCTGGTCGTGCTGGGCTTCGGCATGGTGCTGAAGGAGGCCGACAAGGCAATGATCGACCACAAGACGTACGAGTCGATCCGGGTCGGCGCCTCGGAGGAGGCGGTGCGCAAGGAGCTGCCGTCGGGCAGGTCGTTCCTCACCGACGGCCTCCAGGGCCAGGGCCCGGCCGAGCCGGCCGGGGCGAAGTGCCTGTCGCTGCTGGCCAAGGACTCCTCCTCGGAGCTGAGCACCGAGCGGGTGTACCGGTTCTGCTTCAAGGAAGGGAAACTGGTCGAAAAGCGCGACTTCCGGGTCGCGATGTGACGCAGTGGTGTGGCGCGACAGCGCAGTGACAGAGCAGGAGTCCAGGTGATCCGCGTCCTCGTGGCCGACGACGAGCCGCTCATCCGGGCGGGTATCCGGATGATTCTGACCTCGGCCGACGACATCGAGGTCGTGGCGGAGGCGGCGGACGGCCGGGAGGCGGTCGAGCTGGCGCGGCGCCACCGGGTGGATGTCGCGCTGCTGGACATCCGGATGCCGGTGCTCGACGGGCTGGCGGCCCTGGCCGAGCTGGGCCGGGCGGCCCCGGAGGTCCGGGTGCTGATCCTGACGACCTTCGGCCAGCGCGAGAACGTGCTGTGCGCGCTGCGGGAGGGCGGGGCCGGTTTCCTGCTCAAGGACTCGGCGCCGGGCGAGCTGATCGGCGCGGTCCGCGCGGCCGCCGCGGGCGACGCCTATCTGTCCCCGGGGGCCACCCGGCACGTCGCGGACTCGCTCGCGTCCGCGCCCGCCGAGGACCGCGGCCGGGCGGCGCGCGAACGCGTCGCGGCCCTGAGCGAACGGGAACGCGACGTGCTCGCGCTGCTCGGCGAGGGCCTGTCCAACGCGGACACGGGCCGCCGCCTGCACATGAGCGAGGCGACGGTCAAGACGTATGTCAGCCGGATCCTGGCGAAGCTGGAGTGCGACAACCGGGTGCAGGCGGCGCTGCTGGCCCGCGACGCGAGCCTGTGACCGGGGGGCGCCGCCCCCGGCCCCCGAGGCACGGCCCCCGGAGCGCGGCGCCGGGAGCGCGACGCCGGGAGCACAGCGCCCGGAGCGCGACGCCGGGATCGCAGTGCCGGCAGCGCAACGCCGGGATCGCAGTGCCACCGCCCCGTCCTCAGAGCTCCCCGAGCGACCTGCGCATCGCCGCGGCCGCGGCCGTCATCTGCGGCACGACGCACCGCAGCACATGCTCGGGGATCGTCGTCCCCGCCGTGTCGACCCGCAGATAGCGGTCGGCGAGGGCGGCGACATCCGGACGGGGAACCCGTTCCGTGTACAGGTCGACGGCCCGGCCCGTGCACCCCTTGCGCCGGCACAGTTCGAACGCCAGGCGTGCCTCGCCGATCTCGCCGACGCACTCGAAGGGGCTGTGCTCGTCCAGGCCGAGCATCTGCCGGAACCAGACCTGGTTCTCCTCCACGTCGAAGAGGTTCTCCCCGAAGATCGGCTCGACGGCCTCGCGCGGCAGGTAGGCGAGATAGGTCAGCCACACGTAGGCGCACTTCGCGCAGCGCCGGCACCAGGGCTTGCGGACGTTGCACGAGTGCGCGGTCGGCAGGGCGTGCAGCTCGTCGCGGAGGAGCCCGACGATGACCGCGTCGTGGAGGGGTTCGAGCAGGCTGAAGTAGCCCGCGTCCGCGACGAGTTCGGCGCGCAGGTAGGCGTCCAGCATCAGCTGGGCGGCGCGTGACTTGCCCCACTGGTGGTTGACCTCCTCGCCGGCGGCCCGCCACACGAGGTTGGCGGTGTTGGCGCCGCGCTCGTGCCCGACGACGAGATGGCGGTAGCCGTGCGCGAGCAGCAGCGGGACGGCGGCGAAGACGGACGCGGGGGTCTCAGCGACGGCCAGCCCGTCCACGCCCAGTTCCGGGTACAGCCGGGCGACGGGCGAGTCGAGGAAGTCGGCCTGGATCCAGGCGCGGTGGCGGTGTTCGGGCGCGCCGTGGTCGATGAGCCGGTCGGCGAGCGCGTGCTGGGGGCCGGCGGTGCCGTAGACGGAGTGCGAGTAGACGAACGTGCCGTGGGGGACGCCCCCGTGCCGCAGCAGCTTGAGCGTGGCGAGGCTGTCCTTGCCGCCGCCGCAGAACAGCAGCACCTCGCGGCCGCCGCCGGTGGTCACGGGCCCGGCTCCCGGGCCTGCGGGGCGGGAGGTGAAGGCGGGGCCGGTGTAGTCGGGCAGGTCGTGCTCGTAGCGCCACTGCGCGAAGGCGTGCCGGGCCACGGTCCGCCACAGTTCCTCGAAGGCGGGTGTGTGCAGGTGCTTCCAGGGGCCGAGGTCGACGGTCCGGGGGCGCAGGGTGACCGCGCCGTTGAACTCGAAGGCGGCGATGTGGAAGTAGACCTTCTCCATGAACGCGGCGCCGTAGCGGGCCTCCAGGCGCGGCAGGTCCACGCCCGCGTACCAGTAGCTGGTGGAGAAGCGCAGGTCGTCCACGGCGTAGCGGACGGTGAGGGCGTGCCGCGAGCGGTGGATCCCCTCCAGCCGCAGCCGGCGTGGCGGCGCATCTGACGGTGCGACAGACATGCCCGCCATCCTCCCCCGCCCGTCCCGCGCGTCCCGGCAGCCACCGCCGGACGTTCGCCCGGTCGGGCCGCCGGGACGGGACGGACACCAGGGGGCTGCCGTCAGGGACAGCTGTCAGGGGCAGCCGTCAGGGGGCGGCCTCCTCGCCGATGAGCCGGCCGAACGCCCTGCGCACCCCGGCCGCCTCGCGGCGGAAGGCCTCGTCGAGGGTGGGGTCGCGCAGGACGGCGTCGAGTTTGGCGACGGTGTCGCGGCGCGTGCGGCTGCGCACATGGTCGAGCTCGTACAGGGAGGGCGGCGCTCCCGGGGGCCGGAGGCCCTGCGGGAAGAAGTGCCACTGGTTGAGGGTGTCGAGCACGTCGGGGTCCTCGGCGAGGGCGGCGAGGGCCTCGGCGGCGAGGAGGCGTTCCTCGCCGGGAACCTTGCGGGAACCGAGGGCCACCCCGGCGAGCGTGGCGCGGGCGGCGTCGGCGGCCTCGGGGGTGATACCGGTGCCCAGGGCCGTCTGCAGCGCGATGAAGGTGCCGCCCTCGGCGCCTCCCCTCCTGGCGACCCGCAGGAGCTTGCGGTCCAGGTCGGTGCCGCTCCCGGCGACGAGGTCGAGGACGAAACCGGCGTACGACATGTGCCCGTGCGTCAGAACCGGGGTGGCGGCGCCGAATCCGAGCAGGGTCCGGAAGGAGACCCTGATGATCGACATGCTCCAGGTCATCCGGCTGAACGGCCAGCTCGGGGGCGCGAACCACCGGCAGTCGATCAGGTCGTGGATCTCCGCCCGGCGGCCGCGCTCGGTGCGGGTGGCGTAGCGGGCGGCGTGGTACTCCAGGAACGTCCGGTGCGGAAAGGCGAGTTCGCCGTCCTGAACCGTCAACAGGCCGGTGGACAGCAGGAGATCGGTGAGGAAGCGGTGCCAGTCCGCCGGCTCACCCTCCAGCGGGGCGGGGGGACGGCCGAGCTCGTGGTCGTCGAGGGCCTCGGCCACGGAGGCGGCTCCTGTGAACAGCAGCCGCAGCGCGAGGCAGCCGATCAGCTCCGGAAGGGCGTCGCGCGCCTGCTCCGCCGCGCTTCTGACGGCCAGTCGGTCGGGCATGTGCTGGAAGGGGCTCTCCAGGGCCTCGATGGCGCGTTCGTGGGTCTCGCGGATCCTCTTGTGGGGGTTGAGCAGATGGATCAGTTCGACGAAGCGGGTGTAGACGGCGGTACGGCCCTTGGGCAGCCGCGCGCCCGGGTCGGCCCGGTACACCGTGCACAGCATCGCGGCCATGAGCGGGGTACGGGCCAGCGCCTCCAGCTTCCCGTCGGCGAGCAGCGTCATGAACCGGTCCGTGCAGCCGTCCGGGTCGTCCAGGGCGCGGAAACGGTCGCGGGCGTACCCGCGCAGGTCCTCGGTGGTGAAGGGCAGCAGCTCGAAGCGGTCGAAGTGGGCGGCCGACCCGTCGAGTTCGTCCGGCGGCAGCGGCCGCGTCGTGACGACGAAGCGGTACGGGCCGTCCTCGGCCGCCTCGGCCAGGGTACGCAGCAGGGCCGCGCGGGCGGCCGGGTCGGGGACCTCGTCGAGGCCGTCGACGAGGACGAGCCAGACCGCCCTGGGGGCTGGGGGCCGCCGGAAGAAGTCGGTGGTCAGGGCGCCGGGCTCCAGGTGCCGGGCGAGGGCTTCCCCGACGACCGTGGCCAGGGCGCGGGCGAACAGGACCTTGTCGGTGAGCTTCGCGGCGCGTACGAGCACCGGTACGGCCCGGCCGGCCCGTCCGTGTCCGTGCTCCGCCGTCCCGGCCACGTGGACGCGCAGCAGCGTGGACTTGCCGCATCCGGGCGCGCCGACGAGCAGGCTGACGGGGCCGGGCGCGCCGAAGACGGCGGGGGCGGGCAGCGGCGCGGCGGGGGTGTCCGCTTCGGTACGGGCCGCGACCCGTTGGGGGACGTAGCCGTCGGCCGGGGTCGACCACGCCGGGTCGACGAGGTCCGGGTAGGGGTGTTCGGCGGCGGCGTGCGCGGCCGCCTCGCGGTAGGCGGACAGTCGCGGGCCGGGGGCCGGGTCGTCACAGGCCTGCTCCCACAGGGCGTGCCAGTAGTCGTAGAAGCCGGCGGCCGTGCCGGAGCGCGGGCGCGTGGGTCCGTTGGCTGTGGGGGCGCGGCCGGAGTTCTCCTGTCGCGGGGCGTCGGGTGCCTTGCCGACGCGCGGGCGCGCAGGTCCGCTGGCCACGGGGGCGCGGCCGGAGTTCTCCCCTCCCAGGGCATCGGGTGCCCTGCCGACGACCCCTTGGGGCGTTTTGCCCGGTTCCCGACCGACAGGGGTCCCCTCCGGCCTCCGCGCGGACGCGGTGCCCGCGCCTGTCGCTCTCGCGCGCCCCGGCCCCGGCCGCTTCGCAGGCGCGCGCCCCGGCTCCCCCGGCGGCGTCGGTGGAACGTCGACCCCTTCCAGCAGTTTGCCGCAGCCGATCAGCAGCACCTCCACCAGCGCCCACAGCTGGGCGAAGTTTTTCCCGGGCTCTCCGGAGAGTCGCTCGCTGACACGTTGCGCGTCCAGTTCCCTGGTGTGCGCGGGGAGTCGCCGGTTGGCCCGGACGCACGCCTGATTCTGGTCGAGCCCCGAGTCGGCCAGCAGCCGCCGCAGCTTCGCACTCAGGATGCGCCGTCCTGGCCCCGTACCCGACTCCCCTGTCGTCTCCCCCGTCACGCTGTCCCCTCTCCTCACTGCCCCCGCTCCGGATTCTCCGCAGCGGACCGCCCACGACCTGCGCTTCTCCCCGCGTTCCCCGGTTTGTCCGGGAACCCGTGACGCCCCCGGTGCCACCCGGGTTTCCTGGCCGTGCTCCCGGCCGCACGGCCGGGAACAGCGCCTCCGGGAAGGGGAGTTGCCGCATGATCGGTACGGAATGGGCACTGGTGGCCTGTCTGGCGGTCGTGGCCGTCACGGTCCTCGTGGTCGCCCACATGACGCTCAGGGGCAGCGCCCCGCGCGAGCGGGCGCGCCTGCTGCGGGCGCTGTCCACGGTGATCCACGCGCTGGCGGACGTGCTCCGGGCGCTGTGGGGCAGGACGTGACGGCCGTCGCCTCCTCATGACCGGACATGATGCCGCCCGGACGGCCCGCGTCCGCCGCGTTTCACCGGGGCTTGACCTCTCGGGCCGGGCACGGGACCTACGCTTTGGCCCTCCCGTTTGACCCTCCCGTCACGGGAGACCCCAAGGTGGTGGACATGAACGACGGCACCCTCTACTCCATCGGCGAACTGGCCCGGCTGACCGGGCTGACGGTCAAGACGATCCGGTTCCGGTCCGACACGGGAGTGGTGCCGCCGACCGACCGCACCCCCGCGGGCTACCGGCTCTACGACCAGGAGGCCCTGGCCCGGCTCGGCCTGGTCCGTACGCTGCGGTTGCGCGGTGCGATGCCGCACTCCTGCGAACCCCGCATCGCGGCTGCGCCGCTCGTCCTCAAACTCCCCCAGAGGGGGTGCCCCCAGCAGGCTTGATTCAAGCCCGTCCCGGGGCACCCCCCTCTGGGCGACGGGGGTTTGGGGGCGAAGCCCCCGGAACCCAAGACGCCGGCTTCCGGACCCGGATGCGGCGGGCCGCCGTCGATCAGGTCCGGGCCCGCGCCGAGGTCGGCGGACCGGACGAGGAGACCGCCCGGCAGCTCGCCGGGCTGGCGCGGGAACGGACCGCCGCCGCGCGGGAGGCCGGCATCGACCCGGCGTCCGCTGCGGCCCGGCCCGTGCTCGCCGAACTCGTCGGCGCGTGCGCGCGGTTGACCGGCCGCGAGGACGGGCCGGAGTTCCGCGCGTGGCTGCGGGAGCGGATGGAGATCGGCCACGACTCCGGTTACGAGCGCTACTGGCGGCTGCTGTCGGTGATCAACGGCTGGCCCGCGCCCACGATGGGACCGGCCGTGGAGTGGCTGCTCGCCGCGCTCCGGGCCGAGCAGCGGTAACGCGCCTCGCGGGCCCGGGCGTTCCGCGCGCCCGGGCCCGTCCGCGCGCGTAGAACGTCACGACTGCAACCCGCCCCGGAAGCACCGGCGATCACCCCCGGCACACCCCCGATCGTTGATCGTTCCCGGCCGCAACGCAACCCCCGGATCGGGTGAGCGCTCCCGCACGGGTGAATCGCACAGCGTCTCCCAGCCGCCCGGCCCGGCCGTTCCGGGCCGCTTGACTCCGACCCGAACTTTCGCCCGAGAAAGCGCCCTTGGGGGGCCGTGACATCCCTCCAACGGGCGTCGTTTCCCGAGCGCTCGTCCGAAACGGCGTCAACGAGGAGGCGTAGTGCACCAAGACCCCACCCCGCACGCGGACTTCACCGGCGGCCGACCGCCATTCGAACACCAAGGGAGGCAGGAGCGGCCCGACCGCTACCGCTGCGTCGTCGACCTGATCGTCCTGCTCCACCGCGACGACGGCCGGGTCCTGTTGCTGCGGCGGGCCGGGGACGTGTACGCGAGCGGTCTGCTCGCCCCGGTCGGCGGGCACTTGGAGCGGGGCGAGAGCGTCGTGGAGGGCGCGCTGCGCGAGACGCGCGAGGAGGTCGGTGTGGTGGTCGACCCCGGCGATCTGGAGTTCTGCCATCTCGTCCACCATCGGGGTCCGCAGGGGCAGGCGCGGCTGGGGGTGGTGTTCACCGCGCAGCGGTGGACGGGCGAGCCGCGCAATCTCGAACCGGAGAAGTGCTCGGGTCTGCTGTGGGTGGATCCGGCGTGCCCGCCGGTGGACTGTGTGCCGTACACGGCCGCGGTCCTGGGCCGGTTCGTCGCCGGGTCGCTGCTGTCGGTGCACGGGTGGCCGGTCGCCGAGGGGGCGGTGTGAGCGGGGCGCGCGCCGCGGGGCGCGTTCCTCACCAGGCGTGCGCTTCGGAGCAGTTGCTCTTCGGCGGGCCGCTGCTGGACGACGCGGGCTGGAACCAGCACGAGGACGCCTTCCTGGAGATGTCGCTGTGGGCCATGGCGGCCCGGCTGCCGCGTCTGGTGGCCTCCACGGTGCGTCTGGCGTGGCGTGCGGACCGGCGGGCCCTGTGGACGGTGGGTGCCGCCGAGGCGGTGCGCGGCGCGGGCCAGGCGGCCGGGCTGGTCGCGGTGAACCATCTGCTGACGGCCGTGCTCGCGGCCGGGCCGCTCGGAGCGCGCCTGCACGCGGCGGCTCCGGCGCTGCTGGGGGTGGCTGTCACGGGGGCGGTCGGCGCGCTGGCGGCGGCCGCGTCCACGTCCGGTACGGGCCGGCTGGAGCCGAAGGTGGAGCGGACGGCCACCGAGATGTATCTGGAGCGGGTGATCCGGGTGGAGCTGTCGGCGGTGGAGGACGAGGAGTTCCACCGGCTGCTGGACTCCGCCCAGTACGGGGCGGCCTCGGCGCGGCGCATGGTGCGGTACTGCGCGGGCGTCGTCGGGTCGCTGGTGTCGTTCGCGGCGGCCGCGGGAGTGCTGACGGTGCTGCATCCTGTGCTGCTGCCGTTGCTGGTGCTGATGACGTTGCCGCGTTCGTGGGCGTCGTTGCGCAACGCCCGGAGCAGGTACGTGAGTTTCCGGCGGTGGGTGCAGCATGCGCGGGCCGGGCGGCTGATCGGGCAGACGCTGATCCGTACCGAGCCGGCGCCGGAGATCCGGGTGCACGGTGTGGGCCCGTTCCTGCTGGAGCACTACCGGCGCATGGCGGAGAGTTCCGAGGCCGAGCAGACGCGGCTGGCGCGGGGTGCCGCCCGGGTCCAGCTGGTGGCGGCGGCGCTGACGGGGGCGGCCGCGCTCGTCACGTACGCCGCGCTGGGCGGGCTGCTGCTGACGGGGGTGCTGGCGCTGTCGGTGGCGGGGACGGCGGTGCTGGCGACCCGCAGTGGTGCGACGGGGCTGGCGGCGCTCGTCCTCCAGGTCAACTGCCTGTACGAGGAGGCGTGTTACGTGCAGGATCTGGAGCTGTTGTGCCGGGAGGCGGAGGCGCGGGCGATCCCGGTGGGCGGGCTGCCGGTGCCGGAGCGGCCGGAGCTGATCCGGTTCGAGAACGTGTCGTTCACGTATCCGGGCGGCGGGGAGCGGGAGCGGCGGCCCGTCCTGCGGGACGTGACGCTGGACATCCCCGTCGGCAAGGTCGTGGCCCTGGTCGGTGAGAACGGCTCCGGCAAGAGCACGCTCGTCAAGCTGCTGGCCGGGCTGTACCGGCCGGGCTCCGGGGCGATCCGCTGGGACGGTGTGGACGCGGCCGCCCTGGACCGGGCGCAGCTCTCGGCGCGGTTCGCGATGGTGAGCCAGGACTTCCACCGCTGGCCGCTGACGGCCCGGATGAACGTCGCGATCGGCCGCACCGACACCCCGCCCGACGAGGAGCGGATCCTGGCGGCGGCCCGGCACTCGGGTGCGGACAAGGTGGCGGAGGGGCTGCCGCGGGGCTGGGACACCCTGCTCGGGCGGGGTTACAAGAACGGGCACGAGATCTCCGGCGGGCAGTGGCAGCGCCTGGGCATCGCCCGCGCCCGCTACCGCGACGCGCCGTTCCTCATCGTCGACGAGCCCACGTCCGCGCTGGACGCCCGCGCCGAGCTGGAGGTCTTCGAGCAGATCCGGCGCCTGACGGACGCGGGCCGCACGGTGCTGCTGATCACGCACCGGCTGGCATCGGTGCGCAACGCCGATCTCATCCATGTCCTGGAGCGGGGGCGGCTGCGCGAGAGCGGCACGTTCGAGGAGCTGATGCGTGCCTCGTCGGCCGGGGTCTTCCGCGGTCTGTACGAGTTGCAGCGTGCCCAGTACGCGGCGGCGGACTGCGCGTAACGGGTGACGCGACGTGTTCCGAAAGCGCGTGCGGGGCAATGTTGGTGCACCATCCGCTCACCCGCGTCAGAGAGGCAAGCTCATGCGCCGTATGCCAGCCGCCGTCATCGGGGCCGTCGCGCTCCTGTGCTTCACCGTCCCGGCCGCCGGTGCGGCCGACGCCCTCGGGGCGCGTCCGCCCGGGCCGGGGCCGGTGCGGGACGACGACACCAACAATGGCCGGGAGACCAACGGAAGAGAGACCAACGGAAGAGAGACTGTCGGCCGGGAGACCACCGGCCGGGAGACCGTCGAGCAGGACGGCGTCGACCGGCAGGACAACGGCCGTTTCCTGGGCGGCGGCGACAGTGTGCTCAAGGGCGTGCTGGACGCCCTGATCGGTCTGTCGTGATACCCGGCGCCCCTGCCGGCCGGGGTGCCGCTCAGGCCACGGCGCGCCGCACGACGGCGTCGAAGCCCCGGTCGGGCAGGGCGCGGCGGAGGGCGAGCAGGGGCCTGGCGCCGAAGCCGACGGCGTAGCGGGTCCGGGGCCTGGGGGCGGTGGCGGCCTTGCCGATGGCGTCGGCGACGACCACGGGCGAGGACAGGTGCCGGGTACCCCTGCCGGTGCTCAGGGCCTCCGCGACGGCGCGGGCCCGCCGGCCGTAGACGCCGTCGCCGGAGACCTCGCGCAGGTGCTCGGCGGCGAGAGCGGCGAACTCGGTGCGGATCCCGCCCGGCTGGATCACCACGACGTCGATGCCGAACGGGGCGACTTCCAGGCGCAGGACGTCGCTGAGGCCTTCGAGGGCGTACTTGGTGGCGTGGTACCAGGCGCCGAGGGGGGTGTGGATCCGCCCGCCGATCGAGGAGACGTTGACGATGCGCCCGCTGTGCCGCTCGCGCATGTGCGGCAGGACGAGCTGGATCAGGCGGGCGGCACCGAAGACGTTGACCTCGAACTGGTGGCGGGCCTCGTCCAGGGGGACGTCCTCGACGGCGCCGAGGCAGCCGTAGCCCGCGTTGTTGACCAGGACGTCGACGCGGCCGCACTCGGCGATGATCCGGGCGATGCCCTGCTGCCGGGACTGCTCGTCGGTGACGTCCATGGCGAGGGGGCGGACGCCCCGTTCGGCCAGGTGGGCCATGCGTGCGGTGCGCCGGGCCGCGGCGTAGACGGTCAGGCCCAGTTCCTGGAGCCGGCGGGCGGCGGCTTCCCCGATGCCGGAGGAAGCTCCTGTGACCAGGGCGACTCTGTGCGTCATGCTGCCGCCTCCTTCGTGTGGGTGCCCGGCCCCGGTGCGGCGGGCGGACCGCCGTCCCAGGGCCAGGGCACTACGCGCGGGCGCGGCGCGCAACCCGGCGGACGCGTTCTTTTCCGAGGGCCCGGTTTCTCACTTGCTGCTCCGGATCGCCCCGGGTCAGGACAGTTCGGTCAAGGTGAGGATCACGCTGGGGATCAGCGGGCCGTCCGTGGGCCGGGTCGCGTCGAACTTCACACCGACGCCCTTGGCCCGGACCTTGACGGTGTCGCCGGCCTTGAGGGGGGTGACGGACTGCGAGACGACGACGTGGGTGCTGTGCGTGGCGGCCTGACACAGGCGGACGGCGCTGTTGGGCACGTCCTTGTCGTTGACCGCGAACCAGGTGTCCGCGCAGCCCTCGGTCGGGTCCTTGCCCTTCTGCACGCCGCCCTTCTCGGTGGTCACCTGCGGGGCGACGACGAGGAGGTAGGTGCCCGGGTGCCGGACGGTCACGGAGTCCTTGGTGACGTCGACGCCCCTGCGTCCGTCGACGAGTTCGAACTGCACCGGCTTGACCCTGCCGTCCTGTTCCTGGTCGACCGCGGAGGACAGCTGGGCGAACGCGGGGCCCTTCGCGGCCCGGCCGGGTGCGGGGCGTTCGGCCGCGGTGTGCGCGGTGCCCGCGCCGCCGGGCGCGGCTCCGGCGGTCACGGCCGCGATGACGGCGGCCGTACCGAGAGCGACAAGGGTGCGGGGAACGTACACAGGGGCCTCCCGTGCGATGCCCGGGGGCGGCGGCGACGGCCCCCGCCCCGTGCCGAGGAATGTGCGCATAGCGTATGACGGGTGCAATGTCCGTTGTTACCCGGAACTTTCGTCCGGTCTCTGCACCGATCGGGCGATGCGTCACGGGAGTTGGGGGTCGGACGGCACCGACTGGGCGCGCGTCAGCCGAAGTTCGTCTCCAGGGCCGCTATGTACGTGCGGATCGGGTGGTCGTGTATCTCGTCGAACGCGTCCGCCCTGAGGCCCCTGAGGTGGTCGGCCAGCCTGCTCCACAGGCTCATGGACTCGTGGAGCCTGCCCCGGGAGTCGAGGTAGCGCGGGCTGTCGACGTGCGCGAACTCCGGCTCGGGCGGCAGGTGCGGGACGATGTCGTTGTTGTTCACGAAGCGGTACGTGCGGTCCGCGAAGCCCTGGTTGTACGCCTCGGCCAGCCGCTGGTCGCAGGTGCGCGGCTGGCCGAAGGTGTAGACGCCGTCGGCGCGCAGGTTCGGCTCCTCCAGGTACAGGCGGGCGCCCGCGAGCACCGCCAGGGCCCCGCCGAGGCTGTGGCCGGTGAACAGGACGCTCTGGCCCGCCGTGCGGAACTCGGCTATGGCGTCCCGGACCGTCCCGTAGACGGAGTCGAGGGCCTTGGCGAAGCCGTGGTGGACGAATCCGGTGCCGTCGGGGCCGGGGACGCGGGTGGCGTCGGCGTCGGAGAGCCAGTCGCGGATCTCCCTCGGCTCGGTGCCCCGGAAGGCGGTGAGGACCAGGCCGTCACTGGCGACGGTGAACGCCTGGGTGTCCTCCAGCGGGAAGGGCGGGGTGAAGCCCGTCCTGTGGTGGCGGACACGGTCGAACCCCCATTGTTTCGCCTGGATGTCGATCGCGGCCTCGTCCTTGTACGCCAGGTCCGAGGCGCGGGCCATCCAGTAGGCGAGCGTGAGGCTGTATCCGGTGGCCTGGTGGTCGAAGGCGGTCGGTGCGGGCACGGCCGGACTCCCTTATTGACAGAGTGTCAGTTGCATCCGGCAGGATGCCCGGGCCCCGGCGGTGGAGGCAACCGGTAGTCGGCGCAGGCGGGCGGAAGGCGCAGGCCGCTCGTGCGCAGGTGCCGCAGTCTGCTCAGGTAGGCGGCGCCGCGCAGCAGGTGCCCGGCCACCTCGGCCGCGTGGCGGTGTCCGGGGACGGCCAGGGCGCTGCCGGCGGTCCACAGGTTGAAGGCGCCCATCGCGGGGCCGCACCAGATCTGCCAGTCGGCGGCGCGCGCGGTCTCGCCCTGGACGGCCCAGCGGGAGCCCATGGCCAGGTACCAGCGGAACAGCAGGGCCATGCGGTGCCGGGGATCGCGTTCGGCGCGGGCGAGTTGTGCCGGGTGGTGCTCCTTGAGGTGGGCGGCGGTCTCGTGCCAGGCGTCGGCGAGGGGGCGGCGCAGGACGCGTTCCTCCAGGCGCCGCCGCTCGGCGTCCGGCAGCTCCTCCAGGCTGCCGTGCTCGCGGTAGAGGCGGTACAGGCGGGCGGCGTGGGCGGGGAACATCGTCCCCCGGCCGAGGACTTGTACCTGGATGCCCTGCTCGAACATGTCGGCCGCGGGGGCCATCACGCAGTCGGCGATGCCCGCCGTGGCCAGGAGCTGTTTGACGGGCTGCGAGGTGTCGGCCTCCACGGTGGCCTGGTTGACGGAGCCGGTCACCACGTAGTCGGCGCCGAGCGCGAAGGCGGCGGCCACCGCGTGCGGGGTGCCGATGCCGCCGGCCGCGCCGAGGTGGACCTCCGGCCCGGTGCCCCGCTCGCGTGCGACACGGTCACGCAGCCGGGCGAGGGCGGGCAGCAGTACAGCGAGGGGGCGGCGGTCGGTGTGCCCGCCGGAGTCGGCCTCGGCGGTGACGGCGTCGGCCAGGGGCACGGCGTGGGCAAGTGCCGCCTGCGCGGCGGGAACCCGGCCCTCGGCGACCAGGGAGGCCACGAGTCCGGCGGGGGCCGGCCGCAGGAACAGCTCGGCGGTCTCCTCGCGGGAGACCTTGGCGATGACGCGGTGCCCGGCCCGTACCCGGCCGTCCGGACCGGTGCCGAGGCCCAGGACGCGGTAGCGCACCAGCTCGGGGGTGAGCTGGACGAACGCGGAGGCCTCCACGCAGGACACCCGGTGCTTCAGGCACAGGTCCACGCAGGTGCGCTCCAGGCGCGGCGCCATCGGGGTGTGGATGAGGTTGCACGCGTACGCGCCGCCGGGGACCAGACGCGTCAGCTCGGCGAGTGCGGCGTCCAGCCGCTCCTCCGGCAGGCCGGCGGCACCGAGGGCGGCCAGGCAGCCGGCCCGGGACAGGGCGGCCACGAGCCGGGGCCCGGCGATGCCGCCGGCCATCGCCCCCGCCATGTACGGCAGGCGTGCCCCGTGCCGGGGCGGGAAGTCCGGGGCACCGAGCCGTTCGGGCGGCAGCGCGCCGCTCACCGCGAGGAGGGTGCCACGCCCCGGCCGGGGCGGCCCGTGGGACACCCCGACGCGGCCGTCCACGGCGACGACATAGCAGGGACGGTCGAGGGCGGAGAGCACCGCGTACGCCTCGTCCGGGGTGTGGTGGACGGCTTCCGCGCGCGTCATCGGGGCACCGCTTTCCGGCGCGTCGCGAGAGCGATGTTCTCGACGTGGTAGATCCGCAGCCCGTCGCGCCACACGCTGCCGTCGGCACGCAGGAACAACTGCCCGTCGGTGCGGCGGACTTCGCGCAGGTGGATCTCGCCGAGCACCTCGCGGTGGTGGCGCAGGATCTGTCCGCGGTACGACCAGCGCAGCTCCTCGCCGACCGCCGGGAGCAGCGCGGGGGCGGGCAGGCCGTCGGTCAGGCCGGTGTACAGCGCGTACGCCTGCACCGCCTGCACGAGCATCTGCACCCCGGCCGAGCCCGGCATCACCGGGTCGTGGAAGAAGTGCTGATCGAAGTACCAGTCGTCGGGACGGACGGGTTTGGCGCAGCGCACGTATCCGGCACCGTGTTCGCCGCCGTCGGGGACGAGCGTCAGGTCCTCCAGGAGCGCCAGCCGGCCGGTGCCCAGCCGGGCGTCGCCGCGGGCGTCCACGGCGCGGGTTCCGGCGGGGGGTACGGGCTGCCGGTCGAGCCAGGGCGGGACGCGGCGGCCGTTGTCCATGCCCTGCTGGAGGTCCAGGACTTCCTGGGTGAAGTAGCCGTGGACGGCCTCGCCGGTCCAGAACGGGCCGTCGGCGGTGGCAAGTTCGAAGGCGTAGCGGTGCACGTCCGCGCCGGGCAGCTTCGCGGCGGACTCGACGGTGAGGCGCTGGGTGACGGTCCTGCCCCGGGGGTCGGTGTCGTCGAGCAGTCGCGCCCGGCCCTCCAGGTTGCGGCAGACGTAGCCCTGTTCCGGATACCGCAGAGCCACCCCGTGGGCGATGCCGCTGAGCAGTCCGCCCGGTTGCAGGGCGATCTCCATGACGGCCAGTACGGGCACGGTGCCGGTGCCGTTCTCACGGCTGTACCAGGGGTGGTGCGGCATGTCGTACTCGGTGACGCCCACGGCGCCGCCGCCGGCCCGGCCGCTCTCGAAGCGGACACCCCGGTCGATCATGAGGAAGTCCCCCCGGGGCAGGCGCGGCCGTACCTCGTGGACGGTGGCCGTGGACCCGCAGGCGGCGGCGAACTGCCGGGCGTTCCCCTCGCTGGAGTGCGCCATGTGCAGTTCGTTGAACAGCGTCGGCCCTCCTGCTGCCGACGAGAGACGGCAGTTGGGCTGTTCCAGGTGCAGCAGGGGGTCCTCCTCGGGGCGCCCGTACACCGCGATGCCGATGTCCCGCAGCCGGGCCACCACGTCGCCGGAGACGGTGATGACCTCGCAGTCGGCGGTCACGTACGGGCGTGGCACCATGCCGACGGCGACGACCTCGACGGTCAGCCCCAGCGGGCCCCGGCCGGGAGGCCGCAGCACGTCGATACGGGCCGCGGCGTCCGGCAGGGGAACCGCGTGGGCTCCGGGCAGGCACAGGTGCATGCCGAGGAAGAAGGCGTGGACGCGCAGGACTTCACCGGCCGCCGCGTGCAGCGTCGTCCAGTCCGCGCCGTCGGGTACGGGACGCGTCGTCGCGGTCAGCAGGCCCTGCCGGCCGGGGCCTCCCCGGGGCTCGATGCTGTCGACTCCCGCGAGCAGCCGGTCCGGCCAGGGTTCCGGGAGCAGTTCGGGGGCGAGGTGCCGCTGGTCGAAGGCCTCCCCGAGGACGGCCGCCACGTCGCCCCGGGCGAGGGCGTCGAGGTCGGTGCCGGACAGCCGGGTCACGCCGGTATGGGCGAGGGGCCGGAACTCCCGGGGGAAGCGGGCGGCTTGCCGGGCCGGGCGGTCCGTGTCCGCCGACGGCTGCGCGGTGACGGTGAGGAGAAGGCGGTCGCCCGCGCTCACCCGGCACCGGGAGGGGTCCCGTTCGGTGTCGAGCGTGAGCCGTGCGGGGTCCTTCGGGGGAGGGCGGTGCCACGTCACCTCGTAGCTGCCCCTGTCCTCGTCCCGGCCGACGGGGAGCGCGGCAGCGGCTGCCCCCAGCGCAACTGCCGGGCCGCCGCGGGCCGTCCACTCGACGGGGTCGGGGACGACGAGGGAACCGTCCGCTGCGGGTACGGAACCCGGCGTGGCGGGCGCGGTCCCGGGCCGCCGCCGTCCGGAGGCGAGGGCCGCCCACTGCGCACGGAGACCGTCGGGCAAGGGCCGGGTTCCCCCGGTATGCGGAGCGGGACTCGGCGCGTGGCGGCCGCCGGAGGCCGTGGACGGGCCGACCGTCGTCGGCACGGTGGCCGCCGCGGACGCCCCACCGGCAACCGGGCCCGCCACCGGGGCGGTTCCCGACACCGTCGCGGCTGCGGCTCCTTCAGGGATCGGCGGCACCCCGGGCGCCGTGCCGGCCTCCACGAGCGGGTCCGCCGCCGGGTCGGCTCCCGGGACCGGCGGTGCGGCAGACGAGCCGGCAGCCGACGCGGCTGCCCTCGCCGGCACCACCGGCCCAGCGGCCGTACCGCCGAAGGGAGTTGCGGAGGCAGCGACAGCCGCACCCGTAGCCGACTCCGCGCCCACCCCCGGACCGCCGACCCCGCCCGGGCCCTCCGTACCCGACACGACAGACCCAGCGGCCGTATCGCCGACGGGAGTTGCGGGGGCAGCAACAGCCGCACCCGTGCCCGGCCCCGCGCCCACCCCCGGAACACCGACCCCGCCCGGGCCCCTCGCAGCCGGGGCAGCCCCCCGGACCAGTGGCGCGACAGACCCAGCGGCCGTACCGCCCAAGGAAGTTGCCGAGGCAGCGGCAACCGCGCCCGTGGACAGCTCCACGCCCACCCCCCGAACACCGGCCCCTTCCGGCGCGACCCCCCGGACCACAGACGCGACGGACACACCAGCCACCGGCACAGACCCAGTGGCCCTACCGCCCAGGGAAGTTCCCGGGTCAGCGACCCCCCGTACCGGCGGTGCCACGGACATACCCTCGACCGGCGCAGGCCCCGCACCCGCGCCCCGCGCCAGGGCCCGCGCTCCCCCGTCCGCCCGGGCGGCCCGCCAGTCGGACACGGCCTGTTGGGCGGCGAGTGTCGCGGCGTGCGCGCGCTGGAGCTGCCGGACCGTCCGCCGCAGCAGTTCCCCGCAGTCGGGCGCGGAGACCGGCCGGAGTGCGGCACCGTCGGCGTCCCCGGACGGCAGCACCGTCTCTTCCTGCCCCAACGGGAGCCCCTCGAAGGCGAGTTCCTCGTTCATCCCGCGCCACCCCCGTTCGGCCGCCCGCCGCCGAGGGCACGCTGTTCCGCGATCATGTTGCTGAGGAAGCGCGCCGCCTGTTCCTCGCTCGCGTTCAGCATCCGCAGCCCGCTCCACTTCTGCAGCACGCGGCCGCCCGTGTCGCACGCCGTGATCGTGCAGCGCATGTCCAGCGCGCTGTGCGCGTCGATCTCGCCCACGATCAGGAACTCCTCGTCGTCGGGCAGCGGGGCGTACAGATCGATGCACTCCACGCTCACCGGCATGCACACCACCCCCTGGCAGCGGTAGGAGACGAGAGCGGCGGCCTGTACCAACAGGTCGGCGAGGCACGGGCTGTACAGCCGGCCGCCGTACGCCCCCGCCGCGAAGTCCGGGTCGCGCAGCCGCGCGGGGACGACGAGCCTGCGGTCGTCCTGTTCCAGTACCTCCCGAAGCCCGGCCAGTGACGGTCCGTGGAAGAGGAGTTCGTCCGCGTAGCACGAGTGCGGCCGCGAGGGGATCTCGTACGGCGGCAGCTCCAGGCGTGGCGGCTCCCCGGGGTGCTCCGCCCACTGGAAGCGGGCTTCGAAGTGCAGTTGGCCGCCGCGGCCGTCGGCCCGGCGGATGCTGACGTGTGCCGTCGAATCTCCCTCCGTCTCCTGCGGCACCACGTGCACAGCGAGGCGCCGCGTGTGATGGCCGTCGAGGTAGAGCCCCCGGGCGACGCGGGCGTCGCGGCACCGCACCACCGTGCGGTGTCCGCCCTGGGCCCGCTCGACGACGTGGAGGGCCGCGCCCACGATCACGGTCATCGGGACCAAGGGGTGCCCTGCGACCCGGTGTTCGCGCAGGACGCGTTCGTGGTCGAGGCCGTCGAGCGAGCGCAGCGCCGTGAGGCCGCCCGCGGGGAGTTCGCGGACGTGGCGGAGCACGGGTTCCAGAGGTCCGACGACGACGCTGCCGTCGGCTCCGGCGTCGGGGCCCGCGCACGCGCGGAAGTGCGCGGTGCCGGTCTCGCGGGACAGCACGGGCACCCCGGCCGCCTCCATGAGCCGGTGGACGCGGTCGGCCATGCCGCCCTCCCACGGCCCCCAGACCATCGAGGTCGCCCGCAGCCCGGGGTGGGCGGCGCGCAGGGCGCGGGCGGCACGGGTGAGCGCTTCGTTGGCGAGTGCGTAGTCGGCCTGGCGGACGTTCCCCCACAGACCCGAGACGGAGGAGAACACCACCAGGTGCCGCAGCCGACCGGGGTCCAGCGCACCGAGCACGTGGTACAGGCCGGACAGCTTCGTGCCGATCACGGGCGCGATCGATTCCTCGGTCATCTGGCTCAGCGGGCGGTCGCGGAGGACACCCGCCGCGTGGATCACTCCGGTGATCCGGGAGGCGTGGGGTGCCAGGGCCCGGGTGACGGCGTCGGCGTCGCGCACGTCCACGGTGAGGTAGTCGGCGCGTGCGCCGAGCGCACGCAGGGTGTCGAGCGTGGCGCGGGCCGTGCGGACGCGGTGCAGTGCGGCCAGCTCCTGGGCGATGGTGTCGCGGATCCCGGGGTCGGTGACGTCCTGCCCGGCGGTGCGGGCCGCTTCGGTGGCCGCGTCCAGCAACTGCTGGGGAGTCGTGAGCCCTTGGGCCCACGCCGGTTCGTCGGTGAGCGGGGTGCGGCCGAGCAGCAGGAATCCGCAACGGACGTCTTCGGCCAGGGCGGTCACGCACCAGGCGGCGATGCCCGAGCCGCCTCCTGTGACGAGCAGGGTGTCGTCCTCGGTGAGGCCGGGGCCGGCGGGCGCTGCGGCGAGAGCGGGGTCGGGGGTGCCGCTCAGGACGGGGGTGCGGCGCTGTGCGCCGTCGTGTGCCACCTCGGTGATGTCGGTGGCGGCGTCGCTGATCTCCTGGGCGAACGCCTCGGCCACCGCTTCGGTGTCCATGCCGGGTGCGAGATCCACGGCCCGGCAGAACAGCGGGGCCGCTTCCAGGGCGACGGTCTTGACGAGCCCGGCGAGGCCGCCGGCCGCCGCCTCGACGGGGTCCGCGCCCGATCCGGCGTGGCCGAGCGCGCCGTCCAGCCGCGTCACCGTCACGAACGCGGCGCGTTTGCCCGTCCGCGCCGTCTTCTTGAGGGCTTCGCGGGTGTGCTTGGCGACCAGGACGGCGTGCGCGAGCCGGGCCACGGCGTGGCCGGCGTCGGCGACGGACGTACGGCTCACCGGCAGGACGCACAGGTCGATGCCGGTGTCGTCCCCGGTGAACGCCCCGAGTTCTTCGGCCAGTTCGTCCTCGTTCCAGGTCCTCAGCCGTGCGTGGCCGCCCTCGCGCTCAGCGCCGGGAAGCAGCAGCCGGCGCACGTCCCATCCCCGGCCGCGCAGTGTCTCGCCGGTCACGGTGCACAACTCTCCGCCGTCGTCGAGGAGTACGGCGCGCGGGGCGTCCCGGTAGGCGTCGGTCTGCACATCCACGGGGGGAAGCGTCCGCAGGCCGACGTACGCCCGGCCGAAGGGCACGGCTCCGCTGTGCCGCAGTTCGCCCCTCGGGCCCGTGAGGACTTCCCGGAGCATCGTGCCCAGGTCCCCGACCGTGCGGGCCTCGCTGAAGCGGAAGAGTTCCTCGCGCTTGATGACGGGGTAGTGGCGCCACACCTCCGCCGCGATCTCGACCTGTTTGAGGGAGTCGATGCCCAGGTCCTCCTGGATCAGCATGTCGGGTTCGAGGAGTTCGGGGTCGTAGCCCGTCTTCTCCGCGAGGATGCCCCGGCAGACCCGTTCCGCTTCCTCGATGTCGATGTCGGCCGCGCTCATCACTGCGTGCTGCGGCATCCCGCCGTCGTTCGCCAGGAGTTCGGCGAGAGCGGAGCGGTCCGTGTCGGATACGGGGGCAGGCTCCCGTGTCCCCGGCTCCCCGGCCTCCTCGGCGGGGCGTTCCGCACGCTCCGGCTCGTCCTGCGCCGGCCGGGGCAGGGGCGCGGGCGGAGGGGATCCGGCGCCGTCGCGCAGCAGCTCCGCCACGACCTCGCCGGCGCGCGTGTGTGCCTCGCCCACGGCCAGGCCGTGCTCGCTGATCGCCGTCACGGCGGCGGCGAAGGCCTCGTCGATCCCGCCGTCCGCCTCGCGGGCCCGCAACAGGGCGGTGAGCTCCTGCGCGGTGGCCAACTGGCCGTTCATGTAGCGCACATGCGCGGCCAGGTGCGCGGCGGCGGCTTCCGCGAGCGGGTCGTCGGCCAGGATCGGCACAGGAGGCGTCCATCCCGCCGGGACCTCGGCGGGGCCGCGCCGTTCGGCCGCCTCTCGTGCGGCGTTGGCCGCGAAGTTCGGTCCCTCCAGGAGCCGGGCCATGCTGGAGGGTTTCCGGGAGGCCGGGCGCGCGGGCGCGTCGTAGCGGTTGATGCCGGTCAACGGCAGGCCGAGCACTGCCAGTCGGAGGGCCGCCTCCTTCAGGGTGAGCGCACTGTCGCCCGCCGGGCCCCGGTCGCAGGCGACCGTCTCCACGCCGTCCTCGCCGAGCGTGGCGCGGGCCAGGCGGGACAGGGTGTCGCGGGGGCCGAACTCGACGAGGACGCGGATGCCGTCGGCGCGCATCTCGCGCAGCCGGGCGGCGAAGTCGACCGGCGTGCGGAGTTGTCCGACGAGTGTGGCGCGGTCGGCGTCGGCGCCCGCGCCGTAGGCCGCTCCGGCGGTTCCGGCGTACACCCGAGCGGAGGGCTGCTTGAACTCCGCCCGGGCGCAGGCCGCCGCGAAAGGTGCGGTGGCATGCTCGACGAGCGGGGTGTGGAAGGCCGCGGCGACCGGCAACCGTACGGCGGGCACGGCCTGTTCGGCGCAGTGGGCGAGGAAGTCGTCCACGGCCCGGGTGGGGCCGCCGATGACGTGCTCTTCCGGCGCGTTGCGATTGCAGACGAGGAGTTCGGCCCGGCCGGAGAGCAGTTGTGCCAGGCGGTCCTCCGTCGTCCGTACGGCCGCCATGCCGCCCGGGTCGCTGCCGTCGTCCCGGGGGCGCAGGGCCTGTCCCCGGGCGTGGGCCAGCGCGTGGAACGCCTCGTCGTCGAGGACTCCGCCCGCCCACAGCGCGGTCAGCTCGCCGAAGCTGTGGCCGAGCAGGCCGTGCGGGGCGAGGCCGAGTTCGCGCAGGAACCGGTACTGGCCGGCGGCGAGCGCCCCGACGGCGGGCTGTGCGTAGTCGGTGCGGTTCAGGCGGTCCGCGGCCGCGTCGTCGGCCGGGCAGGGCGGCGGGAAGACCGTACGGGCCAGGGTGTCCCCCGGCGGGAAGAGCGCGTTGGCCGCGTCGAACGCCTCGCGCAGCGGGGGGACGGCGAGCAGGGATCGCAGTCCCATGTCGACGTACTGGCTGCCCTGTCCGGTGAACAGGGCGCCCACCCGGGTGTCCGGCGGCAGGCCCGTACGCCGGTAGTGGATGCCCGAACGCGAGCGCCACGCCCCGCCGTCGGGGTTCTCCCGGAGCCGTGCGTCGGCTTCGGCGCGCAGAGCGGCGTACTGCTCGTCGCCGTCGGCGACGAACCCCAGGCGGGCGTGCGCTGCGGGGACGGGGCCGTCGTCGGGGTCGTCGCCGTGCTCGATACGGGCCTGGAGGGCGCCCGGGTCCTCGGCGTGCCACAGGCAGGCACGGGGCACCCGGTGCAGGGTGCTCGCCCCGCCCGGCGCGTACTCCTCCAGTACGGCGTGGTAGTTGACGCCGCCGAAGCCGAACGAGGAGACGCCCGCGCGGCGGACCGGGCGGGCGGGGTCGCGGATCCAGGGGCGGGCGGCGGTGTTGACGTAGACGGCGCCGTCCTCGCGGGCGGAGGCGCTGGGGGTGGTGACGTTGATGGTGGGTGGCAGCACCTTGTGGTGCAGGGCGAGGGCCGCTTTGATCAGTCCGGCGGCTCCGGCGGCCGCCTTGGTGTGGCCGATCTGGGACTTGACGCTGCCCACGGCCGTGCACCGGCGCTCCCCGGTGTCGGCCAGGAGCGTGTTGAGGGCGGTCAGTTCGACCTCGTCGCCGGCCGGGGTGCCGGTGCCGTGCGCCTCGATGAGCTCCACGGTGCGGGGCGGGCAGCCGGCGTCCTCGTACGCGCGCCGCAGCGCTGTCAGCTGGCCTTCCCCGCAGGGGGCGTAGATGCTCTTGGCGATGCCGTCGCTCGAACTGCCCAGTCCGCGCAGGACGGCGTAGATCCGGTCCTGGTCGCGCTCGGCGTCGGCGAGGCGTTTGAGGGCGAGCATGCCGAGTCCCTCGCCGATGAGTGTGCCGTCGGCGGCTTCGTCGAAGGGCCGTACCCGGCCGGTGAGGGACAGCGCGGGAGTTTTGCTGAAGCACATGAACGACACGACGGAGTTGTCGGCGTCGCAGCCGCCGGCGAGCATCACGTCGGCGCGGCGGCAGGTCAGTTCGTCCACGGCGGCGCGCAGGGCGGCGAGCGAGCTGGCGCACGCGGCGTCCACGGTGTGGTTGGCGGCGCGCAGGTCGAGGCGGTTGGCGACGCGGCCGGAGACGACGTTGGCGAGGATCCCGGGGAAGGAGTCCTCGGTCCAGTGGGGCAGTCCCTCCAGGAAGGCGCGCGTGAGCCGCCGGGCCCCGTCCTCCGGCACCCCCGAGTCGAGCATGGCCTTGAGCAGGGGCGGTGCGAGCAGCCGGGCGGCGAGCGGGAGCACGGTGGAGTTGAAGCCGCACGCCCCGAGCACCACGCCCGTGCGCGCCGGATCGTGCCAGCCGGTCCGTCCGTTCGCCGCGTCGCGCAGGACGTCCCGCGCCACGGTCAGGGCCAGCAACTGCACGAGCCCGGTGGAGTCGAGCGCCTTGGGCGGCATGCCGAACTCCATCGGGTCGAAGGCCACGGGGGCGAGGAATCCGCCGCGCCGGCAGTAGGTGCGGTCGGGGGCGAAGGGGTCGGGGTCGTAGTAGTGGCCGGTCTCCCACCACGCGGCGGGGACCTCGTCGGTGCAGTCGCGGCCGGAGACGATGTTGTCCCAGAAGTCGCGGATGTCACGGGCCTTGGGGAACATCCCGGCGATCCCGACGATCGCGACCGGGTCGTGTGCGAGGCGGTGTTCTCGGTGTCGCCGGTCTTCCATCCCGCGCCTCCAGCTGACGTTCCGTCACTGACTCGGCGATCTGTCAACAGGTCATATTTTCCCAGGACATGGGACGCAACACCGCCCATACACCCTTGTGGGTGACCACGGGGCACGGAGTCCGACGAGCCCCCCGCAGCGCGGGCAAACCGGAGAGTAGCGACATGGGGGAAGCTTCGTTGCATTGGCCACCTCACGGTGCAGGCCCGACAGTTGACCGGGAAAGCGGCGAGGGGACGACACATGTCCGGGGGTGGTTCGTGCGGGTCGGCGTATGGGACCGGATCAGGCTGGCACGCGTGGTGCTGCGGCATCGCCGGTGCGCGACGGACGAGTTGGTCGGCATGCTGGAGCGGCCGACACCGGCGAGCCCGTGGCGGGTCGGCGCGCTCGACGCGGCGCGCGCGGCCCGGGCGACGCAGCGCGCGGTGTGCGGGTTCGCGAGCCCACTGCGCGAGTCGGCGCTGACGGCCGTCGCACTGCGGGAGTTGGGCCACTGCGCGGGCCTGGTGGTGGGAGTGGAGCCGGTGCCGGACGGCGGGCGGCGACGGCTGTGCTCGTGGGTCGAGGTCGGCGGCAGAGTGGTCTCCACGGACGTCCCCGTGGAGACGCTGTGCCAGGTGCTGGCCCGTTATCCGGAGAAGGCGGGCAGGTGAGGCCGATGGCGGGGACGTGTGCGCACGAGGGCAGGGCCGTGGGGTTCGTCGGGCTGTTCCGCACGGGCGGGGTGTCGGTCACCCAGCTACGGGCGTGCGGCTGCCGGATCCCGGCCGTCGGCAAGGTCGAGTGGTCCGCGTTCGACGACCTGCCGGAGCCGACGCGCACCTGGTGCAACCCGGCGACGCGCGCGGTCGGCCGGGAGGCCCTCGCCCAACTCCCCGTGTTCTACACGGAGACGGGCGACGGGGTGCGCTTCGCCACCGACCCGCGCACGGCGGCCGGGCCGGGCGCACGCCCGTACGGCCCCGCCGTCGCGGCCCTGCTGACCGGCGCCGCCGTACCGCCGCCGCTGACACCGTGGCAGGGCGTGTACCGGCTGCCGCCCGGTTCCGAACTCTCCTGGTCCGACGGCCGGTTGCGGATCCGGCTGCACGACATCGACCTGCGCGAGCTCCCGGCCACCGGCATCCGGCAGGCGCTCGTGCACGCGCTCGCGATGCTGCCGGCCGGTCAGCTCGCCGTGTCCGGCGGCAGCGGGTCCATGGCGCTCGCACGGCTCGCGGCCGACGAGGGACTGCCGCTGACCGCCGCGCACGCCCGCGTCGACGTGCCGGTGCTCGATCTGCGGCACCCGCGGATCACCGGTGTGCTGCCGGCCTGCGAGGTCACCGACGCGTCGGCGGCCTGGCAGGCCCGCCGCGACCGCAACGCGGTGCTCCTGCCCGCCGACTGCGACCCGTGGGCCGAGGTCCTCACCGCGCGCGGCGGCGGACTGCTGCCCGTCGCCGGCACCGGGGTGCACGTCCTGCTGTCGCCGTCGGTCGTGCGGCGCCCCTGGTGGCGGCGGGGCTGGCAGCGGCTCGTCGCCGACCAGCCCGCCCAGGCCCTGAACGGACAGCCCCCGCAGCGGGCCTGGTCGCAGCTGCCCGCACTGCCGCCCCAACCGGACGCCGGCGACGGCCTGTTGGGGGCCGGCGCGCTGCGCGCCGCCGCCGAGGCGCGGGCCGCGTGGACGGCCGGGCATCTGGTGCCGCGCGACGCCCGGCCCCCGGTCCGGGCGAGGATCGCCACGATCGCCGCGCTCCTCGACGCGTGCCCCGGGCCGTCCCGGGCCCTGCTGCCGGTGCTGCACCCGGCTGTCGTCGGCACCGTCCTCACCCAGGCGCGCGAGCGGCCGCAGCGCTCCCTGCTGCACCAGCTGCTGCCCGCCGACATCCGTCCCGCCGACCCGCCCGGCCCCGCCAGGGAGCGGCTGCTGGCGGCGGCCTGGGCCACGGCACGGCTGGCCGACCACGACCGCCGGGCCGCCCTGCTGCACCGGCTCTCCGGCAGCGGCTGGGTGCGGCACGACGCCCTGGCCCGGGCCCTGGCGAGCGATTCGGGACGGCTGCGGCACTCCCTCGAACTGCACCGGATCTGCGCCACGTCGGCCGCCTGGCCCCAGGCCTTCCACGAGCACACCTCCCCGGCCGCCCGGCCCGTGCCCGAGCCGCCCACCGAGCACGAGCGCGTCCCCGAGCCGGCGCCGCCCGCCGATGTCGCGGGGCGGCTGCGGCTGGGTGACGGGCTGTCCGTCCATCCCCTGCCCTTCGGAGGCGCCATGGTCGTCGACCGCCGCAACCTCACGGCCCTGGAGATCGACCCGTCGACGGCCGACGTGCTCACGGGCACGGCCCCGATCCGCACGTTCGACCTGCCCGGCCCGGTGCGCGACCGGCTCGCCGGAGGGGTCGGCGAGGGCTGGCTGCGGCCCGTCGGCCTGCGCGGGGGTGACCGGTGACGGCCGCGCTCCTCGCCCTGTGCGCGGCGGCCGCGCTCGCGGTGGTGGCCTTCGCGGTGACCGCCAAGCTGCTGGACTGGCCGCGTACGCAGCTGCGGTGGCCGGTGCGCGGGCGCGCGGCCTGGCTGGTCGGGCCGGTGCACGTGGTCGTGCTGGAGACGGTCGTCGTCCTGCTGGTCATCACCCCGGGCGGCGCCCGGCCGCGCTGCGCCGTGCTGGCGGTGCTCTTCCTCGGGTACGGGGTGGCGGCGGCCGTGCTGCGGGGCCGTACGTGCGGCTGCTTCGGCGCGGGCTTCACCACGCGCTTCGGGTACGGGCACGCGGCGGCCTGCTTCCTCGCGAGCGGCGTGCTGGGCGCGGCGGCGGCGCTCGTGACCGTGCCCGCGCACACCGCTTCCCTGGGCGCGGCCGACGCGGCGCTGACGGGGGCGGCGGTGGCGGCGGGCCTGTGGTGGCCGCGCGCGCGGGCCGAGCAGCGGGCCACGGACCCGGCGCGGATCCCGCTCATCGAGCGGATCGTGGTGTACGGGTCGAGCGACTGCCCGCACTGCAAGGGGCTGTGGACGCACCGCGAACAGCTCGCCGCGATCTCCGCGCACCCGGTGGAGTTCCAGCTGGTCGACCGGCTGCCCGGCGGGGAGAACGCGCGGCGGGCTGCGCTGGCGGAGGCGGGTGGGGCGGTGCCGGCGGCGGTCGGCTACCGGGCGGATGGTCAGCGGGTCTACGGGCCGGCGGTGGGGACGGTTCCGATCCGGGATCTGTTGCGGGCCACGGGGTGAGGGCGGGGCGGGGCCGGGCGCCTGCGGCGGGCTTTTTCCCTCCCCGCCCTTTCCCTTAACTGGGGCTCCGCCCCAGACCCCGGTCCTCAAGTGCCGGACGGGCTGGAGATGCCGCTCACCCGGACCCGCGAGGCGCCCCAGGCGAACGCGCCCCCGCCCCCCGCAGCTCCTCCCACCGCACGCTCTCCTCCCGTTGCTCGCGCCTCCGTTGCACCCACGACCTCCCCCACAACCACGCCACCGCGACCGCCCCCGTCGCGGTCACGGCGCCCAGGGCCTGCCACGGCGCGGGCGTCAGCAGCAGGATGCCGACGAGGGCCAGCGTGCCCCAGCCGGTCAGGGTGCCCGCCGCGGTCAGACGCAGTGAGTCCGGGCGGTCGCCGCCGGCCCGCAGGTCGACGGCGGCGGGCAGGTACCAGACGCAACCGGAGGCGCACAGCGCGGCGGTGCCGAGCGCGAGCACGGGCTGGGACATGGCAGTCGGATCCTTTCGACGTCCGGTGGTGTCGCGGGGGTTGCCGTCAGCGGGAGGCCGGTTCCAGGGCCGCCACCTCGGGGTGGTGCAGCTCGAAGGCCGGGGACTCGCTGCGGATGCGGGGCAGGGCCGCGAAGTTGTGGCGCGGCGGCGGGCAGGAGGTCGCCCACTCCAGCGAACGGCCGTAGCCCCACGGGTCGTCGACCTCGACCTTCTTGCCGTACTTGGCGGTCTTCCAGACGTTGTAGAAGAACGGCAGGAGGGACAGGCCCAGCAGGAACGAGCCGACCGTGGACAGCGTGTTGAGCGTGGTGAAGCCGTCGGCGGCCAGGTAGTCGGCGTAGCGGCGCGGCATGCCCTCGGCGCCCAGCCAGTGCTGGACGAGGAAGGTGAGATGGAAGCCGGTCGTCAGCGTCCAGAAGGTGACCTTGCCGAGGCGCTCGTCCAGCATCTTGCCCGTGAACTTCGGCCACCAGAAGTGGAATCCGGCGAACATCGCGTAGACGACGGTGCCGAACAGCGTGTAGTGGAAGTGCGCGACGACGAAGTACGAGTCCGACAGGTGGAAGTCCATCGGGGGCGCGGCGAGGATCACGCCGGTCAGCCCGCCGAAGACGAAGGTGACGAGGAAGCCGGTCGCCCACAGCATCGGCGTCTCGAAGGACAGCGAGCCGCGCCACATGGTGCCGATCCAGTTGAAGAACTTCACCCCGGTCGGCACGGCGATCAGGAAGGTCATGAAGGAGAAGAACGGCAGCAGGACACCGCCCGTCACGTACATGTGGTGGGCCCACACCGTCACCGACAGACCGGCGATCGAGATCGTGGCCGCGATCAGACCCCAGTAGCCGAACATCGGCTTGCGGGAGAAGACCGGGATCACCTCGGAGACGATGCCGAAGAACGGCAGGGCGAGGACGTAGACCTCGGGGTGGCCGAAGAACCAGAACAGGTGCTGCCACAGCAGCACGCCGCCGTTGGCGGGGTCGAAGATGTGCGAGCCGAACTTGCGGTCCATCTCCAGCGCGAACAGCGCGGCCGCGAGGACCGGGAAGACCAGCAGGATCAGCAGCGCGGTCAGCAGCACGTTCCACGTGAAGATCGGCATGCGGAACATCGTCATGCCCGGGGCGCGCATGCCGATGATGGTGGTGATGAAGTTCACCGCGCCCAGGATCGAGCCGAAGCCGGAGAGCGCCACCCCCATGATCCACATGTCGGCGCCGACGCCGGGCGAGTGCACGGAGTCCGACAGCGGCGCGTACGCGAACCAGCCGAAGCTCGCGGCGCCCTGCGGGGTGAGGAAGCCGCCGGCGGCTATGAGCGAGCCGAAGAGGAACAGCCAGTAGGCGAGCATGTTCAGCCGGGGGAAGGCGACGTCCGGCGCGCCGATCTGCAGCGGCATCAGCCAGTTGGCGAACCCGGTGAACAGCGGCATGGCGAACAGCAGCAGCATCACCGAGCCGTGCATCGTGAACGCCTGGTTGAACTGCTCGTTGGAGAGGATCTGGGTGCCGGGGCGGGCGAGTTCGGCCCGCATCAGCAGGGCCATGAGGCCGCCGACGAGGAAGAAGACGAACGCGGAGACGAGGTAGAGGGTCCCGATCCGCTTGTGGTCGGTGGTGGTCAGCCACTCCACGACGGTCGCTCTGCCGCCGCGCGGAAGGGGTCCGGGCCGGGCCGCTTCCTCCGTGTCGGGACCGTACGTGTCCGTACTGTCCTGGTGCCGTGCTTCCACCGGCCGTTTCCCTTCGTTCTGTTGTGCTTGACGCGCTGTGCGCGCTGGACCGGGAAGAGCACCTGGGGGACGGGGGACATGGCCCGGGCTCTTCCCGGCCGCACCAGGATCGGGCTCGCCAGGCTGTACGAAACAGGGCCGGGCGGGCGGGAACAGAGGGGCCGGGTGGGCGGGATCGAGAGGGGCCGGGCAGGCCCACGGCGAGGGCCGAAGGTCCCGGTGCCGGAGGGGCCGGGTGGTCGGGGCTGAGGGACCGTCACGTACGCTGCTGCGGGAGTACCGGGCCGGGGAGCAGCAGGAAATGTCGACAACAGCGGACCACGAAGGAACGACGACGCCGACGGCGGCACCGACGCGTCGGCTGACCGAGCCCGCCCGGATGCACAGCCTCCTGGACGCCGTGATGAGTCTGGGGCGGGGCCTGGAACTGCCGCAGGTGCTGCGGGGGATCGTGGAGGCGGCGGTCACGCTCACCGACGCCGAGTACGGGGCGCTGGGTGTCGTCGGGGACGGGGAGAAGCTGTCGCAGTTCCTTCCGGTGGGCATGTCCGACGAGATCGCCCGGCAGATCGGTCATCTGCCGTGCGGGCGGGGCATCCTGGGCGAGCTGATCCGCAATCCCGAGCCGCTGCGGCTGACCGATCTGACGCGGCACGAGCGCAGTTACGGCTTTCCCGAGCACCACCCGCCGATGCGTACGTTCCTGGGGGTACCGGTGCGGGTGCGCGACGAGGTGTTCGGGAATCTGTATCTCACCGAGAAGCGCGGCGGGGGTTCCTTCGACGCGGACGACGAGGCGGTGGTGACGACGCTGTCGATCGCGGCGGGCGTGGCCGTCGACAACGCCCGGGTGTACGAGGAGAGCCGGCGCCGCGAGCGGCGGCTGGAGGCGCTGGGCGAGATCACCCGGAGTCTGCTGTCCGGCGACGGGTCCGGGCAGGTGCTGCGGCTGATCGCCGAGCGCGCGGTGGAGGTCGCGGGCGCGGACCTGGCGGCCGTCCTGCTGCCGGAGGGACCGCGGGAGCGGGACCGGCTGGTGGTGGAGGTCGCGCACGGCCGGGGCGCGGAGCGGCTGCGCGGGGCGCGGGTGCCCGCCGGGGGTTCGCTGGCCGGGCTGGCCGCGCGGACCGGCCGGCCGGTGGCCACCTCCGACGTGCGCTCCGATCCGCGGGCGCATCCGCTGGGCAGCGGTACCGACGACGCGTACGGGCCGACCGTGGCCGTACCGCTGCCCGTGGACGCCGGGGCCTCGGGGGCGTTGCGGCTGAGCCGGCTCGCCGGGCGGCCCGCCTTCGACGACACCGAGGTCGCGCTCGTCACCGGGTTCGCCGACCAGGCGGCGATCGCCCTCGAACTGGGCCGTCGCCGCGCGGAGTCGGAGGAGCTGACGGTCCTGCACGACCGCGACCGCATCGCCCGCGATCTGCACGACCTGGCGATCCAGCGGCTGTTCGCGACGGGCATGACGCTGCAGAGCACGACCCGGCTCGTCGACCGGCCCGAGGCCGCCGAGCGCATCGGGCGCGCGGTGGGCGACCTGGACGCCACGATCCAGATCATCCGCTCGACCATCTTCGGGCTGCGTACCTCCGGGGACGCGCGCGGCGGTCCGGGGCTGCGCCGCCGGCTCGCGGAGGCCGCGCAGTCGGCCGCGCGGACCCTGGGGTTCGCGCCGTCGCTGCGGATCGAGGGGCCGGTGGACACCAATGTCCCGGACGAACTGGCCGAGCACGTCCTGGCGGTGGCCTCCGAGGCCCTGAGCAACGCGGCCCGGCACGCGCGGGCCCGCCGCGTCGGGCTCGCCCTGACCGCCGGTGAGGACGTCGTGCTGACGGTGACGGACGACGGCGTCGGCGTGGGGACGGCCGCGCACCGGGGCGGGCTGGCCAATATGCGCTCACGGGCCGAACTCCACGGCGGCCACCTGGAAGTGACCGAGCCTCAGGAGGGCGGCACGCGGATCGTGTGGCGGGTGCCGTTGCCGTAGCACTGGCCGGCTCCTACGACTCCCCGGCAAGCGCGCGGGTACGCCGCCGCGAACCCGGCCCGCGAGGGCGGGAGTCGTGCGGGCCGCCAGCCGGGGACGCCCGTCAGGAATCCGCCGCGCGCGAGCGCACCCTTCCCGAGATGACCGCCGCCTGGACCCGGCGGCCGACGCCGAGCTTGGACAGGATGGACGAGACCCGGTTCTTGACCGTCTTCTCGGCCAGGAACAGCCGGTCCGCGATCTGACGGTTGGTCAGCCCCTCGCCGATCAGGTCGAGGATCTGCCGCTCGCGGGGCGAGAGCCGGTCCAGACCGTCCTCCTCCGGGACCTCCGGCTCCTCCTGCGGGGCACGCAGCCGCGCCATGACGCGGGAGGCCGTGCGCGGGTCCAGCATCGACTTGCCGGTGGCGACCGTCCGTACGGCCGTGACCAGTTCGGAGCCGTTGATCTGCTTGAGCACATAGCCGGCCGCGCCCGCCATGATGGCGTCGAAGAGGGCCTCGTCGTCGTCGAAGGAGGTGAGCATCAGACAGGCCAGCTCCGGCATCCGGGCGCGCAGCTCGCGGCACACCTCGACGCCCTCGTGGTCACCGCCGGACCCGCCGCGCTCGCCGAGGCGTACGTCGAGGACCGCGACGTGCGGCCGGACGGCCGGGACCCGGGCCAGGGCCTCGCGGGCGTCGGACGCCTCCCCCACGACCTCGATGTCCTCCTCCGCCTCCAGCAGGTCGCGCACCCCACGGCGCACCACCTCGTGGTCGTCGAGGATGAACACCCGCAGGGGCGTGGCGGATCGCTCGGTGTCGGGCACGGTCTCGTCGGTCATGCGGCTGCTCGCTCTGTCGGCCGGGACGCACGGAAAACGCCCGTCCACGGGCGGGAACATCAGGAACCCCAGTATCCCCGGACCCGGCCGGGCACCCCGCGCGGGGTACGGGCCGCCGCGGCACTCGGGCATCCGGCGAACCGGGGGGACGGCGGCGGGATCCGGGCGCGGCGGCCCGCACAGCCCAGCACAGCGCATACGGACCCCGGCCGGGGAGGGCCGAAAGACCCCAGGGAATAGGGCCGATGGGGCAACCCGGGCAGGTGCCACACTGGCGTGCCCGTTCCGCCGGCGGGCGGTACCACGGTCCCCTGCGGGCCGCCGCCCCCATTCCCCTCACCGGAGGTCTGCCATGCCGCGTCCGAGCCCGGTCGGTGCCGAGTACCACGCGCTGCTCGCCCGGCACGAAGCGATGCGGCTGCGCCGGCAGCTGCTCTCCCCGGGGCAGTCCCCGGGCACGCCGGCCGGCCACAACCCCACAGCCGGCAACCGCGACGGCTCCTACGACGGAGCGGCCGATCAGCGCGTCATCACCGAACACCTCGCGCTGGTCACCCCGTTCGGGGAGCTCATCACGCACCTCTACGACGCCATGTTCGAGCGCTGGCCCTCGCTGCGCTCGCTGTTCCCCGAGTCGATGGAGTTCCAGCGCGCCCATCTCGCCAAGGTCTTCTGGTACTTGGTGGAGAACCTGCACCGCCCGCAGGACGTCGCCGAGCAGTTCTTCCGGCTCGGCCGCGACCACCGCAAGCTGGGGGTGCGGCCCGCGCACTACAGGGCGTTCGAGGCCGCGCTCCGCGAGGCGCTGCGGCGCACGGCGGGCGAGCGCTGGAGCGCGGAGGCGGAGGAGGCGTGGATCCGGATGCTGCGCTTCGCCGTCGCCGCGATGGTGCGGGGCGCGGACGCGGCCGTCGGCGAACCCGCCTCCTGGCAGGCCACGGTGACCTCCCACGAGCTGCGCCGCCCCGACCTCGCGGTGCTGCGCGTCCGGGCACACGAGCCGTATCCGTGGCGGGCGGGCCAGTACGCGGCCGTCGAGTCCCCGCGACTGCCGCAGGCATGGCGCCAGTACACGATCGCACGCGCTCCCCGGCCCGGCGGCGAGCTGGAGTTCCACGTGCGGCGGACCGGCAGCGGCGGGGTCAGTGAGGCCCTGGTGGCGCACACCCGGGCCGGGGACACCCTGCGGCTGGGGCCCGCCCAGGGCACCACCACCCTCGACGACGACCTCACCCGCGACGTGCTGCTGGTCTGCGGCGGCACGGGCTGGGCCACCGGCAAGGCGCTCCTGGACGAGCTCGCCGCGCGCCGTACGCCCGTCCGGTCCGTCCTCCTGATCCTGGCCGCGCGCGGCGCCGAGGAGCTGTACGACGCCGACTGGGCGGCCTCGTTGGAGCGGCGCAGGCCGTGGCTGCGGGTGGTCCCCGTGCTCGGTACGGGCGAGTCCGGCGCACTGGCCGACGCCCTGGCCCGGCACGGGGACCTCTCCGGGCACCAGGCCCTCGTCAGCGGCCCGCCCGGCATGGTCACCGCCGTCGTGTCGCGGCTGACCTCGCTGCACGCGCTGCCCGTCGACCGGCTGCGGCACGACCCGCTCCCGGACACGCTCTCCCCGACGGCCCACCGGGCGGCGGCCTTCGAGGAGGCGCGGCAGTGAGGGAGCGGACGCCACGTCATGTGATCGTCATCGGGGGCGGGATCGCGGGACTCAGCGCCGCGCACCGGCTCACGGGCGCGGGCGCCCGCGTCACGCTCGTGGAGTCCGCCGAACGGCTCGGCGGCAAGCTGTGGACCGGTGAACTCGCTGGCGTGCCCGTCGACTTCGGCGCGGACGCGTTACCCGGGCACCGTCCCGAGGCCGTGGACCTGGCCCGTGCCGTGGGGCTCGGCGACCGGCTGCGGCCTCCCTCCGGTGCGACCCCCTTACTGTGGTCGCACCGGCCCCAGGGCCTGACCGGCGGCACCGGCGCGCTGGCCGACGCGGTCGGTGACGCCGTCCGCGCGGCGGGCGCCCGGATCCTGCTGGGCTCCCCCGCGCTCGCCCTCTCCCGCGGCGTCTCCGGCTGGCAGGTGCGGCTGCCCACGCGCACCGTGACGGGCCACGCGGTGGTGATCGCGGCCCCCGCGTGGGTCGCGGCGACCCTGCTGTCCGCCGAAGCACCGGCGGCGGCCGCCGAGTTGTCGCAGGTCTCCTACACGTCGACGGCGCTGGTGACCATGGCGTTCCGCCGTGCCGACGTGGAGGGCCCGCACGGTTTCGCGGGCCGCTGCGGCTACCTCGTCCCGCCCGTCCCCGGCCGGGCCGTCACCGCCGCCGCCTTCCTCACCCGCACCTGGGGCTGGCTGGACGAGCGCGCCCCCGAACTGTTCCTGCTGCGCGCCACGATCGGCCGGCACGGCGAGGAGGACGCCCTCTATCTCGACGACCGGGACCTGACCGCCGCCACCCTGCGCGACCTGTCCGAGGCCGCGGGCCTCACCGCGCACCCCCTCGCCACCGAGGTCACCCGCTGGATCGGCGCCGTCCCCCGCCACGTCTCCGGCCACGCGGCCCGCATCACCCGGGTCCGCCGGGCCCTGGCGAAACTCCCGGGACTGCGGATCTGCGGCGCGGCGTACGAGGGGGCGGGCATCGCGGACTGCGTGGCCGGCGGGTGGCGGGCGGCGGAGGGGGTGCTGGGCGAACGGGGGTGATCGCGGGCGGCCCGCGCGGCGAGGGCCCGAGCGTGGGTGCCGCGCGGGCGCGACCGCCCCCCAGAGGGGGACCCCCGGACGCACCCGCAGCCGACGTACCGGACCGCCGGCGCAGCCCACGTGCCGGACCGCCGGCGGAGCGCTCAGCCCCGGCCCGCGCCCTTCGGCCACACGACGTCGACGGGAATGCCCCGGGCACGGGCGTACGCCACCAAGTGGGCTGTCGCGTCACGGCCGTTGCTGGGAGAGCCGTCCCACACGGCGAGCACCCGCCGGCTGGAGGCGATGATGCCCTCGTCGGCGGTCACGCAGGCGTCACGGTCGCCGGGATCGCAGGTCAGCAGGTGCACGTGCTCGGCCATCACGAGCAGTTCCCTGGTCGCCGTCCGTTCCCGCGCCGAGAGCGGCGCGGGCACCACGCCCTGCGCGGGCAGCACCACGACCAGCCGCCGCCGGGCGCGCCGTACGGCCCGTCCGAAGACGACCGGCAGCCCCGCCCCGGCCCGTACCAGCCCGGCGGCCCCGTCGCCGCCGGCCCGCCGCAGCCGCGCGGACAGTTCGTCCTCCAGCAGCCCGGCCGTCGCGGGGTTCAGGTCCGCGTGCCCTATACCGACGATCACCGTACGTTCCCGTCCCCCAGCCCGTTCCTTGCCGTCACGGGGCCGGCCGCCGGGTGAGGGCGGCAGCCGGCCCGGAACGGAAGTGAACACGGAGGTGATCTCCCGGCGGCAGGGGCCGAACGGCCCCGGCCCCGGTACCGAACGGCCCTGGCGGCCAACGCCGTTCGGGGCGTGTACTGACCGCACGCGCGACCGCCGCCCGGAACGGCGGCGCGAACGGCGCACCACGTACGGACAGGGAACCGGAGGCCATGGTGAACGACGGAGCCGTGGCGGCGAACCGGTCAGGCCCGGCAGCGCACCGGGATCCCTGCCGCCCGCCGGCGACCGCCCCCGGCCCGGAACCGGCCGCCGGCCCGCGCCGCATGGTCCCGCTGGACCGCGCCGAAGCCCTGCGCCTCGTCGGCAGCGTCGCCCTGGGCCGGATCGTCTTCACCCGGCACGCGCTGCCGGCGATCCGCCCCGTCAACCACGTCCTCGACGACGGCGCCGTCATCATCCGCACGCACGAGGGCGCGGCCCTCGTCCCGGCCGTCGAGCAGGCCGGCGCCCCGGGAGTCGTCGTCGCCTACGAGGCGGACGTCATCGACCCCGTCACCCGCCTCGGCTGGAGCGTCGTGATCACCGGCTACGCGGAACTGATCACCGACCCCGGGGAACTCGCCCGCTGCCGGGCCCTGCTCCAGCCATGGGTCGACCAGCGCATGGACTACGCGGTACGGGTCCGCCCGGACCTGGTCACCGGTTTCCGGCTGACGGACCCGGAGGAACAGGAGGAACAGGCGGATTGACGCCCGTACGGGGACCGACCCCCGGCACGGGTCAGCTCCGGCCCGGCTCTCCGTGCAGGACCTTCGCCACGAACTCGTCGAGATTGCCGAGCATCCGCTCGACCCGCTCCTCGGCCGTCAGCCGCTCCTCGTACCGGGCGGCCAGCTGCGACGTCTTCTTCCCCCGCGCATACAGCGAGCACGCGAGATCGGCGCACACATATGTCCCCACGGTGTTCCCCTGCCGCCCGGCGGCCCCGGCCCGCCGGGCCGCGAACAGCGTCACGCCCGATCCCGGGTGACCCGTCATGCACAGCATGCACACCGTGGTCTTGGTGAAGCTCCGGCGGATGTTCTGCGGTACGCGCAGGGTGATGCCTGTCAGGCCGTCGTCGCGCGGCACCACGACATACCCCCGGTCGGGCGCGCCCGGATCCCGCCACCCAAGGAAGTCCAAGTGCTCCCAAGGGAGTTCGGCCAGCCCGGCGGGCAGGCTGATGCGGCTCGCCTCGCCCTTGGAACAGTTGACGAAGGAGGCGCGGATCTCTTTTTCGGCGATCGGTTGCATGATCAAGGAAGCTAACAGGGGGGCGGGGCGGGCGTCGCGGGATTTTTCCGGCTGCCGGCCCCACGCGGCGTATCGTGGGCGGTTGTCGATCAGCCTCGTCCGGGGAGCGCATCGTGGGCCTCGACCGCGAACGACGCAGCAGACACGAGCAGTTGACCGAGCTGGTCATCGAACAGGTCGTCAGCGTGCGCACCGGGACCGCGTTCGGATCCGGCTTCCTGGTGTCCGGGGACACCCTGCTGACCTGTGCCCACGTCGTACGCGGCCACGAGCGCGTGACGGTCACGGTCCACGGGCAGGTGGTCGAGGCCGAGGTCGTCCGGTCGGTGCCCGCCGAGCGGGACGACGCGTTCCACGGGTTCCCGGATCTCGCGGAAGTCCGTCTGTCCCGTCCCCTCCCCGGCATCGGTGTATGGCTCGCGACCCGGCAGCCCCTGCACGGAAGCGAAGTGAGCTCCCACGGGTTCACCGAGGGCGTCCTGGAGACCGGTATCCAGGCGGACACCCTGCGGATGACCGTGGCCGGGGCCAACGGCCGGTACGTCCGGCTCCAGGGGGACCAGATGGTCGAGGGCTTCAGCGGGGCCCCGGTGCTGGACCTCGGCACGGGCCGGGTGTGCGGCGTCCTCAAGGCGAGCCGCAGTCCGGAGGCCGTGCTCGGCGGCTGGATGATCCCGGTCGAGGCCGTACGCTCCCACTTCCCCGAACTGGTGGCCCGCAACGAGCGGGCCCACCGGCCGGGCACCCCATGGCGCGACGCCGCCACGGGGAGCCCGCTGCGCCGCGACAGGCTCTTCGGCCGGTACGGTTCCGCGCGCCCGCGTACGTCCCGTGCCGCCGCGACACCGCCGTCCGTACCGGCGTCCCGCCTCCTCACCCACGGCACGCTGCCCTTCGTGGAGCGCCCGGAGCTGGGGGAGCTGCTCGACTGGTGCGACGAGGAACCCGACGTCCTGCTGCGCCTGTTGCATGCTCCCGGCGGTGCCGGGAAGACCACTCTGGCCGCCGAGCTGTGCCGCAGTCTCAACGACGAACGGGGCTGGATCGCCGGATTCGCCGCCAAGGGGGCTCCGGGGCAGCCGCAGTGGCTGCGTGAACTCACCGAAGCCCTGGAAGCCGGGCTCCCGGTGCTCGTCGTCTTCGACTACGCGCAGGCCCGCCTGGCCGACATCTGCGCGCTCCTGGACCACGTCTACCTCGACGGCCCCGACGGGATGCGGCTGCGGGTGCTGCTGCTGGCGCGCTCGGACGAACCCCTGTGGCAGGCGCTGCGGAACCGGCTGTCGGAGGACTGGGCACTGGCCGGTGCACGCGTGGTCCCTCTCGCCGGCACCATGACCGGTCCGGACGGAGTCCCTCTCGCGCCGTGGGCCTTCGGGAAGTTCGCCGAGTTGCTCCGCTGTCGCGCACTGGAGGCTCCCGCGAGTCTCAACGAACGTGCGAGCAAGGAGGATTCAGTGTTGGGCGTCCTCGCGCTGGCCCTGGACGCCGTTCTCACCCGGCTCCAGGGAGGGACATGGCCGGAGGACGCGGACCCTCTGGAGCGGATCTGCGGCCACGAGACCCGCGGCTGGCACGATCTGCTGGCCGCGCGGATCCCGGCGGCGGCCGCCCTCTCCGGGGACAGCGGCCGTGACCTGGCGGAACTCCTGCTGCTCGTCCCCACGTTGGCTCCCGGCCGCTCCGGTGCCGAGCTCGTCGCGGCGCTGGAACGGGTCTTCGCCGCGGTCCTCCCCGGGCAGCGGCAGCCCGACATGTGGGCCGTCCACACCTGTCTGCGGATGCTCTATCCCACCGGAGACGGCCGGGTGGCCCCGCTGGAACCCGACCGGATCGGCGAGATCCTCACCCGCCGGGTGCTGTGGGCGCTGGGGGACCCGGGACGTGCCGGAGCCTGCCTCTCGGCGCTGCTCGACGAAGGCGGCCCGATCGAGGAGGCCCGGATCGCGGCGGCCGCGGAAACCCTCGAAGTGCTCGCCAGGGCACGCGGATGCACCAGTGTGGGCCGCATCGACGACCATCCCGCGCACACGGTCCTCGACACGGCACTCCAGCAGGCGTCGACGGACCGGCCCGAGCTCCTGCTGCCCGCTCTCGTGGACACCGGCGGCGTCCTGCCCTACGCCCGACCACTCACCGATGTCCTGCTTCCCGCCCTGGAAACCTGCGGACCCGAGCTGCTCGCCACGATCGAGAAGCGGCTGCCCGGCCACCCCTCCAGCCTCTCCCCCGCAGCGGCCGTGGTGCTCCGACGGCTGCTGCGGGCGTCCGGCACCGCGGCGTCCGAGGAGGAACTGCTGGCAAGGCTGCACCGCCTCGGGGGCTACAGTCTCCGCCTCGCCGACTGCGGCCGCGCGTCCTCCGCGCTCGACGCCGCCCACGAGGCCGTCGCGCTCAGCCGCGATCTCGTGCGACGGTACGGGCGTCACGTGGCCGAGCACGCGAAAGCGCTCCACAACATGAGCCTGCTGCTGCGCGGCGAGGGCCGCGTCGGCGCCGCACTGGAACTCAGCCGGTCGGCGGTCGTCCACTACGAACAGTTGCTGGCGCGGGCCCCGGAGCAGGATCCGGCGCGGCAGCGGTGTCTGCTGGACACCTCCTCCGCCCTGAGCACGCTCGCCCTCCTGGAGCTGGCCGACGACCAAGTGGACGCGGCGGCCCAGCACGCGGCTCGTGCCGTGCTGTTGTGCGAGAGGGCGCGGCCCGGAGCCCAGCGTGACGACACCCTGCTGACGTGCCTCGAAACGCTCACGAGGGGCCGGCAGCGGACAGGGCTGGCCGAGGAGGCCGTGGTCTCGGGGGCGGAAGCCGTCGCGCTGCTGGAGGAACTGGCCGAACGGCAGCCCGGACGGTATCTGGCGCGGCTGCCGACCACCCTGGACCTGCACGCGGAGGGACTGCTCAGGACGGGTCGCGACCGGGAGGCCTACCTCGCGTTGCGGAGGGCGGCACACCATCGCATACCACTCCTGGCCGGACAGCCGGAACAGCTAGGAGCACAACGGAATACCCTGTGCATATTGGCCAGACTCAGCTCGGAACAGGGCGAGTTCGCCCATGAGCGCGCCAGCTGGCTGGAACAGCTCGCACCCCTACGGGATCCTGAGGGCTGAGGAACCGGGACCGGGCCCGGACCTCGCCGTTCTCCTCGCCGTTCTCACCGGGAGCAGTATGCACACAGGCCCTGAAGCCCCCCGCACGCCCGCACCGATCCTGCGCCGCCAGGCCGTCGAGGTCTTCGGCAATCGCTTCGGCACGCTGTACAACGACGAGATCGTCTCGCCGGACGGACTCCCGGGCCGCTATCTGCGGTGGGAGTGGTCGCACAGCGGGGTGGTGGTCGTACCGACAGGTCCCGACGGCATCGCGCTGGTGCCCACGTACCGCTATCCGGTCGGTGCGGTGTCCCTGGAATTCCCCCGGGGCGGATGCGAGCCCGGCGAGGCTCCCGAGGAGGCGGCCGCGCGAGAACTCCGGGAGGAGACCGGCCTCATGGCCTCCTCCGTACAGGTCGTCGGAATGCTGCACGCGGAAACCGGCCTGATCGGAACGGCGGTGCACGTGTGCCGGGCCGTGGTGTCCCCCGAGCGGAGCCGGACCGCCCGCCCGGAGGAGATGGAGTCGGTGGGCGACCCCGTGTGGGCGTCGCCACGCGAGATCCTGATCTGGCTGCGGCGGGGCCGGATCACCTGTGGTGTCACCCTCGCCGCGTTCGCCTTCGTGATGGACGACCGCGACGCCTCGACGGCCGGGTGCGGCGGCCCTAGAGAGTGACCAGGCGGTCGAACGGATCGAGTTCGCGTGCCGGCCGCCGCGTGACCGCACCGGCCTCGCGCGGCGCGTCCTCGGCCCGGGGGCCCAGCACGTGGAACGACAGCCCCCGCCCCCGGCCGTCCGCCGACGGCTGCGTCTCCAGTCCGGCGCCCAGCTGCCCGGTCACCGTGTCCTCGTCCAGGCCGAAGCGCATCAGCCGCCTCTCCCCCTGAAGATGCGCCCAGGCCCTGCCGCCCGCGGGACGAAAGGTGCGTTCGAACGTCTCCAGCATCCAGACGCTGAACTCCTCGGCGGCACTGTCCAGTTCACCGGTATCCGGTGGCATCCCTCTGCGCACGAGGGCGAGTTGCCGGACCAGGGAGTTGCGTGCCGGCTGTGCGACCGCTTCCAGCAGCACCTCCACGGGCAGCTGCGAGAGCAGAACGCTGTCGAGCACGACAGCGGGCAGCCCGGCCCGTTCGAGTACCCGACGGGTCCTGCCGGCCGGAATCCTGTCGGGCTCGTCGCGCGGGGCGGCCAGGCCACACCCCAGGACACCGGGCAGGGCCTGCCGGTAGGACTCGCCCGCCCACTCGTCCACCGCCCCCCACACCAGGATCTCCGCCGGGCCGGCCTCATGACCACTGATCCAGTCCCGTAACGCCTTGTACCCGAGAGCGTCCTGTTCGGCCGACCACTGCCGGACGGACTCCAGAACGGCCCGTTCGGCTCCCTCGGCCCGGCGCAGCCCCGCATCGACGCGATCCAGCAGCCCCGACGTGAACGCGGCCGTCACCGCGCCCGGGTCGTAGACCGTGACATGGCCGGCCGTGAGCCCGTCCAGCCACTCCACGTAGTCACGGCTCGGAACGTTGTCGACGCGCTGCTGCTCGTGCTGCTCCCGGATCGCCCGCAGGCCGGGGCCCGCCCGGAGGGCCACCCGCATCCGCCCGTCCCGCAGCAGCGGGGCGAGATCCGGGAGCGGTGAGGTGCCGGCGGGCCACTCCACGCGCCGCGCCTCCTCCGTACACACCAGCGCCCGGAAGAAAGGGTTGTTGAGACTCTGCGAGTCCCCGATCAGCAGGGAATCCGCGAAGAGCACATGGAGCAACAGCCGCGCCCTCAGGTCCGCCACCCGGTGGATCGGTGCCGAGGAGTGCGGATCCACATCGGAAAGGTAGATCGTCTCCGCGTCCGCCGCCCGGCTTTCTCGGTTCATGGGCCAACCCCCTTCGGAGGCAGTACGGTTCGTGACCGGAGCCAGAAGGTAGCGCGTCGGTTCCGCGCAAGACAGCAGAACGGGAAATTCCACGCTCTGCCTCGGCCGCGCACACCACGGAGGAGCGGAATGTCGGAAATCATCAGGGCGGAGACACCCGACGGCAGGACCTTCTGGGTACGCGTCGAGGGATCCGCCGGCCCGAGGGACATCTCCGCGGGTGACATCAAGAAGCGGCTGGAAGACCTCTCGGAGACCCTGGAAACGGTCGTCGGTCACGTGCGTTCGGGGTTACGGAGATCGTCACCGGACGAGGTGACACTCGAATTCGGAATCGAACTCGCGGTGAAGTCCGGTGCCTTGGTGAGCGTAGTGACAGGAGCCAGCGGGAAGGGCACGCTCAAGGTGGCGGCCACCTGGAAGAAGGATGGAGAGTCCAGCATTTCACTCGGAGAGGATGCGGATTCTCCCGAGAAACCGGTTTCCGGACTGTGAGACGGGGCTGCCCGGGTCCCGTTCAGGAAAGGGACCCGGGCAGACGGCGGGCGTCTTCAGTCGTTCTCGTCGAAGAGGTCCTCGGCCTCGGAGACGGTGTGAACGCGGTCGATCCAACGCTGCAGCGTTTCCAGGTCCTGACAGTCGAGGATGCGCTCCCGCGTCCGGGCCAGCGTCGGGACTTCCCGGTTCTCCAGCACGCGCAGCAGCATCTCGGCGCAGGTCCTGGCCTCGGCGTCACGGGCCTCGGCCCGGGCCTCACGAGCCGCGGCATGGGCTGCCCGGACCTCGGCCTCGACCTCGGCCTTGCCCTCGATCCTGCCCTGGGCCAAGCCCTTGGCCAAGCCCTGGGCCAAACCCACCTCCAGGCCTTCGGCCTTCCCTTCGAGGAACGTCTCCTCGATGAGCGTGCCACGGCCGGGAAAGAACGTGCGCGGCATCAGCTTCCTCCAGATGTCTCTGGCCGGGGTCTTCCCCAGGCCGATCTCCAGCAGTTCCGCGTGGTACGAGACCGCCTCGGGTCCCGCGGCCTTGAAAGCGGTCGACAGTGCCTCCAGTATCACCTCACAGCTGCGGCTTCGACCATGTGTCATGGCCGAGAATGTTGCCAGGGTGAAGTCCTCGGCGGCCTTCGACGGGTCCTGGATCACGGGGACGTTCCCCGGGCCGAGGACCAGAGGATGGACGGTGAGCGCGGTCCACCCCTCCCGCCCGAGGTGGAAGGGCCCCGCCGCCCACTTCGCCGTCGCCTCGTCCTGGCAGACCACGAGGAGAAGCGCCGGCCGATCGTACTTCGCCTTCAAGAAGGACAAGTAGTACGCCCAACTGACCGCCTTGCCCTCGTCCCGACGGCCCTGGGCCTCGATCGCCACGAGGAAACCACCGCCCTGCCCCTCCGGGGGCTCGATACGGAGCACCGTGTCCACCCGCCGCTCCAGCGGACGGATCTCCGTGGCGTCGGGGGTGAGGACGTCCACCTCCATCTTCTCCGGCAGCGGCACGTCCAGGATCCGGAACACGGGCGCGAGTAACTCCGGACGTTCCTGGAAGATCCGGTGTGCCGCTTCGTGGTGCGCTGTGACCATGAGGTGACGCTAGGGCCACGGGCCGCTGTCACGCACGCCGCGATCACTCGTCCGAACGGCAGCGACCTGATCGCCTTGCCCCACGCTCAACAGCCTTGTATATAAGCCTGATTGCCAAGCCTGGCTGCCAGGCCTGATGGCCGCCTACTGCCCCACCCTCCCGTCGATCCGCTCCCGCAACAGATCCGCGTGCCCATTGTGCCGCGCATACTCCTCCACCATGTGCACCAGCAACTCCCGCAGGGAAATGGCCTCTTCGAGGGAGTCATCCCCGTGCCCCACGACGTCCAGATCCGGCGCCTCGGCGACGAAGCGGTCCGCGAACGCGACTTCCTCGCGCCAGAGGCGCCACGCCTCCTCCACCACCTCCGGATCGGCCACCGCCCCGTCGAAGTCCCCGTCCGGATCGGACGCGGTGCGGAACAGCGGCGGCGCGTCCGATCCGGCCATCCGCCGCCGGAACCAGCCGCGTTCGACCTCCGCCATGTGACGGACCAGGCCGAGAAGGGACATCGTGGAGGGCTCCACGGCGCGGCGGGCGAGGGCGGCCGCGTCGAGGCCGGAGCACTTGATTTCCAGGGTGGCGCGCTGGCAGCGGAGGAATTCGGTGAGTGTGGCGCGCTCGTCGCCGAGGCGGGGCCCGCCCTCGCGGGGGTCGTCCTCGAAGGGGAGGAACATGTCGGCTCGCCTGCGCGGGGTGCCTGCTTGACCGCTCATACGGCCATCATCAGCCACCCGCGCGGCGAGCCGCCACGCATTTCACGCCCCGGCCCGCCCCACTACAACGTGCCGACCGCGCCCAGGAATTCCAGCAGCGCCGCGTTGACCTCGTCCGGGCGTTCCTGCTGCGTCCAGTGGCCGCATCCGGGCAGCATCACACTGCGGTGCAGTTTCGGCAGCACGGTGCCGAGGGCGGGCAGCAGTTGGTCCATGCCGCGGAAGGAGACGACCATGTCGCGGTCCCCGGCGACGTACAGGGCGGGCACGTCGATGCGGCGGCCCTGGAAGACGGCGAGGAGTTCGCTGTCGCGGTCGATGTTGCGGTACCAGTTCAGGGGGCCGGTGAAGGCGCGGTCGCCGTGGTGGGCGTACTCCTGGACGAAGGCGTCGATGTCCTCGGCCGTGAGCCACCGCGGCAGCTCCGGCGGTTCGGGGATCGTGTCCAGGAGCGTCGCGCCCTCGGGGATCACCCAGGGGCGGGGGCGCTCCGTCGCCGGGTTGTCCCCGGAACCGCTGTACAGGACGCGGCGGAACGTCGAGGCGGGGTCGCGCGCCAACTCGGCGTCGGCGACGCCCGGTTGCTGGAAGTAGATCTGGTAGAAGCCGTCGCCGTAGTGCTCGCGCGCGACGGAGGTCGGGGACAGGGGTACGGGCGGAACGCTCAGCCCGGCGACGGCCCGCACCACGTCCGGGCGGAGCAGGGCCGAGGTCCAGGCGACGGGCGCGCCCCAGTCGTGGCCGACGACGACGGCCCGTTCCTCGCCGAGCGCGTGGATCAGGCCGATGACGTCGCCGGTCAGGTGCAGCAGGGTGTACGCGCCGACGTCGTCCGGCGCCGTGCTGCGGGCGTACCCGCGCTGGTCGGGGGCCACCACCCGGTATCCGGCGGCGGCCAGCGGCGCGAACTGGTGCCGCCAGGAGTACCAGCACTCGGGGAAGCCGTGCAGCAGCAGGACCAGTGGTCCCTCGCCCTGCGAGGCGATGTGCAGCCTGACTCCGTTGACCTCGACTTCGCTGTGCTCGATCGCTGCGGTGCTGCCGGTCACGGGCCTCTCCCCTCGTACGGACGTCGTGTCGAGGTGAGTCTACGGGTGTTCGCCCCGGGGGCCTCAGATCCCGTCCCCCGCCCCCAGCCGCCTCACCCCCGCCACATGCCCGTCCAACTCCCCCGGTTCGAAGCGGCACATGCCCACGACGTGCCAGAACTCGCCCGCGATGTCGCCGTCGTACTTGTAGCCGCCGGACGGGGTGAGGACCGCCCAGCCGCCGGGCACGCCGAGGAGGGTGGCGCGTACGGAGGGGGTGCCCTCCGTGGGTACGTTCCACAGGCGGACCGTGCCGTCCGCTCCGCCGCTGGCCAGGAGTGAGCCGTCGGGGCTGAAGGCGAGGGCGAGGATGCGGCCGGTGTGGCCGGGGAGTTGGCCGGCTTCGGTGCCGGTGAGGGGGTTCCACAGGCGGACGGTGCGGTCGTCGCCGGCTGTGGCGAGCAGCGGGCGGTGCGGGTGGGCGGCCGCTGTCCACAGCCGGCCGGTGTGGCCGCGCAGCCGGTGGACGGGGGTGCCGTCGCGCCAGACGATGGCCTGGCTGTCCCAGGAGGCGCTGGCGAGCCAGTCGTCGCCGGGGCCGTACACCACCGCGTACACGCGGTCGTCGTGGCCGTCGAGGCGTGCGGCGAGGCGGCTGTCCGCGAGGTTCCACAGGCGGACGTAGCGGTCGTCGCAGCCGGTGGCCAGGGCGGAGCCGTCGGTGCGGAAGGCTATCGAGCGGACGCGGCCGCGGTGTTCGGCGAGGGTGGTGACGTGGGCGCCGGTGCTGCGGTACCACAGGCGGACGGTGTCGTCGTCGTTGGCGGTGGCCAGGACCGTACCGTCGGCGCTGAACGCCTCGGCCCACACGTGGTCGGTCTCGGCGTCGAGTTCGCGCTGGTACTCGCCGGTGAGGGTGTCCCACAGGTAGACGTCGCCGTCGCTGCTGGAGGTGGCCAGTACGGGGCCGCCGGGGGTGAACACGGCGGAGACCAGGCGGTCGTTGCGGCCGGTGAACTCGCGTACGCGGCGGCCGGTCGCGGGCTCCCACAGACGGACGACCCCGTCGTTGCCGCAGGCGGCGAGGTGGCCGCCGTCGGAGCTGAAGGCCAGGCCGGTGACCTTGCGGCCGTGGCCGCGCAGGATGCGGCGGCCCTGCCCGGTGGCGGCGTCCCACAGGCGGACGGCGCCCTCGTTGCCGACGGACACCAGCAGCGGGCCGGCCTCCGTACCGGCGGTGCCGCCGGGGCGGAACCGGCAGGCCCACACGGACCCTTGGTGGTCGGCGGGCTGCCGGCCGAGCGGGGTGGCGCTCCAGCCGTCGGTGGTGCGGCCCACCCGCCACAGCCGGACCACGCCGTCGCTGTCCCCGATGGCCAGCAGGCCGCCGTCGGGCGAGAAGACGACCTGGTAGACGGCGCCGCCGTCGGTGCGCAGCGGTGCTCCGACCGGCCGGCCGGTCAGCGGGTCCCACAGCCGGACCCCGCCGGCGGTGTCGCCGCTGACGAGGAGTTCGCCGCTGGGGTGGAAGTCGAGGGTGTACACGCGGCCGGTGTGGCCGGTGAGTTCGTGCCGCAGCCGGCGGCCGTCGACGCTCCAGACGCGGACGGTGCCCCGGTTGTCCTCGCCGCGGTCGCCGGTGGCCAGCAGGGTGCCGTCGGGGCTGAAGCGGGCGCGGTAGGCGGCGCCGTGGTGGCCCGCGAACTCGCCGAGGAAGCGGCCGGTTCCGGTGTCCCACAGCCGTACGGCCGCGTCGGCGTCGCCGGTGACCAGGAGCGTGCCGTCGGCGCTGAAGACGGCGGTGTAGACGGGGGCGCGGTGGCCGGAGAGGCGGTGGAGGGCGGTGCCGGTGGCCGGGTCCCAGAGGGTGACGGTGCCCTCGGCGTCGCCGGTGGCGAGGCGGCCGCCGGTGTCGTCGAGGGAGACGGGCCACACGCCGTCGGGGTGGATCTCCAGGGTGTGGCGGCAGGTGCCGGCGACGGGGTCCCACAGGCGGACGAAGCCGTCGGCGCCGCCGGTGGCGAGCACGTTGTGGCGGAACTTGACGGCGTAGACGCGCTCGGTGTGGCCCTGGAGGGTGCGCAGGGCGGTGCCGGTGCCGGCGTCGCAGACGAGGACGCCGCCGTCCTCGGCGCCGAGGGCGAGGAGGGAGCCGTCGGGGCTGTAGGAGACGGGTTCGGGGAGGCGGCCGGTGCGGATACCGAAGCCGTAGGGGACGCCGACGGCGGCGGGCCGGAATCCGGCCTCGACGCCCATGCCGGGGGCGACGGCGGCGGTGCTCAGTTCCGGGGCCTGGAGGGTGGCCGGTTCGGCGGAGGCGTTGATGAGGGCGGCCTGGTGCCAGCGGCTGCCGGTGACCTCGACTCCGGGCAGGGTGGTGCGGATGAGGCGGGCGCCGCGCAGATCGGCGTCGGTGAGGTCGGCGTCGGTGAGGTCGGCGTCGTCGAGGCGGGCGCCGGTGAGGCGGGCGCCGCGCAGCACGGCCCCGGCGAGGCCGGCGCCGACGAGGCTGGCCTCGGTGAGGTCGGCGCCGGAGAGGTCGACGCCGGAGAAGTCGCGGTAGGAGAGGTCCTCGCCGGCGAGGAGGGCGCCGCGCAGATCGGTGTGGGCGGGCACCCGCAGCCGGTTGAGGATCTTGACGGCGTTGGCGCGGGCGGTCTCGGCGCCCTGGCCGGCGTCGCTGTCGGCGAGGGCGCGTTCGGCCCACTCCTGGCAGGCGTGGTGGTCGGCGAGGTCGCAGAGGAACTCGACGGCGAGCTGGCTGAGGTGGCGGCGGGCGAGGAGGGCGGTCCCGTCGGTCCCGCCGCGGCCGAGGCGGTCGGCGGCCTCGCGGGCGATGAGCCATTCGACGACGGAGCCGTGGATGAACTGGAAGAGTCCGTCGTCGGTGCGCATGAGGAGGCTGCCGGCGCCGACGGCGTGCGCGGCCTGCGGTACGGACAGGCGGCTGTCGGCGAGTTCGGTCAAGGTCTCGGCGACGTCGGTGAGTTCGTCGAGGCGCAGGGCGCTCTCGCCGCTCTCCCACAGCCGCAGGGCCAGGGTGGTGACGGCGTGCCAGAGCTGGCGCAGGCTGAGTCCGGGGGCGCTGCCGGGGCCGCCGCGGCCGCGCTGTTCCTCGAACTGCAGCCAGGCGGTGAAGACTTCCTCGTACAGTCCGGCGGGGCTCAGGGCGCGTCCGGCGCCGGCGACGGCGCGCAGCCGTTCGTGGTCGACGTCGGCGACGAAGCTGAGCAGGCGGGGGTTGCGGCAGAGGGTGAGCAGGTCGGGGATGCCCTCCAGCAGGCGCAGCCGGCGGTCGGCGGCGGGCCGGTCGCCGTAGCGGGCCACGAGGTAGCGGTGGATCTGGGCGGGGGTGAACTCCTGGAGGGCGAGGAGGCGGCGCTGCGGGAGGAGTCCGACGCGCTGGCCGAGGGCGGTGAGCACCTGGGCCTGGGAGCGGAAGTGCTGGGTGCGGCTGGTGACGACGATCTTGGCGTTGTCGACGGCGGCGTCGAGGAGGACTTGCAGGTGGTCGGCGGCGCGGTCGTAGCTGACCTGGTTGACGAGTTCGTCGAAGCCGTCGAAGAGCAGGACGATGCGGCCCTGGCGGAGCATGTAGCGGAAGGCGCGCAGGTCGATGCTGTCGACGCCGTGGCCGGCGAGGTAGGCGGCGACGAGTCCGTCGAGGGTGTGGGCCTTGTCGAGGGTGCTGAGCTGGATGAGCAGCGGGGAGAGGTGGGGCAGTTCGGCGGGGATGCGGCGGGCGAGTTCGCGCAGGGCGAAGGTCTTGCCGTGGCCGAACTCGCCGAGGAGCAGCACGAATCGTCCGTGGTCGGCCTCCAGGAGGTCGAGGAGGGCCTCGACGAGTCCGTCGCGTTCGACCGTGCCGGGGCGTTCGAGTTCGCGGTAGCGCTGGGGGAGGTAGAGGCCAGGCGGGTACTGGGCGTCGGTGCTGAGGCGTTCGGTCTGGGAGGCGACGTGGTCGCGCAGGTCGAGCAGGCCCTGGAATTCGGTGAAGCTGCGGACGCGCAGGCCGCGGCGGCGGGCGCGCTCGCGCAGGGCGCGTGGGGGCGGCGGGCCCTCGTGGACGTACTCGGCGTCGGTCTCGGTGCCGGCGGCGTAGAGGTGGTCGAGGAAGCGGTCGATGTCCTCGGCCTGGGGGGTGCCGGTGCACACGGCGATGCGCTGCTGGCGGACGAAGCCGGCCTCGGTCCAGGTGGCGAGCAGGCCGGGGATCTCACCGGGGAGGCGGCGCAGGTGGACGCCTTCGTGGCGGATACGGCAGACCTCGGCGACGCGGGTGATGAGCCCGTCGAGGGGGCCGGCCAGGGCGCGTCCGGTCTCGGTGTCGGAGTCCGGCCTGCCTTGGGTGTCGGGGTCCAGGGCGTCGGGCGGGAGGGGCGCGGGCTCCTCGGCGCCGGTGCCCGGCAGGGACTGGGGGGCGGCGAACACGCGGCCGCTGTCGCGCCATTCGGTGGCGTAGTGCCAGGGGGCGGGGCCGGGGCGTTCGGGCCAGCGGACGAGGCCGTCGCGGGTGATCTGGAGCAGCTGGTGGCGGGCGGGGGCGGCGGCGCCGAGGACGGGCAGGCTGCCGGAGGCGAGCGGCACCAGGGCGGCGGTGGGGGCGGCCGCGGTGGCGCGGGGGTCGCCGGCGGGGCCGTGGAGGAGCAGGTGGAGGCGGGGGGCGGTGAGGCGGGCGAGGACGTCGGTGTCGCGCAGGGCGGTGGCCGCGGCGCGGGCGGCGGTGCCGGGCGGGCGGGGGTCGCGGGCGGGGGTACGGGCCGGGGCGGGCGCGGCGTCCCGCTCGAGCCTGCCCTGGGTGTCGGGCCGGTGGCGCAGGGCGCCGAGCCGCAGCCAGCCGTCCGCCTCGTACGGGCGCAGGGCCTGCGCGAACCAGGCGGCCTGTTCGGGGCCGAGCAGGCCGTACTGGTCGTCGGGGCGGTGGCTGTGGGCCATCGAGGAGTTCAGTCCGGCGACGACGGTGCGCAGGGCGGGGACCGGGAAGAGGGTCCAGGGCTGGTCGCTGTCGAAGACGGCGTCGAGGCCCTGGTAGAGCTCGTGGAACAGGCGGGCGTAGTGGCGCCACTTGGGCCAGTAGGGCGGGCGGGGCTGCATCTCGTCGGCTTCGCAGGTGGCGAAGTAGGCGCGGCTGGCCGCCTGGTTGACGTCCTGGCCGCCGGGGACGACGGCGAGCCGGTCGGCGGCCAGGCCGAGTCTGGCGCGCAGTCCGGTGAGGAAGGTCAGGGCCTGGTCGCACTCGCGGGGGCTGCCGGAGGCGGTGAGGTCGCCGGTGACGACGATCAGGTCGGGGGCGGGGGCGCCGGCGTCGGCGAGTTCGACGAGGTCGCCCCAGACGGCGGCCTGGAGTGCGGCGGGGTCGGCGCCGCGGCCGAAGCCGGGGCCCGCCAGGTGCAGTACGGACACGGAGGCGCGGGTGCGGGCGGTGGCGTCGGCGTGGGGGTCGCCGGGGGCGGTGGCGGGCCGGCGGCGGCCGGCCCAGCCGGGGCTGCCGGGGCGGGGTTCGGCCCGGGGGTGCGGATTGTCGGCGGGTGCCGGGTTCGCGGGGGCCGGGTTCGCGGGGGCGGGGGCGCCGGGGAAGCCCGGGTGTCCGGCCGGGCGGGCGCGGCCGGCGAGGGCCTGGCCGATGCGGGTGAGCAGCATCTCCCGGGCGGTCGCGGCCTCTTGGACGCCGACGAGGTCGACGTAGGTGATGGTGGCGAGCAGTCCCTCGACGGGGATGTCCTCGACGCGCACGGTGATCAGCCGGCGTTCGGGGGCGTCGGGGTCGGCGCGCAGGGCGGCCTGCCACTCCATGCGCCCGTAGCGGGAGCGCTCGTAGTGGTGGGAGAGGACGGCGATCACGGCGACGGACCTGCTGACGCCGTGGTCCATGAAGTCGACGAAGTTGGTGCCCGGGACGAAGTCCCAGGCCTGGAGCACGGTGCGGTAGCCGGCTTCCTCCAGGGTCCAGGCGATCCAGGACGCCCAGTGCTCGTCCGCGGGTGAGTAGCTGATGAAGAAGTCCAACGGCCGCTTTTCCTCGGCGAGTTCCCGGAGTTCGACCATGGGATCCATCGTACGGACCGGCTCGTTCGTGGTCACCGTATCGGGCGAAACGTGTGCGATCCTCTGTGCTGTGCGCGTCGTCGACCGAGTGCTGAAGCGTCTGCATGTGCTGGACTGGCTGGCCGTGGGGGTGCTCACCTGCGGTCTGTTGTTCCTGGCGACCGGGCTGCTGCCGCCCGCGCCCGCGCGGGAGGCGATGGAGCGGATCGCTCCGCTGCTGGCCTTCCTGGGCACGGTGATCGTGCTGGCCGAACTCACCAGCAGGGCAGAGGTGTTCGATGTGGTGGCGTCGGCGGTGGCGCGGGCGGGGCGGGGCCGCTACGGGGTGCTGTTCGTGCTGTGTGTGCTGTTCGCGTCGGTGACGACGATCGCGCTGAACCTGGACACGACGGCGGTGCTGCTGACGCCGGTCATGCTGGCGCTCGCGTCGCGGGTGGGGATCGCGGCGGTGCCGCTGGCGATGACGACGGTGTGGCTGGCCAATACGGCGAGTCTGCTGCTGCCGGTGTCGAATCTGACGAACCTGCTGGCGGCGGACCGGGTGGCGCTCTCCCCGGCGGGGCTGGCGGCGCGGATGTGGATACCGCAACTGGCCGCGGTGGCGGTGACGATGGGGTGTCTGTGGCTGTTCTACTGGCGGCGGGGCAGACGCGGCGCGCGGAGCTATCGTCCGCCGGAGCCGCACCGTCCGCCGGACCGGGTGCTGTTCCGGGTGTGCGCGCTGGCGTGTGCGGGGTTCCTGCTGGTGATACTGCTCGCGGCGGTGCCGTTGTGGGTGGCGTCCGCGTCGGCGGCGGCGGTGGCGGTGGCGGCGTTCGCGGTGCGGCGCCGGTCGGTGCTGCGGCTGTCGCTGGTGCCGTGGCGGCTGCTGGTCCTGGTGCCGGGGTTGTTCCTGGTGGTGGAGACGGTCGATGTCAACGGGCTGCACGGTGCGCTCGCGGCGGCGGTGGGTACGGACGGCGGGGTGGCGGGGATGCTGCGCGCGGCGGGTGTCGGGGGCGCGCTGTCGAACGTACTGAACAATCTGCCCGTGTATCTGGCGGGTGAGGCGGCGGTCCCGGCGGGCAACCACGATCAGCTGCTGGCGCTGCTCGTCGGCACCAACGCGGGCCCGGTGATCACTCCTTGGGCCTCGCTGGCGACGCTGCTGTGGTTCGAGCGCTGTCACGCGCAGGGGGTTGCGGTGCCGGTCGGCCGGTTCGTGGGCACCGGCGCGGTGCTCGCGGCGGGAGCCGTGCTCGCGGCGTCGGCGGCGCTGGCCGCGACGCGCTGAGCCCGCGCCGGTGCTCTTGCGTGCCTGGTGGTTTCAGCCGACGCCGAGGACCGTACTGCCGCCCACCAGCTCCAGCAGGTACGGCATGTCCTGCGGGCGGCCGGCGACGAAGCTGCGGTCGGTGTCGGGTCCGGCGAGCCCGCAGCGGAACCGGCCGCCGTCCAGCGCCCGGATCTCCACCCCGGCCTCCCGGGCGAGCAGCGCGCCCGCCGGCAGGTCGATGGCCTCGGCGCGGTAGCCGACGAATCCGTCGATGTCGCCCCGGGCGAGCAGCGACCACGACAGCAGGGGCGCCCACAGCTGCAACAGCCGCCTGGCGCGCGCCTCCAGACACTCCTTCAGGGCGCGGGCCCGGGGGTCGTCGCGGGCCACCCCGTAGCCCTGCGTCCACGCGAGCAGCGGCCCGGCGGAGGGCACCCGGTGCCCGTTGACGCGCAGCCGCCCGGCGGGGCCGTAGGCGCCGCCGCCGCCGATCGCGCTCCAGGTCCGGTCGGTGACGGGGTCGTGGACGACACCGACCACGGGCAGGTCGCCGACGCACAGCGCGATGCCGACGACGTAGGTGGCCAGGCCGATGACAACGTTGTTGCTGCCGTCGAGCGGGTCCACCAGCCAGGTGCGCCGCACCGGTCCGGCGGCGCCGGGGAGGCCGCCGGACTCCTCGGCGAGGATCGCGTCGCGCGGGAAGGCCTCGTGGATGCGCCGCACGATGAGGTTTTCGGCCAGGACGTCCAAGTCCGTGACCACGTCGCCGCGTTCACCCTTGGCCCGTACGTCGTACTCGCCCTGGAAGCGCGAGCGCAGCAGCGCCCCCGCTTCGCGCGCGGCGGCGACGGCGAGCCGGTGTTCGGCGCGGAACGGCGTCGCGGGCAGGGCCGGTCCGTGCGCGTCATCGGTGGTGAGGAGCATCGATCCTCCTGAGGACAGTGGAGGCGGTCCGGGCGGACTGTGCGACGTCGCACGTCTGTCGTACCACCCGGTGCCCCACCCCATCCACCGGTCCCAGGGAAAGGTCCCGGCGCCCCGGGCGCACCCGGCCGAGCAGCAGGGTCGCGGAGGCGCTCCCCCCGGGCAGAACGGTGGTGTGGAACTCGCCCGCCGGCAGGGAGTAGATCTCCCCCGTGACACTGGCCTGTTCAGGACCGTTCTCGCTGCGCACCAGGCGCGCGGTCGGCCGGATCTCGTCCACGCCGGAGGGGCTGCTCGCGACCTCGTACACGCGGTGCGTGGGACGTTCGCGCTCGTCCAGCACACGAACAGGCAGATTGATGACCCGCCCGTACAGCACACAGCTGATCAGGTCCCAGCTGTGCGAGTGGACGGGCGAGGTCGTGAGCGGCGCCGGGGCGGCGTCGCCGGGGCCGCCGAAGACGTGCACGCACACCCCGGAGTCGCCCTCGCGCTGGACGGGGAAGCACAGAAAGCCGAGCGGGTGCCGCACGGCGCGCAACTCCCGCCGCCCCGCGGCGATCTCGGCGAGGGCCAGGGCGGCGGCGCGCAGCAGCGGCGCGGGGTCCCGGCCGCTGGTCGCGGCCCTTTCGAGTAATCGGTAGTCCACCGTGGCGGCCACCCTTCACCTCCGGTACGGGTTCTCCGCGTGCAGCGCCTTCTCCACGATCTCGCTCACGTCGCCGTCGGTGAGCGAGGCGGGCAGCGGCAGGTTGATGCTCTCGAAGAGCCGGTGGACCTCGTCGACGGTCGGTTCCTCGCTCAGCGGCTCGGCCCCCAACAGGCTGACGGCGACAGCCTGTTCGCGGTGCTGGTGGAGCTCGGTGACGTAGTAGTCGTACAGGGGGCGGTTCTTCTCCACCAGGAGGTTGACCCGCCGGGGGTCGTCCTGGGTGATGATCAGGTACTCGTCGGACAGGTCGAAGCGCAGGGTGGGCACGACCGAGGAGAGATGGACGTCGATCTCCAGGGTGTCCAGGCGCTGCCGGTGCCAGCACGCGGCGAGCACGGTCGCGTAGGACTCCTTGCGGGTGCGTTCGGCGCTCCACGGCTCGGGCGGGGGTGTGACGTCCAGGCGGCTGGCGAAGGTCTGGCGGAACCGCGCGTAGGCCGCGCAGGCCTGGTCGTCGGCCGGGTTGACGATGTCTATCTTGACGGTCAGGGACCGGCGCCTGCGGCGGGCCTCCTGGGCGCACACGGGCAGGGTCACCGCGCGCAGATAGGTGCCGGTGCCGCCCTTGAAGACCCAGCGGTCGGTGTGCTGCCGGGCGTGGTCCAGGGCGCGTTCGAGCTCGTCCCCGGAGAGGGAACGCACCATGGTCAGGTCCTCGATGGCCATCCGGGCCCCGGTGGTCGCCTCGTGGATGTCGGCCATGCGGCGCCGCCGCTCGGTGAGCGTGCCGTAGACGAGCGCGCCGAGCACCAGCAGGGTCGCGCCGGAGCCGATGCTCGGATCGAGATGGTGGTCGAAGATCTCCAGCAGGCCGATGATGAGCGCGGCGCCCATCGCGACGACCGCGTCGAGGTTTCTGACGGTCCAGGCGACGGCATTCTCGATCCGCCGCCCTGTCTGTACCGTTCCGCGCGCCATGGCGACACCCTTTCCCCCGGTTAACGGCCATGGTAGGAGCGGTGGTTGGCAAGGGGCCAGATCGCCGGGTTCCGCAGCGCCGCGATCCGGCCCGGGGGGCGCGCGAGCCGTGTTCAGCGGGGCGGGGCCGCGTCCGCGGCGCACACCCCGGCGAGCGCGCGCCGCAGTCCGCGCGCGTGGCCGGGGTCGAGGTCCAGGGCGTCGATGGCGGTCGCGCGGGCGCGGTCGCGCAGGCGCCCGCACTCGGGCTCGTCGAGGAGCTCCTCGGCGCGGCCGATCGCGGCGAGGAGCCGGGTGTCGATCGCGTCGACGCGCGCGTGGACCTCGGAGAGCTCGGGGGCGGTGGTGGGGGCTTCGTCCGGGAAGTGGTGCCAGTGGGCGTGCAGTTGCCGCTGCACGTACGTACCGGCCGCGATCTGGTCGCGGAAGATCCGCCGCACGGTCAGCGGGTCGATGTCGCGGCGGACGGCTGCTTCGTCCATGGCGTCGAGCACGTGCTGTTCACGGGCGGGGTCCACGACGGGCTGGGCGGAGAGCCACGTGGCGGCGGCGAGGTCGTCGGCGGCCCGCAGCCGTTCACCGGCGGCGAGGGCGAGAGCGGTGAGGAGTTGTTCCGGCGGGTCGGCCGCTGCCTGGGACTGCGCGGGGAGCGCCGAGGTCAGCACGGCGGCGACCGTGACGGCGGCCAGGGCCGGGACCCGGCCGCGCGGGCCGCGCCGTGACGGGCGGTGAGTACGCGCCATGTCCCGCCCCCTACCCGGCCGTTCCGGCCCGTGAACTCCCCTTTGCCGTCAGCCCGTAGCCGTACGGGAACAGCGGATCGTAGTGCCTGTCACCGACGTTGACCGGCTCCTGCGCCTCGCTGCGCGGCCAGCTCACCGGGAGCTTCCCTGTGAACGGCCGCTTGCCGAACAGCACGTCGGCGACGCCCTCGCCCTCGCCGCCGGGCAGCCAGGCCATGACGAACGCGGCCGCCTTGCCGAGTTCGTCGGTGACGATCTGCGGGCGCCCGGCGACGTCGAGGACCACGCAGGTGGGCACGGACCGGCACACGCGGTCGACGGTGGCCCGGTCGCGGGGGGAGAGGTTCAGGGTGCGGCCGTGGTTGCCGACGTCGCCCTCGCCCTCCGCGTACGGGCTCGTCTCGCCGACGACGACGATGCCGACGTCGTGGCCGCGTACCGGAGCGGAGGCGTCCGCGCTGTACGTCACGTGGCGCGCGGCGTGCCTGATGCCCCGCAGGATGCTCGTGCCGGGGAAGGTGTGCCCGGAGGCGCCCTGCCAGGTGACGGTCCAGCCGCCGCCCTGATTGCCCACGTCGTCGGCGTTGACCCCGGCGACGTACAGGCGCTGCGAGGGTTTCAGGGGCAGGGCGTGGCGGTCGTTCTTCAGCAGCACCTGGGACTCGGCGACGGCGCGGCGCGCGACCGCGCGGTGGGCCTGCGAGCCGATGGCGTGCGCGCCCCGGCGGTCGGTGAAGGGGTGCTCGAACAGGCCGAGTTCGAACTTGGCGCGCAGGATACGGCGCACGGCGTCGTCGACGCGTGTCAGGGGCACGCGTCCGGCCCGTACCTCCGCGATCAGGGTGCGCAGGAACCGGGCCGGGTGGTCGGCCTCCATGAACATGTCGATGCCGGCGTCGACGGCGGCACGGACCTGGTCCGGGTAGTCGCCGGGCAGTTCACCGATGGCCTCCCAGTCGCTGACGACCAGGCCCGTGAAGCCCATGCGGCCCTTGAGGGTGCCGGTGAGGAGTTCCCTGTTGGCGCTCATCCGCACCGGGGTGCCGTCACCGTGGTCGGTCCAGCGGACGCTGGAGTAGGACGGCATGACGCTGCCCACGTGGTGGCGGCGCACCGCGGGCCCGTAGGGGGCGAGGTCGACGCGCTCGAAGTGGCGGCGGTCGGTGACGGTGACGCCCTGGTCGATCGTGTAGCTCTTGGTGGTCGACGTGCCGTAGGTGGTGTCGCCGTCGCCGGCGAAGTGCTTCGCGGTGGCCAGGACGTGGTCGGGGCGGGCCCGGTCCTTCACGCTCGTGCCCTGGAGTCCGTCGATGACGGTCTCCATCGACTCGACGAGGCGCGGGTCCTCGCCGTAGCTCTCGTAGGTACGGCCCCAGCGGTCGTCACGGACCACGCACAGACACGGGGCGAAGACCCACTGGGGTCCACTGGCGCGGGTCTCGGCGGCGGTGATCCGGGCGGCCTCCCGGACGAGCGCGGGGTCGCGGGTGGCGCCCATGGCGATGTTGTGGGGGAAGACCGTGGCGCCGAGGACGTTGTTGTTGCCGTGCACGGAGTCGGTGCCGTAGAGCAGGGGGATCCGCAGCCGGGTGGCCAGGGCGCGTCGCTGGTAGGCGTCGACCATGTCGGCCCAGGCGGCCGGGGTGTTGGGGGAGGGCGCGGAGCCACCGCCGGACAGCAGCGCGCCGAGGCCGAGACGGGTGATACGGGCCCGGTCGCCGTCGACGGCCTCCCGGGACGCCTGCGTCATCTGCCCGGCCTTCTCCTCCAGCGTCATCCGGCCGAGCAGATCGGTGACGCGCTGCTCGACGGGCAGCCGGGCGTCGAGGTACGGGGCCGCCGGCGCGGGGCGGGCGGTGGAGGGCGTGGAGGGCTGGGCGAGGGCGGCGCCTGCGGCGAGCGTGACGCCTGCGGCGAGCAGGGCGGCGTACCGCCGCGTCCGGTGTCGGGTCTGATGGCCTCTCACATCCATGAGCGCACCATGTCGCTGGGGCAACGTCAAAGGGTGCGCTCCATCCGGGTGTGGCGTTTGCCCGCCCTCCTCCAGAGGGGGTGCCCCCAGCACCCGGAAAGAGGGGGCCTGGGGGCGCAGCCCCCAGTTTCGGGAAGGGGCGGGGTGGGGAACAAGCCCGCCGCAGGCGCTCACCCACCCGCACCCAGCGACGCGCCGGCACCCCCGGCCTCACCGCACCCGAGCCGCCGGTACCACGAGCGGCGTGCCCGTCTCCGGGTCGTCGATGACGCGGCACTTCAACTGGAAGACGTCCTCGACGAGTTCGGCCGTCACGATGTCCCCGGGCGCGCCCTCCGCCACGACGCGTCCGTCCCGCATCGCGATCAGGTGCGTCG
>NZ_JBHSPB010000023.1:0-103552 GCF_042656465.1 Streptomyces gamaensis
CTCCGCGGACACATCCCGGCTGTTCGCCAACGCCCGCAACTCGGCGGCCTGTTCAACGGAGAGCTCCATGCCAGCAGCAACGAGACACACGAGATCAAGTAACGCCAACGGAATCACGACGCACTAGCCGTCCTCTTTGGCGTCAGCGGAACGGTCGGGCAACCACTCTCCACCTCGCGCTATCTGATAAGTCTCCTGGCTTATCTGGTAGCACCACTTCGGAGAGTTGATTGGCCGGTCGGGGCGATCTGGATTTTGAATAACAATTCCACGCTCAATGAACTGCTTCAGCGTGAATCGACGAATGCTTTCTCGTGTGTTGGGGGCGTATTCTTTCTTGTAGATGTCGCGAATCCATTGCATGATTTCAGGGACTCGGAGTATGGGTTGCCCCGCGTTGTGCCATTGCGTGTCAGGTCCCAACATCAGCAGAGCCAGCAACACGTATGCCGATCTTTCGTTAGAGCCTTCGGTGTCGAACCCTAGTGCACGCAGAAGCCCACGCGCTTGATTGACCTGTTTCTCAGTCCCGCGAGGCTGTGCTGGATGGATAGTTGCAGGATTGTGGATCGCAACCGAGGTAATTTCCCCAAAATTCGCTCCTGATCTGAACTTTGGGGATCCTCGAAGCAAGGCCCGTTCCGTTTGTTTCTTTACCTCCTCTGCAAGGAGCTTCTCCGTTTGTCGGCGCTTCATCATCCATTCGCCGACATCGCCACCCCAGAAGCGGACGGCGACCTCCAGGGCGTCTCGGCCGGGCAGCTGCTTGCCGCCCAGCCACGCGTAGTAAGTGCTGCGGCCGATCCCTGCCCCAGTGCACGTCTCCTTGACTCGCCCCGCTGGCCCAGCTGTGTCGCGAAGCTCGACGAGGCCGAGGGCGAAGGCGTGCAGCGGGTTCGACGGGTCAAGTGGCCCAGGCCGTCTCCCCATGAGCTACCCCCAGAGTCCTGCATAGTCTTGAGAAGTTTCGTTGTAGTCCTGAATGGTAGCTCAGCCACCGATGCGCACGGACGCTGGCTGTGTTCATCTCGACTGTGTGCAACGGAGGTTCAGGTGGGACTGTCATTCGGCGTCAGGCTGCTGCTCGTCCTGGCGACTGCGCTGGCGGCGATCATCGTCGGCATGGTTACGGGCTTGCTGGCTCGATGGGACGGTGCCAGCCTGCCGACCTGCATCATGCGCGGCTCGGCAGCCGTCGGAGTAGCCTTGACCCTGCTGCTCGCAGTCCTCGGCAGTCTCGGCACATGGGCCTGAAGTTGGCGCGTCCCTCTGGCTGGATAGGAAGCACACAAGTGCAAGTGCCTGCTGCCGGGGCTGGTTTCTAACTAAGGTTCGCACCGAGGGGCGTCATACTGTGATGGCCCTTGGCCATTCCCTTACCCCTTTGACCTGCGGAAACAGATTCCGGTAGGCGCTTTTCCGGGGCCGTGGGGAGAATCGTCCGGCGCCTTCGGGGCGCGTGTGTCGGCGCTACTCTGGTGCTGGATACCTGGCCGGAAAGGGTGCGCATGACGGTGCAGCAGATGGAGCCTGACGCTCCGCTCATCCCCATGCCGGAGCTGACTCTGCCGGGGCTGCGTCGGGCCGTGGCCGTTGTGGTGCCGTCGCGGTTGCCAGAGTTCTTCGACGAGATGCAGAAGGCGTTCGTCCAAGCGGGAGAGGACGACAGCGTCCTGCCGATCCGGATGTTCTACCGGCGGTGGGGAGTGGTCGTCGAGATCGAGCGCCATCCACGGACCGCGCAACGCCTGCACGCGGCGGAGGCCGCGTTGAACAGCGAGGACGCCGACGTCCGGGCACGGGCCGTACGGGAGGCCGGGGAGATCGTCCGGGCGGCGCACCGTGAGGTCGCGGGTGACTCATTCGCCCCTGGCTTCACAACAGTTGGCTAGCCGACCGCACGGCTGGCTAACCCAGCGCACGGCGCAACGCCTGGACCACGTCCACTTCGGGGAACACGTGAGGGATCTGCTCGACGGCTTGATCGATGAGCTGTTCCAGCATTCCGGGCGCTGCGCTGTGCATCAGGTCGCGCAAGTAGCGGTCGAGGTCGGCTGAAGCGGTCGGCAGCCGCAGCTCGGAGAACAGCGGCGCGCCGTCGGTGGCGTATCTCCCGGGTGGTACTCCGACCTTCTCCGGGTGGACGCAGACGGGTACGCCGGCAGCCGTGTACCTGTGCCCGTCCGCCGGGTTGAACGGGTACTCGCGTGAGGGGCGTTCGGCCACGTCGAACCCTCCGAGAGGGAACCGGCGTGATGGGCAGATGCCGTAGGCGGGATGTTCGTCGCTGGTGACGAAGGCGTCGACCATGGCAGTGAAGGGTAGCCCTCCTTGGCCTCTGCGCCGAGCCAGTGATCAACTACCCGACTTCGCGCATACCGGCGTTCTCGCATAGACGGCCCTGGCCCGTCACCCCTAGCGTCGTCCCAGGGCAGGGGCGGACCCTGTCGAGAGGGGCGGACCATGGCGCGTGAGGGACTGACGCGGCTCACCGGGACTGGCTCCGGGACCTGCAACAAAAACGACTGCCCGAACGTCTACCGGACGGGCACGGGCTCCATCCTCGTCCAAGGCGACGTGTCCGACGCCTTCACGCCTCCCCAGGGCGAAGGGCTCGTGGAGATCCCCGAGAGCGTACTGAAGGAGGCTGTCCGTGCTCTTGGATGGTGAGGAGTGGGACGCCAAGTTCCTCAACTTCCGGAGCGAGGCATGGCGGTTGGAGACCTTGCCGGTCTACAGGGTGCCGCAGGAAGACGAAGAGATCCGGCAGTTCCTCGCAGGTGAGCGTCTCGACCCTCATGCCTACTCCAACGAGTACACCGACGACCTCAAGCGGGTGCGTCGTGAGGGCAAGACGAAGGGGCGCGTGCACATCGTGACCCGGCCGCTCTCGGACTATCTCCGGTACGAGTTCATGTACTACGAGCCGCATGCATGGGCCGGTGAAGACATCCGAATCATGGATGTGACCGACAGGGAGAACCCGTTGGCCGGTGTCCAGGACTTCTGGATGTTCGACAGGTCGGAAGTGGTGCTGATGCATTACGCACCCGACGGCACCCAGATCAGCCGGGAAGTGTACGAGGGCGACCCGGAGCCGTACAGGGAGTACCAGCGGATCGCGCTGGCGGAGTCGGTGCCCTTCGAGGAGTACGTGAAGGGCCTTGACGTTCGAACCTGAGCAGCTGGGCCAGTCCAAGGCTGACCTGGCCGCAACGCTGAAGACGCTTCGCAAGCGAGCCGGACTCTCACAGGTTCGGCTCGCTCAGCGTTGCAATACGTCTCAGACCAAGGTCAGCAACATCGAAAGCGGAAAGACAACCCCGAACCTCGTCGACGTCGAGCTGATACTGAGAGCCCTTGAGGCTCCCTCGCAGCTCATTTCCGAGGTCACGGCCCTCGCGAGGATCGCGAACACCGAATGGCAGGGCGACCGTTCCCTGCTTCGCCGAGGACTCGACAAACGGCAGAACGAACTGGCCGGCCTCGAGAAGTCATCCACAGAGTTCCGGTATTTCCTGCCGACGATGATCACGGGCCTCCTGGCCACGCCGGACTATGTGAGAGCGAGTATCGCGGACGTTCCGGGAGACCAGAGCAAGACCATCGCGAAGAAGCTGGAACGCCAGACAGTCCTCTACGACAGGTCGAAGCAGTTCAGGTTCGTCCTCACCGAGCAGGCCGTCAGATGGCCCCTCATCCCGCCCGATGCGCTGGCTGTACAGATCGACCGCCTCGCCTCGTTGACGCACCTGCCGAACGTCCGCATCGGAGTGATCCCGATCGGGCACGACGTGAAACCGGGCCCGTTGAGCGTCTTCACGGTTTACGGCGACAGTATGGCCACAGTGGAGACCCCGACCGGAGTCCTCATCTTCAGGGACCACAGGGACGTTTCCGCATACCTGGACGAGTTTTCCGTGCACGAGGCTCATGCCGTGTTCGGGGAGCAGGCCAGGGAATTCCTCACCGAGTGGGCAGCCTTCTGCCGGTCGTGATCTTTAAGCGAAGACTCGCATAAAACTGGACCAGTCAAGCCTGACGCCACAACGATGTGCCCATGACCACGGACACCGAGAAGACTGCACAACAAGCCGATGCCTTCTTGGCAGGCAAGAAGAAGGCTGATGACGCCGCCTTCATGCTCGGACGAGTGCTGGCGGAGATGGACATCAGGGTCGGCGACAGGGATTCGTGGCCCCAGTTGATGGGCCGCGCTTCTCTCTCCGGCGAGCCGAGCGTGTACCTGGGCACTGTGCCGATGGCCACGGTCCGCAAGCTGGTCGATGCCCTGATCTACGCGGAGTCGGCGAAGCGTTGTCAGCGTGACGCTGACGATGCCTAGCCCGGTGTCCGTCCCATCTATCAGGAAGGTTTCATCATGGCTGACCTGTACGGGCTCAACCTCGACGGTGCCCGGTTCGCCAAGGCATGCGGCGACAGCAAGCGGCCCGACATGGAGCCGCTGCGCTTCACCACCGCCGAGCTGGACGCGGCCGGTATCGACCCGGGCCGCTTCAACCTCACGGCCTGACCGGTCCCACCATGGCAGTCCCAGTCGACTGCCCGTGTGATCGGCGGCCCTCGCCTTCTCGGAGGAGGTGGGGGCCGCCTCCAACTTTCCTGGACAGGAAGACCAGTTGCACGTTCACGGGTACCTCTGGACCGGCGAGAAGGCAGCCTTCGACAAGGAGAGCATCCGCCGCCCACCGCCGTCCCTCGCGCCAACCGTCACCAGTCCCGACGAGGTGCAGCAGCGGTACCGGGAAGCCGTCGCGGACTGGAGGACCACTGACGTACCGCCGATCGAAACGGCCCTGTGGCTGCTGAAGCCGCCCAAGATGGTTCAGGGGACGTGGGGCGAGCCGAAGGAGGCCGCGCAATGGCTGGGGGACCGGCTCACCGAGTACGCGCCTCGATTCGCCTCCGGCCACGACCAGGACACGACCCGGCTGGCCGTCCTCACCGCCTCCGCCGCCGAGCGACTGGCACAGGGAGGCGACGTGTCGCTCGGCTTCTACCTGCGTGGGACCCTGTTCCTGTCGGTGGCGCTGGTGACGTGCTCCCCGAACTGTCCGGATCCGGAGCTGAGTTGCCCCCTGCCTCCTGGCTGACTGGCACTGGGTGCAACGGGCCTCCCAAGTTTGCCCGTTCCGCCCCGGGCGCCTGCGGGAACCGCGAGCATGGAGGCATGAGCTCATCACACGGTCCTGTCATGGAGCTGCTGCGCGCTTCGATGGATCCCGCATCGCATCAGGCGCGGCGGCGGACGGATTCGCCGGCCTGTCAGGTGGTTCTCCGGGCCGCGAAGGCCGATCTGGCGGAGGGCGGGCTGGAGAACATCAACCAGCTCGCCATCGGCGCGGGTGTGGCGGCCGCGGGGCTGACCGCCTGGCTCGCGGAGCAGCGGAAGACGGACCCGGCGGCTCTGGTCGACAGTCTTGACGGGGCCCTCGGTGAGGTGGGTGAAGAGCGCGGCTCAGGTGTTGTGGAGATGCTCAAGGCGTTGCTGACGGGGCCGCCCGGTATGAAGGCGGCGGCCGAGTTGATGGTGCGGACGTTCCGTGAGGACGAGGAGGCGTACTACGACCTCGTCGTGGATCTCGGGGACTACGCCGCTGCATGCGTCAGCATGCTCAGCAGTATGGGTGCCAGCAGGACCGAGGACACCCTCGGTGAACTGGAGGACATGCTGCGGGACTTCTTCAACGATTGAGGACAATTAAACGGGCTGTTCGGGTCGTTTGAGTTGATCGGGTGCTACGGGGGATACGGTGATGGGGCGTCAGTTCGCAGAGGTTCCGGCCGGCCACGAAGAGCCCCTGGACCCCGTTTTCCTCGTCGGCACCCGCTTCTGCGACGCCGGTTCCGAGGAGGTCGTGCGGGCCGCCGCGCGGATCACGGCCGGGGCGGGGAGCGGCCGGGAGAAGGCGGTGCGGCTGTTTCGGTGGGTGCAGGACGAGGTCGAGTACGCGGTGCTGCACGACTGGACGTTGACGGCGTCGGAGACCCTGCGGCTGCGGCGCGGGTCCTGTTCCAACAAGGCGAATCTGTTGTGCGCGATACTGCGGTCGCAGCGGATTCCCGCTGGATTCGGGGTACTTGTCGTGAACGGCAAGGAGTATTTCGGCCCTGCCTGGTTCCCGGTGTTCCGGGAGATGTGCGACGAGAGGTCGCGTCATTTCTTCGCCGCTGTCCATCTCGACGGGCGGTGGCTGCGCTGCGATCCCAGTGACGACTACGCGCTCTCCGCCGGCACGGCGCACCTCAACCCGCCGTCCGCGCGCGTCGATTTCGACGGTACGGGCCACGCCGATCTGCGGTTGGATCCGGCGCACGTCCTGTCCTCCTCGTGGCCGGTGCCGGACATCGACCGGTTCCTGGAGCGGAAGTCGGCGAAACCGGAGGCGGGTTTCGAGGTCATCGACGCGGCGCTGCGGTTCGCCCGGACGTACGGGGCCGGATGCGGCGGGGCGCAGGAGCTGGAGCGGAAGTTCTGGGCGTGGTGGTACGGGCCCGGACGGTCCGGGGCGGACGGGCGGTAGCGCGCCCCGGCACCCCGGACCGCTGTGGAGTCGGGCGGGCTCAGCGCACCGTCACCGTGAACACCGGCGAGACCGCCTGGCCGCCCACGATGCGCAGGGAGTTCTTGCCCTTGATGCCGAGCTTGACGCGCATCGAGTAGGTGGAGTCCTTCTTGACCTGGACGCGGGCGGGGAGGGAGACCCACTTGCTGCCCTGCTTCTGCTGCAGGGTGACGACCGTGCCCGGCTTGATCGCGGTGGCCTTGCCGTTGACCCGGAACTCCTGCCAGGCCTTGACGGAGGCGGTGCTGGGCTTGGCGGTGAGGGCGGGCTTCGCCGCGACAGCGGTGGTGGAGGCGGCCGAGGCGGCGGCCGTGGGGGCCGTGGATATGGGGGCGGCCACCGCGGCCGCGGCCCCGGTGGCGAGGACGGCGGCGGTGACGGTGCCGACGAGGGCGAGGCGGTATGCACGGTTCATTGCGTGTTCCTCCTTCGTGGGCTGTTTCGAGGCCTTCACCGTGGAACACGTGAAATCCGGTGCGGAGGTTGCCTGTTGAGGGGGAGGATCTCGGACATGTTTCCGGGGGAGAGGGAGGCCGGATCTGTGTAGTGGGCATCCAATGCTTGTGGTCATGGCACCATGGAGGGTTCCGCCCGCGCCCCCTCACGGAGAACCGTTCATGAGCGACCCCGCCACCGCGGCCGCAGCCGACCCCGCCACCGACCGTCCCCGGATATCCGCCGCCCGCCGCACCGGTCTGCTCGTCACCCTCGTCCTCGGCGGTCTCACCGCCCTTCCGCCGCTGTCGATGGACATGTACCTCCCGGCCCTGCCGGAGGTCACCGAGGTGCTGCGCAGCCCCGCCGCCACCGTGCAGCTCACGCTCACCGCGTGTCTGCTGGGCATGGCGCTGGGCCAGCTCGTGGTCGGGCCCATGAGCGACAAGTGGGGGCGCCGGCGGCCGCTGCTCGCCGGGATGGTGGTGTACGTGCTGGCGACCGCCGTCTGCGCGGTGGCTCCCAGCGCGGAACTGCTGATCGCCTTCCGGCTGTTGCAGGGGCTCGCGGGGGCGGCCGGCATCGTGATCGCGCGGGCCGTGGTGCGCGACCTGTACGACGGGGTGGCGATGGCCCGCTTCTTCTCCACGCTCATGCTGATTTCCGGTGTCGCCCCGGTCGTCGCGCCGCTCATCGGCGGGCAGGTGCTGCGGCTGACGGACTGGCGCGGGGTCTTCGTCGTGCTGACGGTCATCGGGGTGCTGCTGACGCTGCTGGTGTGGCGGACGATGCACGAGACCCTGCCGCCGGAGCGGCGGCACTCCGGCGGCGTGGGGGAGGCGCTGCGGACGATGGGCTCGCTGCTGCGGGACCGGGTCTTCACCGGCTACATGCTCTGCGGCGGCTTCGCCTTCGCCGCGCTGTTCGCCTACATCTCCGCGTCGCCGTTCGTCGTGCAGGACATCTACGGGGCCTCGCCGCAGACCTTCAGCCTGCTGTTCGGCGTCAACTCGATCGGTCTCGTCCTCGTCGGACAGCTCAACGGCAAGGTCCTGGTGGGCCGGGTCAGCCTGGACAAGGCGCTCGCCGCCGGCCTCGTCGTGATCACGCTGGCCTCGGGCGCGCTGCTGGCGATGACCTCCGGGGTGTTCGGCGGGGCCGGGCTGGCGGCGGTGGCGACCGGGCTGTTCGTGCTGATGTCGGCGATGGGGCTGGCCATGCCGAACACCAACGCGCAGGCCCTGATGCGCTCCCGGGACGCCGCCGGTTCGGCGTCCGCGCTGCTGGGCACGTCCACGTTCCTGCTGGGCGCGGTGGCCTCGCCGCTCGTGGGCATCGCGGGGGAGCACACGGCGGTGCCGATGGCCGTCGTCCAGCTGGGGTGCGCGCTCGCCGCCACGGTCAGCTTCGTGGCGCTGTGCCGGCCGTGGCGGCGCACGGCCGGCTGAACGGACGCCTTGCGCGGCGGGCGGCCGGTTCCGCTTGGGGCGCCGCCCCGAGGTTCCGGGTGGCGGGCCGCCCGCGACGCCTTTCTCGGGGTGCGAGTCCGTTCCCGGCGTGTCCGGTCGTGCGACCGGGCCGTAGGCCCGCTGCCCAGGGTCCGTATGCCGCTGGCCCTGGGCCTGCGATCGGCATGCCCCGACCCCAGCCCGTACGCCCCGCCCGCCCGCCGCGCGGGCCCCGGGTCCGTATGCTCCCGGCCCCGGTTCCGCCCGGGGTGTCGTCCGTGGTTCCGGGTGGCGGGCCGTCGGCCGGTCCCGGCGAGCCGCCTGCGACGCCTTCGCGGGGTGCGAATCCGCTCCCGGCACGTCCGGCTGCGCCTCCGGATCCGTACGCCTCCCGGCCCCGGCTCGTACGCCCCCGGCCTCGGGGCCCGTACGCACCCGGCCCCGGCCCGTACGCCCCCGGCCCCGCCCGTACCCCCCGCCCGCCGCGCAGGCGTTCCGCTTACCTCCCCCGCCTCCGCGCGCACCCGTCCGTACCGTCCCGGAAACCCGCATAGACTCCATCAAATGCATGCCCCACCCTCCCCCCGCACCGGCGAGAACCTGCGTGCCGTGCTCGCCGAGCTGCTCGACGGGCTGCCGCCCCGGCAGGCGGCGCAGGCCGTCGAGCGGCTGATCGCCAACTACCGGGGGCGGACGCCGACGGACGCGCCGGTGCTGCGCGGCCGTTCCGACGTCGTCGCGTACGCCGCCTACCGCATGCCCGCGACCTTCGAGGCCGTGCGTTCGGCGCTGGAGGCGTTCCGGGAGCGGCTGCCGGAGTGGGTACCGGCCTCGCACGTGGACGTCGGCGGCGGTACGGGCGCGGCGAGCTGGGCGGTGGCCGCGGCCTGGCCCGGCGGTGAGCGGGAGACGACGGTGCTGGACTGGGCCGAGCCGGCCCTCGCGCTCGGCGCCGAGCTGGCCCGGGGCGCGGACAGTGCCGCCCTGCGCGGCGCCCGCTGGCAGCGCCGGGTGATCGGCGGCGGCCTCGCCCTGCCCGAGGGGACCGATCTGGTCACCGTCTCGTACGTGCTGGGCGAGCTGACGGCCGCCGACCGCACGGCGGTCACCGACGCGGCGGCCCGCGCGGCGCGCGCCGTGCTCGTCGTCGAACCGGGCACGCCCGAGGGCTACTTGCGGGTGATCGAGGCACGCGACCGGCTGATCGCGGCCGGCTTCACCGTGGTGGCGCCCTGCCCGCACAGCGCCGCCTGCCCCATCGGACCGGGCACCGACTGGTGCCACTTCGCGGCGCGGGTGAGCCGCTCCTCGCTGCACCGGCAGGTCAAGGGCGGTTCGCTCGCGTACGAGGACGAGAAGTTCTCGTACGTGGCGGCCGTGCGCGAGGACGTGGCCACGGCGCTGCCCGGGGCGCCCGCCCGTATCGTGCGCCGGCCGCAGATCCGCAAGGGCCAGGTACTGCTGGAGCTGTGCACGCCCGGCGAGGGCCTGGCCCGGGAGACGGTCACCAAGCGGCACGGCGCCCTCTACCGCGCGGCACGCGACGCGGACTGGGGCGGGAGCTGGCCGCCGGAGCAGGACTGACGCGGAACTGACGCAGGACCGGCGCAGGACCGACGCGCGCGGCGGCGCCCTTCGCGGAGGGGCCCTTCGCGGAGGGGCCGCCGCATGCCCGTGGGGGTGCGCTGGTCAGCAACGCAGTTCCAGCGTGCAGCACTTGACGCTCCCACCCCCCTTCAGCAGCTCGCCCAGGTCCATGCCGATCGGCTCGTAGCCGCGCTCGCGCAGCGGCCCGAACAGGCCCACGGCGGCCTGCGGCAGCAGCACATGGCGGCCGTCGCTGACGGCGTTGAGGCCGAGGGCGGCCGCGTCCTCCTCCTCGGCGATGAGCGCGTCGGGGAACAGCCTGCGCAGCACGGCCCGGCTGCCGGGGGAGAACGCGCCCGGGTAGTACATGACCTCGTCGCCGTCGAGGACGCACAGCGCGGTGTCGAGGTGGTAGTAGCGGGGGTCGACGAGGTCGAGTCCGACGACGGGTCTGCCGAAGAACTCCTGTGCCTCGGGGTGCGAAAGAGGGCTGCTGCGGAAGCCGCGGCCGGCGAGCAGCCAGGAGGCGGTGGCGGCGAAGTCGCCCTCGCCCTCGTTGATGTGCTCCGGTTCGCGCACCTCGGTGAAGCCGTGCGCGCGGAACCACTCGGTGTGCACGGCCGCTTCGGCCGAGCGCTCGGGGTGGGCGAAGCGGGCGCCGAGCACGCGCCCGTCGACGACGGTGGCGCCGTTGGCGGCGAACACCATGTCGGGCAGGTCGGGGTGCGGGTCGAGCTCCTCCACGGTGTGACCGAGGGAGAGATAGCGGTCCCGCAGGTCCTCCCACTGGGTGAGAGCCAGTGGCAGATCGACCGGTTTGCCCGGATCCATCCAGGGGTTGATGGAGTAGGTGACCCTGAAGTAGGTCGGCGGGCACATCAGATAGCGCCTCGGAGCGGCGGCGCGCGCAACGACGGTACGCAAGGAGGGCTCCTCACGGTGGTGTTGGGCACGTGCGGGATGTGGCACGTGCCCAAATCGTCGCTGCTGCGCCGTCTTTGGCGCATGAACCTTACGGGTGGTTTACCGGTGGCCCGGCCGTGCTCAGCGGCTTCCGCTTCGTCCTTCGCGCAACGCGCGCAACAACTCCCGCTTCTGTGCGGCCGCGTCGAGGCGGGCCCCGCCCTGTCCGGCCCGGGCGCCGCCGCGCAGGGCGGTACGGGAGAGGTTGCTGCGGGTGCCGCCGACTCCGAGCATGCTGCCTGCGTTTCCCCGGGGCATGGGGTCTCCTTCCGACGTGCCTTGCGGTCCTTGTCGTGCTTGTCGTGTCTTGTCGTGCAGTAGGCGAGACGGTGCGTCTCGTCGTGCCCTCATGGTTCAACGAGACGCCGCGTCTTGTCAAGGTGAATCGAGACGATACGTCTCGCCTAGTCCTGGCCTAGGATGCCGCCATGAACCGCAGGACCCCGCCCGACCCCTCCCGCCGCAGCGAACGCTCGCGCCGCGCGATCCTCGACGCCGCCCTCGAACTCGTCGCCGAGACCGGCTACGCCAAGCTCACGATCGAGGCCATCGCCGCCCGCGCCGGCGTCGGCAAACAGACCATCTACCGCTGGTGGCCCTCGAAGGCCGCCGTGCTCTTCGAGGCCACCGTCCTCGACCGGGCCGGCGGGGAGGCCCTCGACCCGGCCGCCGTCGAACTGCCCGACACCGGCGACCTGGAAGCCGACCTGAAGACCGTGCTGCGGGCCACCGTCGACGAGCTCAACGACGCCCGCCTCAACGAGCCCATGCGCGCCCTCACCGCCGAGACCGTCAACGACGAGGCGTTCGGTACCGCCTTCACCGAGAAGGTGCTCGAACCCCAGCTGCAGGCGTACGTACGGCGGTTGCGCGCCGCCCAGGAAGCCGGACAGCTCGACCCCGGCGTCGACCCCCGCACCGCCCTCGAACTCCTCGTCGGCCCCCTCTTCCACCGCTGGCACAACCGCACCCTGCCCCTCACCCACGCCTACGCGGACGCGATCGTCGACCTCGCGCTGCGCGGACTCACCCCCCGCCCCTGACACCCCGCGGCCGCCCCGGGAGCGCGCGAGCGGCCCGTGTCACACCCCCCGGACCGGTCCGGCGGTCACACGGGGCCCGCGATGGTGGCAGCATTGACCGCAAGGCCGCGGTCGAAGCGAGGGGATAGATGGAACGCAAGAGCAGGTTCTCCCAGTGGCTGCGCCGTCCCAGGAGCAAAGCGGGCGGCGGCACGGGCACGGGCGCGGCGGCGGAAGCGGCCCGCGAGGATCTGCTCCTGGCCGCCGCGGCGGCCGGCTTCCCGCTCGCCCCGGCCGCGCACCCCTCCGGCTACGGCTGTTCCTGCGAGCGCATCGGCTGTCCGACACCCGGCCGGCACCCCGTCTCCTTCGCCTGGCAGACCCTCGCCACGACCGACCCCGAGAAGGTCGTCAAATGGCTGCGCGCCCAGCCCGAGGCCAACTTCGTGACCGCCACCGGCATCGCCCACGACGTCCTCGACGTACCCGCCCCCGCCGGCCGGCAGGCCCTGGAACGGCTGACAGCGGCCGGCGTCGAACTCGGCCCCGTCGCCACCGTCGCCCCCGACCGCATGCTCTTCTTCACGGCCACCCGCGGCACCCCCGACGACGAGGACGAGTGGTGGCCCTGCGAGCTCGACTGCCACCCCGAGACGATGGACGAGCATCCCGGGCTGCGCTGGCACTGCCGGGGCAGCTATGTACTGCTGCCGCCGTCACGGCTGCCCGGTGACGAGGGAGTGGTCTGGATCCAGGGGCCGGAGCGGGGGCTGCCGGATCCGTTGACGTTGCTGGAGGCGTTGACGGATGCGTGTGCGCGGTATGCGGGGCAGCATGAGTCTGCGGCTTGGCCGCTGGGGCGTTGAAGCGCCGTTTCCGGGGGCCTTGCCCGCCCACCCTCCCCCAGAGGGGGACCCCCAGTCACCCGGAATGATTCCTTACCCCCGGGGGCTCCGCCCCCGGACCCCCGCCGACCCGGCGCCCGGGAACGATTGCTTCCCCTCCCCGCCCCTTCCCGAAACTGGGGCTCCGCCCCAGACCCCGGTCCTCAAACGCCGGACGGGCTGTACGTGCTCACTCCCCCTTCGCCGCCGTCAACCCCTCGATCCTGTTCAGCATCATGATCGGGCCCCCCGCCGCCTTCGAAGGAACCCGCACCGCCGACTCCGCGACCCGAGTGAACGTCACCGCCGTCCTCGGCTCCCCGTTCAGCAGGGACTGGGTGCGCCGGTCGGCGATCGTCGGCTGTACGCCCTGGGCCATCGTGCGCTTCTCGTGGTGGTGCGCGGTGAAGAACACCAGCGCCCCGCCGTCCTTCGTGCGCAGCGCGGGCGCGGGGAAGGCGGGCGCGTGCTCGGGTACGTCGATGTAGTCGGTCCAGAAGGTGGGGGTGCGGCGCAGCTTCTCGCGTTCCTCGCGCAGTTCGGACGTGCGCCGGCCGGGCGCGAACAGTTTCTCGTCGCCGGTGCGCAGGTAGGTCGTGTACGTGCTGCTCACCTCGTCCGGGGCGAACGCGAGCTTCGGGTCCGCGCCGCGTACGGCGGGTACGGGCTCGGCCCAGCCGTCCTTGTCGAGAGCGAATTCGGGCACCTTGTCCTGGCTGAGGATCGACAGATAGGCGGCCTTCCACGGCGCGCGGGCCCGTTCCTGGGTGAAGAGCACGAACCAGCGGTTGCCGTCGCGGTTGCTGCGGGTGTCGGCGAGGAAGAACTTCGGCCAGCCCGCCTGCCGGGGGATCGTGAAGCGGGCGTCGTCGAGGACGAGCACCGGATAGCCGGGGTTCCCGCCCGGGGTCAGCGCGCTCTGGGTGGTCATGTCGGCGTGGCCGATCTCGGCGAGCGGGCCGGTCTCGACCCGGTCGATGACGGCCGGGTCGAGCTTGCTGTAGGCCTCGTTGTAGCCGTCGTTGAACGCCTCGAGGACCTGCGGTGCCTCGTCCCGCGAGACCGCCGGGAGCAGTTCCCGCTCGCCGTGCACGGTCACGCATCCGGTCGCCGCCAGCAACGGCAACGCCGCCGCGAGCGCGAGCAAGGCGCGCCGGCGGCGGTGACCGTACGACCGGGGTCCGATCGACCGGGGTCTCATCGTGCCTACGACTCCTTGGCCGGCTCCTGCGACGGCTCCTTGCCGGCCGCCGGGGTCGGCGCCACCCTACCCGGGGCGAAGAAGACCGCGAGGGTCGGCACCAGATACAGCGTCCACATCGCGACCTGCAGCCAGGTGGGGTCCGGCTGGAAGTTGAACACGCCCTTGAGCAGGGTGCCGTACCAGCTGTCGACGGGGATCTGCTCGCTGATGTCGAAGGCCCTGCTGCCGAGGCCCGGCAGGACGTCGGCCTCCTGGAGGTCGTGGAAGCCGTAGGCGAGCACGCCCGCCGCGACGACGATGAGCATGCCGCCGGTCCACGTGAAGAACTTCGCCAGGTTGATCCGCAGGGCGCCCCGGTAGAACAGCCAGCCCAGCACCACGGCCGTCAGCAGTCCGAGGACGGCGCCGATCAGCGGCCGTACGCCGTCGTCGGTGGCCTGCACGGCCGTCCAGATGAACAGCGCGGTCTCCAGGCCCTCCCGGCCGACGGCCAGGAATGCGGTGACGACCAGGGCGGTGGTGCCCATCGCGAGCGCGGCGTCGAGCTTGCCGTGCAGTTCCTTCTTCAGGTGCCGCGCGGTGCGCCGCATCCAGAAGACCATCCACGTCACGAGGCCGACGGCGACGATCGACAGCGAGCCGCCGAGCATCTCCTGCGCCTCGAAGGTCATCGAGTGCGAGCCGTACTGCAGCAGGGCGCCGAAGCCCATGCTCAGCAGCACGGCGGTGGTGATGCCCAGCCAGACCGGGCGCAGCGCGTCGCGGCGGCCGGTCTTGACGAGGTAGGCGACGAGGATGCAGACGACCAGGCCGGCCTCCAGGCCCTCGCGCAGGCCGATCAGGTAGTTGCCGAACATGCGGCTTCCCCTTCCGTCGAATTGAGGGGGCGTGCGGGGAGTCGGGGAGTTTTCGAAGGGGCGGGCCGCTCAGGAGAAGAGCGCCCGGCCCCACCAGTCGTCGTGGTCGCGGACGCCCGGCGGGACGGCGAAGACGGCCGAACCGACGTGCTGGATGTACTCGTTGAGGGCGTCCTTGGCCGCGAGCTTCTTCTGCAGCGGCACGAAGCCGTCGCGCACGTCACGCTGGTAGGCGATGAAGAACAGGCCCGCGTCCAGGCGGCCGAGCCGGTCGGTGCCGTCGGTGAAGGAGTAGCCGCGGCGCAGGATCGTCACCCCGTTGTTGCTGTCGGGGTGCGCGAGCCGGACGTGCGCGTCGGGCTTCATCAGCTTCAGGTTCGGCTCGTCGTGCTCGCGGGAGAGGCCCTGCGGGGCGCCCTCGGCCTTGGTGCGGCCGAAGGTGTCCTCCTGGTCCTTCAGCGAGGCCCGGTCCCAGGTCTCGACGTGCATCCGGATCCGGCGGGCCACCAGGTACGAGCCGCCCGCCAGCCACGCGGGGCCCTCCTGCTCGCCGACCCACACGTGCTTCTCCAGCCGGCCCGTCTCGTCGCCGCCGATGTTCCGGGTGCCGTCCTTGAAGCCCATCATGTTGCGCGGGGTCTGCGCGTCCGGCGTCGTCGAGGACGTCTTGCCGAAGCCCAGCTGCGACCAGCGCATCACGGCGCGGCCCATGGCGATGCGCGCCAGATTGCGGATCGCGTGCACGGCGACCTGCGGGTCGTCGGCGCACGCCTGCACGCACAGATCGCCGCCGCTGCGCGCCGGGTCGAGGTTGTCGCCGGGGAAGGCGGGCAGGTCGATCAGGGCCTGCGGGCGGCGGCCGGCGATCCCGAAGCGGTCCTTGCCGTCCTTGGTGAACAGGCCGGGGCCGACGCCGAAGGTCAGGGTGAGCCGGGACGGCTTGAGGCCCAGGGCCTCGCCGGTGTCGTCCGGCGGCAGTTCCTCGTTGTCGACGGTGGCGCCGCCGCCGACCTCGCGGCCGGCCGTCATCGCCCGGGCCGCCGCCGTCCACTCCTTGAGCAGCGCGATCAGCGCGTCCCGGTCGGTGGTGGTGACGTCGAACGCGGCGAAGTGCAGCCGGTCCTGGACGGGGGTGGCGATACCGGCCTGGTGGGCGCCGTGGAAGGGCACGGCCTCCCCGGCCGCGGCGGCCGGCTCCGTGCCGTCGCCGAGTCTCAGTACGGCCGCGGTGCCGCCGCCGGCGACGGCCGCGCCCACGGCCAGGCCCGCGCCGAACCGGCCCAGGAGGGAGCGGCGGGAGACCCCGCCGTCCCGCTCCTCGTGCCGCGCGGCGGACGTGCCGGTGTTCTGCTGTGCGTTGTTCTGCTGTGCGTCGCTCATGAAAGGGTGCCCGTGTGTTCCGCGAAGTTCCTTGCGCCGTACGTCACTTCGCGACGGCGGCGGCCAGCTTGGACAGCGGCTCGGAGAGCGCGTTGACGACGTCGGAGAGCTTCTTGCGGTCGTCCTGGCCGACGGTGTCGTAGGACTTGAAGCCGTCGCCCTCGCGGTAGGCGTCCAGGGCCTGCTTCACGGCGGCGAACTGCTGGTCCAACTCCTTGACCAGGGCCGGGTCGTGCTTGCCGGCGACGGGCTTGAGGAGCTCGTACGCCTTGAGGGCGCCGTCGACGTTGCCCTCGAAGTCCGCCAGGTCGGTGTGGCTGTAGCGCTCCTCCTCACCGGTGATCTTGTTCCGGTAGACCTCGTCGAGGAGTTCCTTGGCGCCGTTGGCCATGGAGGTCGGGGTGATCTCGGCGGTGCCGACGCGCTTGCTCCAGTCCTCCAGATCGGCCATCAGCCGGTCGGCGAGCTTCTTGTCCTCGTCGGAGATCTGCTTGGTCTCCCACAGGGACTTCTCCAGCCGGTGCCAGCCGGTCCACTCCTGGCCCTTCTCCAGGCCGTCCTCACGGACGTCGACCTTGGGGTCGATGTCGCCGAAGGACTCGGCGACCGGCTCGGTGCGCTCCCAGCCGACGCGGGAGGGCGCGTAGAGCTTGCGGGCGCCGTCCACGTCGCCGTTCTTGACGGCGTCGGCGAACTTCCGCGCCACGGGGAGGGTTTCGTCGGCCTGTTCCTGGACGTACTTGCGGTACTCGGCGACCGCCTTGTCCAGCTCCGGGTCGCTCTTGGCCTGCGCGCCGTCGCCGGTGACGGTGATCTTCTGCCGGATGCCGTCGCCCTTCATACCGGGCTTGCAGGCGATCTCGTACTCGCCCGCCTTGATGGTCGCGGTGATCTCGGCCCGGGTGCCGGGGCCTATGTTCTCCCGCTCGGTGACGATGCGGTCGCCGGGCGCGTAGACGTAGACCTCGGTGACCTTGGCGCCCTGGTTCCGCACGTTGATCTTCACGTGGCCGGCCGCGAACGAGGTCTTCGACACCTGGCACTTGTCGTCGGTCGCGGTGACGTCGACGGCGTTCGAGTCCTTGTCGTCCGACTTCTTGGCGCAGCCGGTCAGGGCGGCGAGCGCCGTGGCCGCGGCGACGGCGGCGATGGCGGAGGAGCGGAGAACGCGCATGGGAGCTCCAGGCTTACGAGAGGGCGGGCACCGGTACGGGCGTCGGCACGGCTGGGCGCGGCTCGGCCGCGGCGCAGGCGTGGCCGAAAACAGCCTGTCCGATTTAGGCTGGCCTAACTTACCTGAGGCTTACCTGGCTCGATTCCCCCGGGGCAGGTGATTCTGCTCTCACCGGGCAAAATCTCGTCCCTCCCGCCTCGGGACCACCAGAGGCGCTCCCGAGTGCGGATGCGCGATGACATCGACCGGCTGCATATAGACACGGCCGAGCAACTCCGGAGCGAATATTTCGGCCGGGGGGCCGTCGGCGGCGATACGGCCCTCGTGCAGGACCGCGACCCGGTCCGCGTACGCGCCGGCCAGCCCCAGGTCGTGCAGCACGACCACCACGGCGTCCCCGGCGGCCGCCCGCTCCCGGCAGATCCGCAGCACCAGTTCCTGGTGGCGCAGGTCGAGCGCCGCCGTCGGCTCGTCGAGCAGCAGCAGCGGGGTGCGCTGCGCGAGGACGCGGGCGAGCGCCACGCGGGCCCGTTCACCGCCGGAGAGCGCGCCGAAGGCCCGGCCCGCGAAGCCGGTCACCTCGGCGGCGGCCATCGCGGCGCGCACCGCCTCCCCGTCCTCGTCCTCCGCGGCCGTACCCGCCCAGGGCGCGCGGCCCATCCGGACGACGTCCTCGACCGGGAACGGGAACGACAGCTCGGCCGACTGCGGCAACACGGCCCGGCGCAGCGCGAGTTCCCCCGCCGTCCAGCCGCCGGCGGGCGCGCCGTCGATCCGTACCTCGCCGGACCCGGCGGGCAGGTCGCACGCGAGCGCGGCGAGCAGGGTGGACTTCCCGGCGCCGTTGGGGCCGACGAGGGCGAGCACCTCACCGGCCGCGACGGCCAGATCGACACCGTCGAGGACGTCCCGCCCACCGACGCGTACGCGCAGGGCGCGAGCCTCGGCGAGCACGGTTCCGGCGGGGCGGGGGGCGGGCACGCGGTGCGTACGGGAGGAGAACAGGGACTTGAGAACGCGCGTCGTCACGCCCGACCTCCGTGCTTGCGGCGGGTCATGCCCAACCCCCTTGCTTGCGGCGGGTCCTGCGCAGCAGCCAGCTGTGCTTGCCCGGGGGACAACCCCCGGACCCCCGGCAGGGCACGTGCTCAGCGGAATCTGTCATGCCCAACCCCCTTGCTTGCGGCGTGTCCTGCGCAGCAGCCAGAAGAAGAACGGGCTGCCGAACAGTGCGGTCAGTACGCCCAGCGGCAGCTCCGCCGGCTGGGCCACGGTGCGGGCCGCGAGATCGCCCGCGACCAGGACGAGCGCGCCGCCCAGCGCGCTGCCCGGGACGAGGAAGCGGTGGCCCGGGCCCGCCGCCATGCGCAGCAGGTGCGGCACCAGCAGCCCCACGAACGTGATGATCCCGGCCACCGCCACGGCGGCCGCCGTCAGCAGCGCCACCACCAGGACCAGGACGAGCCGCAACCGCTCGACGTCCACGCCCAGATGGCGCGCCGGCCGCTCGCCGAGCGCGAGCAGGTCCAGCCGGCGCGCGTACAGCGGGGCGACCGCGAGCCCGGCGAGCGCGCACGGCGCCACGGCCAGCACCTTCGGCCAGGTCGCCTGCGCGAGCGAGCCGAGCTGCCAGAAGGTGATCTGGGTGATCTGCGCGTTGTCGGCGAAGAACACGCACAGCCCGATGAGGGCGCCGCCGAAGGCGTTCACGGCGATGCCGGTGAGGATGAGGGTGACCACCTCCGTACGGCCGCCCGAACGGGCCAGCACGTACACCAGCAGTACGGTCAGCAGGCCGCCCGCGAACGCGCAGGCGGTGACGGTCCAGTTGCCGAGGAAGCTCGCGCCCAGCGCGATCGAGGCGACCGCGCCGACCGCCGCGCCGGAGGAGATCCCGATGACGCCGGGCTCGGCGAGCGGATTGCCGAACACGCCCTGCATCAGCGCGCCCGCGCACCCCAGCGAGGCCCCGACGAGCAGCGCGAGCACCACGCGCGGCAGCCGCACGTTCCACAGCACGCTCTCGCCGACACGGTCGAGCGCGGCACCACCGAGCCCGGCCCGGTGCAGCAGCGAGCCCAGAACATCACCCAGGGGGATGTCGTACGCGCCGAGCCCCGCGGACAGCAGACACAGCAGGAGCAGGGCGCCGGCCATACCGGCCGCGAGGAGGGGCGCGGTACGGCGCCGCGCGGCGGAACCGGCCGTGGGGGCGGGGGAGTCGGAACCGGCCGCCGGCCCGGCGACCGGCCCGGCCGGACGGCCTTCGGCGGCGGGGGAGTTGGCCGCCTCGGCGGGGGAGCCGGCGCCGTCCGCTGCGGCCTCGGCCTCCGTCGCGGCCTCGCCCGGCTCGTGGTTCGTCTTCTCCCGGCCCGGGAGCACCCGTTGCTCCCGGGCCGGGAGCGGGGCCTGAGCGGTCACGTCACTTCCCCTTCGCGTGGATCTGCGTGATCAGCGAGCGCAGCACCGCATCCGTGCGCGGCCCGAAGTTCAGCAGGACGCCGTCGTCGACGGTGGCGACGCGGCGGTCCAGGCCGGCCGGGGTCTCGCTCACGCCGGGGATCTTCAGCAGGCCGTCGACGCCGCCGACGGAGTCGAGTCCCTTGCTCATCACGAGGATCACCTCGGGCGCGGCCTTCGCGAGGGCCTCACTGGTGATGGGGGTGAAGTCCTTCTTCAGCCCGGACTCCTTGCCCGCGTCCACGCCGCCCGCCGCCTCGATGAGGGAGTCCGCGCCCGAGCCCGCGCCGCCGAGCAGATACACCGAGGCCGGGCCGCGCAGGTAGAGGAAGGCGACGCGCGGCTTGGCGGCACCCGGGGGGATGTCCTTCCGCGCGGCGTCCAGCCGGTCCTCGGTGCGCTTGCGCAGTTCGTCGCCCGCGTCGCGTACGCCCAGCGCGGCCGCGACCTTGTCGATGCGGGGGCCGACGTCGTCGAGTTTCTTGGCCGGGTCGAGCACGACGAGCGGGACGCCGGCGGAGCGGATCTGCTCGATGGCCTCGGCGGGGCCGGTCGTGGTCTCGGCCAGGACGAGCGTGGGCCGGAGCGCGAGCACGCTCTCCGCCGACACGTCGTGGGCGCGCGTGACGACCGGCAGTTTCTTCGCCTGCTCGAAGGTGGCCGTGATGTCGCGGGCGACGACGTGGTCCCCGAGGCCGAGGGAGTAGACGATCTCGGAGAGCGCGCCGGTGAGCGGGACGACACGGTCGGCGCTGGTCACGGTGGTCTCGTGGCCGTCGGCGGACTTCACGGTCGCCGGAAGCCGCGGCTCCGGGGTCCGCGCGAGCGGTTCGACGCGGTCGGCGACGGCCTGCGCGGCCGGGCTCCCACTGGTCGGACTACCCTTGCCCGAGGCGCCGTTGGAGCCGCCGCAGCCGGACAGTACGGCGACCACGGCGAGCAGGGCGGCGATTGCGCCGACGCGGCGTGGGGTACGTGACGGGGTGGCCGCCGACTGCCGTTGATGCACGGTTCCTGCCTTTCGCTCCGGCCGGGGGTTTCCGATCCGCTCCGGATTACCTTAGGTTAGCCTTACCTAAACCGCCAGCCTGTGGCGGGTGCCGAACCCTGCCCGCGTGCCGCCCGAAAGGGGCCCTCGATGCCGTCCAGACCCCTCCGCGTCCCCCTCGCCGCGCTCGCGGCGCTGCCGGCGGCCCTGGTGTCGGCACTGCTGTACACGGGCACCGCGCACGCCGACGAGGCCCGCGACGTCTCCGGGGGCCGCCTGGACTGGGGCATCAAGTCCTCCTTCCAGAGCTACGTCACCGGGCCCGTGGCACAGGGCAGTTGGGAACTCCAGGGCGGCGCCGCCACCACCGGCGGCAGCCAGTTCCGCTTCCACTCCGCCAAGGGCTCCTACGACCCCGGCAGCGGCGCCTTCGAAGCGGCCTTCTCCGGCGGCGTCCACTTCACCGGCCACCGGAAGGCGGACGGCTCGAACGAGCTCGACCTGACCATCAGCCGCCCCACGGTGAAGATCTCCGGCGGCAGCGGCACCCTCTACGCCGACATGCGCAGCAAGGCCAAGGGCAGCGGCCAGGTCACCGCCACGAGCCAAGTCCCCCTCGCCTCCCTGAACCTGAGCGGCGTGAACCTGCGCGGCGGCGGTACGGCCGTGACCCTCGCCGACATCCCCGCGACCCTCACCGCGCAGGGCGCCCAGGCCTTCGCCGGCTACTACACCGCCGGGACCCCGCTGGACCCCGTGGCCCTGTCCGCCGACGTGCTCGCGGCGGAACCGAAGACGATTCCCTCACGTCCGGAGGAGAAAAACGTAGGCGAATCGTCACCGGAAAAGGGCGAGTTCACGGGAGCCGCCGTCGACTGGGGCGTACGCCGCACCTTCCGCGAGTACGTCACCGGTCCCATCGCCCAGGGCTCCTGGAAACTGGCCGACGGCGCCCAGGACGGCGGCGCCCTCTTCCGCTTCCCCGACGGCAAGGGCCGCTACGACGCGGACGCCAAGACCCTCGACGCCGCCTTCACCGGCACCCTGCGCTTCACCGGCAACCACCTCGACCTCGCCCTCGGCCAGGTCAAGGTCGCCGTGAAGGACGGCAAGGGGGTCCTCTCGGCGGACGTCACCCAGGGCGGCGGCACCGAACAGGCCGTCCCCCTCGTCACCTTCGACGCCGCGAACCTCGCCGAGAAGGACGGACTCGCCGCTGTCAGTGAGGCCCCGGCCAGACTCACCGCGCAGGGCGCCAAGGCGTTCGGCGGCGTCTACCAGGAGGGCGCGGACATGGACCCCGTCTCCCTCGCCGTCCCCCTCGACAGCAAGGCCAAGCTCCCGCCGCTGCCCGACCTGGGCAGCGCACCGCAGCCGACCCCCACCCCGTCCGCCGCCCCCGCCACACAGGCCGCTTCCGCCGCCCCCGGCTCCTCGGACTCCTCCGGCAGCCCCGTGGTGCCGGTGACCGCGACCGCGGCGTGCGTCCTCGCCGTGGCCGCCGGTGCGTACGCCGTCGTCCGCCGCCGGCGGTCCGCCGCGAGCACGTCCCCCGGCCCGCAGGACTGACCCCGTACACCCCCTCCCCAGACCCCGCGCCGGCCGCTGCCTCCCCTCACCACGCACGGCCGGCGCGGCCCCCCAACTCCCAAGGAGAGACCCGACGATGACCACCACCGCACGCCGCCCCCGCACGGCCCGGCGCGCCGCCCTCGCCGTCCTCGCCACGGCGACGGCCCTCGGCGCCACCGCGCTGACCGCGCCCGCGGCCGGCGCCGCCGAGCCGAAGGGCATGGGGCAGAGCGCCCCGAAGTTCGAGCTGAAGGACGGCACCCTGGAGTGGGGGGTGAAGGAGTCCTTCCGCAAGTACGTCGCCAGCCCTATAGCCGGTGGGAAGATCGAGACCGCCGACGGGGCCCGGCAGGCCGGCGGCAACGGCGCGTTCACCTTCGGCGAGGGCACCGGCACCTACGACGTCGCGACGCACGCCGTCAGCACCACCTTCAAGGGCAGCGTGCGCTTCACCGGCCACGGCGGTGAACTCGACCTGAAGTTCTCCGACCTGAAGCTCAAGGCCGACGACGGCAAGCACGGCAGCATCACCGCCGACGTCACCACCGGTGGCAAGTCCCAGGACGACGTGGCCATCGCCTCGCTCGACCTGTCGGCCGTCAAGCCCGGCAGGGGGGCCGACGGCGCGATGACCTTCGCGAAGATCCCGGTCAAGCTGACGGCCGCCGGCGCGCAGGCGTTCGCCTACAAGGGCAGGCCGATGTACCAGGAGGGCACCGAACTCGACACCGCCACCCTGTCGGTGAAGGCGGCCCCCGCGTCCTCCGGATCCGGCTCCCAGGACCAGGGCACGCAGACCGACACCGGCAAGGGGAAGGACGCGGGCACGCAGACGGACACCGGCAAGAGCGAGGACAAGGGCGCGGACAAGAGCACGCAGACCGACGCCGGCAAGGGTACGCAGACGGACGCCGGCAAGGACGCCGGCAAGGGCCAGGACCCCAAGCCGCAGCCGGGCGGCGACAAGGCCGCGGCCTCCGGCCAGATCCTCGACGGCAACCTCGACTGGGGTGTCAAGGAGACCTTCCGCAAGTACATCACCGGCCCCATCGCGGGCGGCAAGGCCGAACTCTCCGCCGGTGCGGTGAAGTCCGGCGACGGCTACCGCTTCACCAAGGCCGGCGGCGACTACGACGCGGCCAAGGCCACCGTCAACGCCACGTTCGCCGGGGCACTCCGCTTCACCGGCCACGGCGGCGAACTCGACCTGACCTTCAGCAACTTCAAGGTCAAGGCAGCCGGTACCACCGGCACGCTCTCCGCCGACGTCACCACCAAGAGCGGTGTCAGCAAGGACCTGCCGCTCGCCGACCTCAAGCTCCCCGCCGATGCGCTCAAGGCCAAGGACGGGGTCGTGACCCTCTCCGGCGTCCAGGCCGCACTCACGGCACAGGGCGAGAAGGCATTCACGTACAACAACAAGCCGATGTACCCGGCGGGCACCGCCCTCGACCCCGTGACCCTCGCCGTCGCCGTCGACAAGAACGCCAAGCTCCCGGCGAACGGCGCCACTTCGGGCGGCACCACGGGCACCGGCGCCACGGGCGGCACGACCGGCGGCTCCGGCAGCGTGACCGGCGGCACCGGCAGCGGGACCGGCACCCTCGCCAACACGGGTGCGAGCACCCCGACCGGCGCGCTGCTCGGCGGCGCGGGCGCCCTGCTGCTCGCGGGCGGCGCGGCCACGTACGTCGCACGCCGCCGCACGGGCCGCATGGCCGCCTGATCACCCCTGATCTCCCCCCACGGGACGAAGCGGGCCCGCCACCGGAAGGTGGCGGGCCCGCGGGTGTTCGTCCTAAAACAGGCGGCAGGAGCTACGCGCTCAGCGGGAACTCCCGCCCCAGCTCCCGGAAGACGGCCGTGTTCAGCGCGAACGCGCGCTTGCACTCGTCCACCACGCGCTGCTTCTCCAGGTCGTCCACGGGCAGGGCGTCCAGCAGCCCGCGGTAGGCGCGCTTGAACGCGGCCGGGTTGCCGATGCCCTCGAAGACGTAGAAGCGCACGCCGTCCCCCTTGCGGGCGAAGCCCCAGGTCTTCTCGGCGGTGCCCCGGATGATCTGGCCGCCGGAGAGGTCGCCGAGGTAGCGCGTGTAGTGGTGGGCGACATAGCCGGCCGGCCAGGAGCGGACGCACTCCTCGACGCGGGCCACATACGCCGCCGTCGCCGGCAGCGGGGCCAGGCCCGCCGCCCAGTCCGGGCCGCCCAGGTGGGCCAGATCGCGCTCCAGCTCGGCGGTGCGCGCCAGTTCGGGCAGGACGAACGGGCCCGCGACCGGGTCCTGCGCGAGCGCCTCCGACGCGGACTCCAGCGCCCGGTAGACGAACCACAGTTGCTCGGTGTAGCGCCGGTAGGCGTCGACACCGAGCCGCCCGCCGAGCAGGTCGCTCATGAACGAGGAGGTCTCGGCCTCCGTGTGCTGTTCGTGCGAGGCCGTACGGATCAGCGTGGAGAACGGGGTGGGGGTGGCGGACGCGTCCAAGGCGGACCTCCGGGGAACCGAGTGACGGTATGAGAACGGGGCGGCCGCGCGCGAAGGCGTGCGACCACCCCGATTCTCCCTACTTAGGCTTACCTAAGTCAATTGCTTCCCGACAAGCTGTCGGTAAAAACCTTACGGCAGGGTGAGGATCTCCGCACCCGTGTCCGTCACCACCAGGGTGTGCTCGAACTGCGCCGTCCGCTTGCGGTCCTTCGTCACGACCGTCCAGCCGTCGTCCCACATGTCGTACTCGTACGTGCCCAGCGTCAGCATCGGCTCGATCGTGAAGGTCATCCCCGGCTGGATCAGGGTGTCGTGGTGTGGGCTGTCGTAGTGCGGGACGATCAGGCCGGAGTGGAAGGACGAGTTGATGCCGTGGCCCGTGAAGTCACGCACCACGCCGTAGCCGAAGCGTTTCGCGTACGACTCGATGACGCGGCCGATCACATTGATCCGGCGCCCCGGCTTGACCGCCTTGATCGCCCGGTTCAGCGCCTCGCGCGTGCGCTCCACCAGCAGCCGGGACTCCTCGTCCACCTCGCCCACCAGGTAGGTGGCGTTGTTGTCGCCGTGCACCCCGCCGATGTACGCGGTCACGTCCAGGTTCACGATGTCGCCGTCGCGCAGCACCGTCGAGTCCGGGATGCCGTGGCAGATCACCTCGTTCACGGACGCGCACAGCGACTTCGGGAAACCCCGGTAGCCCAGCGTCGACGGATACGCCCCGTGGTCGCACATGTACGCGTGCGCCACGCGGTCCAGCTCGTCCGTCGTCACCCCCGGCGCGATGTGCTTCGCGGCCTCCGCCATCGCCCGCGCGGCGATACGGCCCGCGATCCGCATCCGCTCGATCGTTTCGGCGTCCTGCACCTCCGGTCCGTCGTACGGGGTCGGGGCGTCCTTGCCCACGTACTCGGGACGCGGGATCGAGGCGGGGACGGGACGGGCGGGGGAGAGCGTCCCCGGAGTGAGAAGCGACTGGCCAGACATGCCAGCGAGTGTAGCCAGCGGGGATCGGGGACGATGAGGGCGAGAGAGTGAGGAGCCCCCATGGCACTGTTCAAACGCCGCCCGGCCGGCAAGCCCGGCGAGTGGTACTACTGCCTCCAGCACCGCACGGTCGAGGAGGGCCCCCAGTGCCGCGCCGCCGACCGCCTCGGCCCGTACGGGACGCGGGAGGAAGCCGCCCACGCGATGGAGACGGCACACGAGCGCAACGAGGAGTGGGACGAGGATCCGCGGTGGCGTGACGAGCCCGGGGGTGCGGACACGGAAGGCGGTACGGGCCGCTAGGGGCGCCCGTCCGCCCGGCATGACCTCAGCAAGGTTCGGTGTCCGGCTGTCAGTACTCCCGACTCCAGCCGTCAGCCACCCTCGACCGCCCGTCGCGCCGCGGCCTGGATCTCCGCCACCTCCTGGATCGCGGCGCGCATGGTCTCTTCGTCGCCCGCCATGCGTACCGCCTGCTCGGCTCGGTGGAGACGGCGGGCGACTTCCGGGTGCCGCTCGATCTCGACCACGGTGGCCCAGCGGAAGAGGAAGCCGTTGACCGGCCCCACGGACTGCGTCTCGGCTGCCAGCGTGAAGACTTCGTCCCGCTCCGCTTCCATGACGGGCAGCTGTGAGGGCGCCACCTGTGCGAGCGCTTCCTTCAGGGCGGCGAGCGTTCTCTTGGGGCGCTCGACGGTCGGCCCGTCACCGGGTGTCAAGGGGTGCACACTCATGCGGGAGCTCCTGACCGTGTGGTGGTCCGTGACGCGCTGGGTGTCGCGCATCCTGGAGGAGTCGTCCAGGCTATCGAGGCCCGGGGCGTGCCGCGAACAACGTTGCGTCGAGAGCTGTGTCTGCGACAAGGGGCGGACGGGCCGGGGGCCGGTTCAGTACGCTGCTCGCATGGGGCCCTACTACGACGAGCAGAGCGGTCAGTGGATCAGCCGGGACCGGGGTGAAGGCTACCGGTGGGGGCTCGCGTATCTGATCACGGCGGCGTTCTTCTTCGTGCCGTTCCTGTACGTGCTGCATTAGTCGGCAGGGACTCCGCTGTTCCGTCGCGACACGACACGGGAACCCCCGGCGCAGCCGCCGGGGGTTCCCTGGTTCATGTGCCGTGTACGGCCGCCCAGTGCGCGTACATCTCCTCGCGCTGCCGGGCCACCGTCGCCCAGTCGCCCCGGGCGGTGCTCGCGTACCTGGCGGCGGTGAGGCGGACGCATGCGCGGCAGTCCGTGTCCCCGGGGGCGATGACGCTCGGGCCGGACGTGTGCGGGACGGTCACGATCGGACGCAGGCGTGGTGCGGTCACCGGTGTGCCTCCCGCTGGTGACGCTCCAACTCGGCCTCGATCCGGGCCACTTTGCTCGGGGGATCCAGGCGCCGCGCGGTGGCCCGCAGCACGATGAGGCGCAGGCATTCCCGGCACGCCGGGGACGCGGGGGCGGTGGCGCTTACCACCGGTCCGCCGCCTTCCGGCTCAGCGCGTTGGCGGCCGCGACGCGTTCGCTCAATGTCTCCTTTCGGATGAAGTGCTGCGGCGGGTGTGCGGAGCGCCGGTGCCGCTCCAGGGCTTCGGACAGCCGCCCGGCCGTCTCGTGACGCGCTCCGGAAAGTGCCTTGTCACGGGCCCTCTTGAGCTTGTCGCAGCTGGCGCAACTGGCGCCGTCCACCGTCATGTTGTTCGAACCTCCGAGTGTCCCGTGCCCTGTGGGCGGGCATCAACTGTGGGGTTCAGATTCCTGGGGTGCGGCGTGCCTGAACAGGCTATTTTGCATGCCAAGTCCCATGTGGAATCAGGGAGTTGAACGCATGATCGAGGGATCGGTTCCGCCGGCGGCCGAGTTCGGCAGGGAGGTCAAGATCGCCCGCGAGTCGCGGGGGTTGTCCCAGGCGGATCTGGCCGTGGAGCTGCACTTCCAGCAGCCGTACGTCAGCAAAGTGGAGACCGGGCACCAGCTGGCCAGCGAGGTGTTCGCGGAACAGTGCGACAGGGTGTTCGGGACGCCGGGGGTTTATGCGCGGATGCGGCGGAAGGCGGCAGATGCCAGCAACCCGACATGGCTGATCCCGTACCTACAGGCGGAACGTGAGGCGGTGGTAATTCGTGACTACTCGCCGATCCTGGTCCCGGGCATCCTGCAGACCTCTGGGTACGCCGAAGCCGTCTACCGGGCGGCTCGTCCGAACGACCCTGCCCACCGGATTGAGCAGCGCGTAGAGGAACGAATGCGACGGTGGGAGGTGTTCGACAGCCCGAGCCCACCGTCGTTGTGGGCCCTTCTGCATGAGGCCGCGCTGTGGTCCAGCATGGGTGGCCTTGACGTTATGCGGGGACAGCTCCAGCACTTGGCGGCGGTAGCTGAGCACCCGCGCATCACTGTCCAGGTGTTCCCGTTCAGCGGATCTGTGCCTCGTGCAACGCCGTTTATCTTGCTCACACGCAAGAACCGAACCGAAGTCCTGTATGAGGAGACGTATGCGCGAGGGCAGTTGAATGACTCGGCAGAAGCCGTCGCCGAAGCATGCGCGGCATACGACCGGATGCGCGCCAACGCCCTGTCCCTCGACAACTCCCTTTCTCTGATCCGGCACGTTATGGAGGCATGTAGACATGAGCAACCATCTCGACCTCACCCACGCAATATGGGTGAAGTCCAGCTACAGCCAGGGCAACGGCGGAACTTGCGTCGAGTGGGCCCCCATGTTCGCGCCTACTGGCGTCGTTCCCGTCCGGGACAGTAAGCGCCCGGGCGGCCCGGCGCTCGCCGTCTCCGCCCCAGCATGGACGGCATTCGTCCGGTCCTCATCGATCGTATGGGAGAAGTCCAGCTACAGCGAAGGGAACGGGGGCCAATGCCTCGAATGGGCCCCCGCACTCGCCCCCTCCGGCTTCGTTCCGGTCCGGGACGGCAAGCACCCGGACCGGGCCCCGCTCGCCGCGCCGACGGCGGCCTGGGCGTCGTTCGTCGCGCCTGTCCGGTGCGCCAAGTCCGTAGTGTGATTTGGTATTTTGTTCCCCTGTTCTACACCTCCCCAGCTGGCTCTCCCAGACCCCGTCCGGGGATGCCCTCCGGATCTATTGCCGTCATGGCCGCGGCCGCTGACACCGGGGCCACTTGGCGGACGGCGGCCCGCTGAAGCGGGACAGGCGGACTTGAAACCGCAGGCAGCGATCCGGGGTGGCTCGGGGCGCCCGGAGGCCCTTCCGTAGTGGTACGGGCCGGGTGGGGGGCCATACGGGCAGGCGGTCAACTTCGAATAAAGCCGTCCACGCCGGGGGTGCTTCGCTTAGCTTCTGTGTGGAACCACTCGACGAGATGAGTGCAAAAGAGCATGGCAGCGAATTCAGGGTCCCACGTGTCACTCAGGTCCGGCATGACCCTCCGGCCCCAAACGAAGGTGATTCCAGGATGAGTATCCATGGAGAAAGAAGCGGATATCCAAACCCCCTCATTCCGCCTATCTAGGGTTATTTCCTGTGCGATGCCGCAACTCTCCTCCGAAGCGAGGTCGTTCCGCAGACGCGGTTCCAAGTCCTGTTGGAACCGCAAGAGCCACTGGTCCTGCTCTGCCTCGTAGCGTTCCGTGTGCTCCACTGTTCCCCTTTGTGCTTGTCATTCGACATAAGCTGTAACGATGCCAACCGGCCGCCCATCGGGTGCCTCGCGTTCAGAGTAGACCACTCTGAACGTCTGGCCGGTCACCAGGAGGCCTCTGACGATGACCTTGGTGTGATCGTATTTGTCATCCTTATATGTGCCGCCCTCAAGCGTTTCGTGTATCCATCCGTAGAGGGAGTAATCGTTCTCGGGGTGCTTGTCTTGGATGTGCCTGTAGCCGAAGTCCAGATTTCCTTCGCGCAAAGGTACGTCTTCCCCATTCCTGTTGAAAAAGGTTGTGCGTACCGAGTACTCGTTGCCGCTGATCGATGCTGAGGGTGTCGCGACACCGCTTATCGGAGAGGTGCTGACGGCCTGCGCCGGAACTGCTGACAACCCGAAGAGGGTGGCGCAGGACAAGGAGACTGCCGCGATTCCCGTGAGGATTTTCTGTGCGATGCGCATTGTCACTCCTTTGTGGAAGACGTTGCTTGCGCTCGGAATGAAATCGGAATTGCGGCGGCGTCAATTAGGGTGGAATGAGACAATCTGGTTTCCGGTTCTCTGGATGTCGAATGGCTCATATGTGTATTGTCTTCGGGTGTGCGAGGCTGAATCTGGTCGAGCCGGCTTCCGACTTCCCGCGGTTCGTCGCGCCAAACGGAGAAATTCAAGCCAGCGGCGGCTTGTTTTGTTGGCCAAATTTGCGTCGTTTATGGCGGTGCGGACGAGTAGTCGGGAGGCCCGCTCCCTGCCCGCGACGTTTCGCTCTGGTGCGGATACTCGTTTCGCGACTCGGCGTGCGGTTACTGATACCGGTCGCATCTGCAGTCCCACGAATACGCTCTACGCCTGCGTGGAGCACGGAGCGGCCTCGGATGACCGATTGATCACCTGGAGCTGACCCTCGCCGGGCGAGCGTCTATGCAGCCGGGGCCAAGACAGCCCCCAGGGTCAATATCGCCTGTTGCAGGCGCAGTTGCGTGCCGCGTGCGGGAGCGTGCTCGGGACGGTTCTATGCCGCAACGTCGTCGGCGCTCGTGGTCTGTTCCGCCACGATGGGGTCGATCTCGGGCTGCGCGTCGTAGCCGGGTATCCCGGTGACGCGGGTGAACTGCGTACTTCCCGCGGGACGCGGGGAACCCGGTGGTGACGTAGTCGTCCACGCACGCGGTGCGGATCGTGGTAGGGGCGGGACAGGGGAAAGCCCGCAGCATCCCGCACCCCTACGCCGCCTCCACCACCCCCGAAGTCCCGCGAAGCCTTCGCATCCGTACCGCGTGCGGATTCGTGCGCGCGTCGTAGGACATCAACTGCGGCAGTGACGCGGCCAGTAGCCCCACCGAGGCCACGCACGCCAGCCCGCCCGCCCACACCGACGCGCGGACGTTGGTCAGGGACGCCATGCCGCCCGCCCGTACCTGGCCCAGCTGCGGGCCCACCGAGTAGGAGAGCATCTCGATTCCGGCGAGGCGGCCCCGGAGCTGGTCCGGGATGGTCTGGTCCCAGATCGCGGAGCGGAACAGGCCGCTGACGGTGTCGCAGCCGCCGGCCACCGCCAGGCACAGCAGCACCAGCCAGACGTTGTGCATCCAGCCCGCCACGGCCATCGCCGCGCCCCAGCCCAGCGCGGCGGCGACGACCATGCGGCCGTGCCGGTGGATGCGGGAGACCCAGCCGCTGGTGAGGGTCACGGCCAGGGAACCGGCCGCGCCCGCCGCGTACATGAGGCCCAGCGCCCAGGGCGCGTCCAGATCGTCCGCGAGGAACGGGAAGATCGCGTTGGGGAAGGCGAAGAGCATCGCGACCATGTCGACGGCGTACGTGCCGAGCAGTTCCTTGCGGCTCCACGCGTAGCGCGCGCCTTCGGCTATGCCGCGCAGCGACGGCTTGTCGGCGTCGTGGGACGGCGGCTGCGGGGAGAGGCCGAACAGCAGGGCCGCGGAGACCACGTAGCTGGCGATGTCCAGGAGGTACGCGCACTGCACGCCCGCGTACGCGATGACCGCGCCGGCCAGCGAGGGGCCCGCGATGGCGCCGATCTGCCAGCGCAGCGAGTTCAGGGCGACGGCGGCGGGCAGCTGCTCGTGGGCGACGACGCGCGGGACGATCGCCTGCAGGGCCGGGCGCTGCAGCCCGGACAGGGCGCTGACGAGACCGGCGACGACGTACAGCGGCCACACCATCGGCTGCGGCAGCACGGTGTTGAGCAGCAGCAGGACGGACAGGACGCCGAGGCCCGCCTCGGTCCACAGGATCAGCTTGCGGCGGTCCACTGCGTCGGCGAGGGCGCCGCCGTACAGACCGAAGACGATCAGCGGTACGAGCTCGACCGCGCCGATCGCGCCGACGGCGAGCGCGGAGCCGGTGAGCTCCTTGAGCTGCAGCGGTACCGCGATGAAGGTCAGGAAGGTGCCGAAGACGGTCACCAGGCCCGCGATCCACATGCGGCGGAAGTCGCGGGAGGACTTCCAGGGCGCGAGGTCGGGGAGGAGGGCGCGCAGGCCGGAGGGTCTGCCTGATGCGGGGGCTGAGGAAGGGGGGTCGTGCTCGGTCACGAGAGGCCATGTTCCGGCGCGGCGATCGCATGGGCAAACGATTTTCGCCGGGGGTGCGCGCGGGCCGGGGACTACCAGCGCGGCGGGGGCGGCGCGGTCAGCTGGTCCGCGAGCCGGGCCAGCCGGTCGCGGAAACGCCGGCGGCCGCCCGGCGCGGGCAGGCGGTTCTCGCCGGCGGCGGCGCTCACCAGATGCTGGACGGTGTCGAGGTCGAGGACGGCGGCCGCCGGGTCCTCGGGGCCGGCGAGGCCGGGCAGCGCCTCGTGGGCGAGGGCGCGCAGTTCGGCGCCCGCGCCGTCGGGGGCGCCGTCCAGGGCGAGGACGGTCGCCCCGCCGCGCCGCGCGTCGGACACCCGCTCCAGCAGGCCCGCGCCGGGCTCCTCCGCCGCGACCACCAGGAGGGTCTCGCCGCGCCGCACCGCCTCCAGCCGGCCGAGGCCCACCGACAGATGCGCGGCGGCGCCCGGCGGCACCCGGTGCCGCACGAGCGTCGGGGACAGCTCGGGCAGATCGGACCAGGCGGCCTCGTCGTCCAGGTGCGCGGCCAGGTGCCAGGGCTCGTACTCCTCGCTGCCCACCAGCAGCAGCCCGCCCCGGTGCCGTGCGACGGAGCCGCGCAGCGCGCCCGCGAAGCACCGGGTGTCGTGCAACCAGTCGGTCCCGGCGAGCACTTCGCGCAGCAGCGCGACCCGTACGGCGTCCATGCCCCCGCATCCTGGCGCAACCCTGCCGACCGGCAAGGGGAGTTGCGGGGCATCTCACCCTTACGGGAGCGGTCACCGGAACATCCGGCGTGACAGTATCGCTGTCATGACTACTGCGGACGACAGCAAGAGCCAGGCCCCGGACGGGGCGAAGAAGCCCGCCGCGAAGGACCCTTGGGAACTTCCGGACGTTTCCGGCCTGGTGGTCGGTGTCCTCGGCGGCACCGGCGACCAGGGCCGCGGCCTGGCCTACCGGCTCGCCAAGGCCGGCCAGAAGGTGATCATCGGCTCCCGCGCCGCCGAGCGGGCCCAGACGGCCGCCGCCGAACTGGGCCTGGGCATCGAGGGCGCCGAGAACGCCGAGTGCGCCCGCCGCAGCGACATCGTGATCGTCGCCGTGCCGTGGGACGGGCACGCCAGAACCCTCCAGGCGCTGCGCGAGCCCCTCACCGGCAAGCTCGTCGTCGACTGCGTCAACCCGCTCGGCTTCGACAAGCAGGGCGCCTACGCCCTCAAGCCCGAGGAGGGCAGCGCCGCCCAGCAGGCCGCCGCCCTGCTGCCGGAGTCCCGCGTCACCGCCGCCTTCCACCACCTGTCCGCCGTGCTGCTCTCCGACCCGGAGGTCGCCGAGATCGACACCGATGTGATGGTGCTGGGCGACAAGCGCGCCGACACCGACCTGGTGCAGGCCCTCGCCGCCCGCATCCCCGGCATGCGCGGCGTCTACGCGGGCCGGCTGCGGGGCGCCCACCAGGTCGAGTCGCTGGTGGCCAACCTCATCTCCGCGAACCGCCGGTACAAGGCGCACGCGGGCCTGCGCCTCACCGACGTGTGACCGGCGTGTGATCCCTCCGCCGGAAGCGGGCCGACCGGGCCGCCCGCTTCCGGCCGCGGGGAGGGAGTGGGGGACAATGAGCGGGAACGTCCCTCCCCGCGAACCCCGGACAGGAGCCGACCCCCATGCCCCGCCTCGCCCTCTACGCCTTCACCGTCTGCGCCCTGGCGGCCGCCGCGGCCGTGATCTCCTTCGTGCGGGGCAGCTGGCTCGTCGGCGGCGTGTGGATCCTGCTCATCGGCGTCTCCTCCAACATCGCCTGGTACTACATCCGCAAGACGAAGAACGACAAGGCGGCGCGCCTCGCCGGCGAGGCAGCCCAGTAGACCGCTGCCGCCGTCGAGGAGCCCGGGCCGGGGCCGGCCCGGCACCGCCGGTGGGACCCGCCGCCAGCGCGGAGCGGTCCGTCAGAAGCCGACCGTGTGCAGCGGCGGTATGTCCGGGGTGCCCTGCCAGAAGCGGAACAGTTCCCGGCCCCAGAAGGTGTCCCACTCCGTGACGCCCAGACCGCGCAGCACCGCGTCGATCATGTCGAAGAAGGCGGAGTTGACCTCGGGGATCCACAGGAAGCCGAAGACCGCGAGCAGACCGAACGGAGCGAACGGCTCCACCTGGCGGCGGATCCCGTACGACAGCCACGGCTCGATCACCCCGTAGCCGTCCAGGCCCGGCACCGGCAGGAAGTTCAGGATCGCCGCCGTGACCTGGAGCAGCGCCATGAAACCGAGCGCGTAGCGGAAGGTGTCCGGCACCCCGTCCATTGCGCCCAGCCAGAACGGCGCGGTGACGATCACCGCGAAGACGGCATTGGTCAGCGGGCCCGCCGCCGAGACCAGGGACTGCTTCCAGCGGCTGCGGATCCGGTGCCGCTCGATGAAGACCGCGCCACCCGGCAGACCGATCCCGCCCATGATCACGAAGATCAGCGGGAGCACGATGCTCAGCATCGCGTGGGTGTACTTGAGGGGATCCAGGGTCAGATAGCCCCGTGCCCCGACGGAGATGTCCCCGCCGTGCAGGGCGGTACGGGCGTGCGCGTACTCGTGCAGGCACAGCGAGACGAGCCAGCCCGAGACGATGAACAGGAACACGGCGAAACCGGGGCTCGCCGAGAAGTCCGTCCACACCGCCCATATGGAAACCGCCATGATGGCGACGAGGGCGAGGAAGACAGGGCTCACGCCCCGTTCGCCGCGGGTCGCTGCTGACATACCAGAGTGCTCCTGTTGCAGTGGGTGAGCTCCGGGGACGCCCCCGGGTGTACGCAACGTACCGGGCGGCCGCGCCCGGCCGGTTGCCGGTCCTCCCGCTCGCAACGGGCGCGGGGCCCGGCCGGTTCCCGCCGGTGGAGAATGGGACCGTGCGTTACGGCATCCTCGGCACCACCCAGGCCCACACCGCCGACGGCCACCCCGTGGCCCTCGGCGGCGCCCGGCTGCGCGCGCTCCTGGCCGCGCTCGCCCTGCACCCGGGGCGGACCCGCGGCACCGAGACGCTCATCGACGAGGTCTGGCAGGACGAGCCGCCCGCCGACGCGGCCGGGGCGCTGCAGGCCCTGGTCGGCCGGCTGCGGCGGGCCCTCGGCCACCAGGCGGTCGGCTCCGCGGCCGGCGGCTACCGGCTGTGCGCCGAACCCGACGACGTCGACCTGCACCGCTTCGCCCGGCTCGCGGACGAGGCGGCGGGCGCCCTCGCCGACGACGACCCCGTCAAGGCGGGCGCCCTCGCCGACGACGCCCTCGCCCTGTGGCGCGGCCCCGCCCTCGCGGACCTGCCGGACCGGGAGGGGGTCGCGGGCCGCTACGAGGCGCGGCTGCTGGACGTGCGCCGCGTCCGGCTGCACGCGGCCCTCGCCCTGGGCCGGGCCGCGGAGAGCCTCGCCGAGCTGACGGAACTGTGCGCCGACCACCCGCTGGACGAACCCCTCCAGGCCCTGCGCCTGCGCGCCCTGCGCGCGACGGGCCGCCCGGCGGCGGCCCTCGCCGCGTACGAGGAGATACGCACCCTCCTCGCCGACCGCCTCGGCACGGACCCGGGCCCGGAACTCCGCCTCCTGCACACGGAGTTGCTGGGCCCGAAAACACCGGGCGCGCCCGCGCGAAGCGGCCCCCCGGCGTCCGCCGCCGCCCCGGCCGCCCCGGAACCGGGTTCCGCCCCGGCGGGCGGGGGGCGTGCCGTGCGTCCCGGCGGGGCCGGGGCTCGCGACGCCGGCGGCGGTGCGCACGCGGGTGTGCCCGACGAGGGTTTCGCCGCGTCCGCCCCGGCGGGCGGGGGGCGTGCCGCGCGTCCCGGCGGCGCCGGAGCTCGCGACGCCGGCGACGGTGCGCACGCGGGTGTGCCCGACGAGGATTTCGCCGCGTCCACCCCGGCCGGCGGGGAGCGTGCCGCGCGACCTGGCGGTGCCGGAACTCCGGACTCCGCCGCCGGCGCACCGGCGTGCGTCCCCGGCGCGGGCTTCGGCGCCGCCGCCCCGGCCGTGCCCGGCGGTGCCGGGGTGTCGCCGACGGCGGGCTCCGGTGCGTCGGGTGACGCGGTGACTGCCGCCGGTGGCGCCGGTCGTGCCGCCCCGGCCGACGGGGAACGTGCGCGTCCCGGCGGCGCACCCGCAGGTGTCTCCGGCGAGGGTTTCGCCGCGTCCGCCCCGGCCGTGCCCGGCGAGGCCACGGCGCCGCCCACGGCTGGCTCCGGCGCGTCCGGTGACGCGGTGACCGCCGTCGGCGGCACCGGTCGTGCCGCCGCGCCCGGCGGCGAACACGCCGCGCTCCCCGGCAGCGCCGGAGCTCCCGCCCGCGGCGCCGGCGCACCCGCGCCCGGCAGGGCGACCCGCCCGCCCGGAAATCTCCGTGCCCGGCTCACCTCCTTCGTCGGGCGGGAGGACGACATCGGTCTCATCCGGGGGGATCTCGCGCGGTACCGGCTGGTGACGTTGCTCGGGCCCGGTGGGGCCGGGAAGACGCGGCTGTCGCAGGAGGCCGCCGAGGCCGCCGCCGGGGGCGGGGCGTGGCCGGACGGGGTGTGGTTCGCCGAACTCGCGCCGCTGGACGACCCCGAGACCGTTCCGGAAGCTGTGCTCACCGCGCTCGGCGCCCGCGAGACCGTCGTGCGCGCCGCCTCCGCCGAGGGCCTGCGGGCCGCCGCCGGGGACGCCTCCGCGCTCGACCCGCTCGTACGGCTCGCCGAGCACTGCGCGGCCCGCCGCATGCTGCTCGTCCTCGACAACTGCGAACACGTCGTGGACGCCGCCGCCCGCCTCGCCGAGACCCTCCTCGCGCACTGCCCCGGCGTCACCGTGCTCGCCACGAGCCGCGAACCCCTCGCCGTACCGGGCGAGTCCGTGCGGCCCGTCGAGCCGCTGCCCGACCCCGTCGCGCTGCGGCTGCTCGCCGACCGGGGCGCCGCCGCCCGGCCCGGCTTCCGCACCGAGGACGATCCGGAGGCGTGCGCCGAGATCTGCCGGCGCCTCGACGGACTGCCCCTGGCCATCGAACTGGCCGCCGCCCGGCTGCGGTTGCTCACCCCGCGCGGCCTCGCCGACCGGCTCGACGACCGCTTCAGACTGCTGACCTCCGGCAGCCGTACCGTCCTGCCCCGCCAGCAGACGCTGCGCGCGGTCGTCGACTGGTCCTGGGACCTGCTCGACGGGCCCGAACGCGCCGTGCTGCGCAGACTGTCCGTCTTCTCCGGCGGCTGCGACCTCGCCGCCGCCGAAGCGGTGTGCTCGGACGACGGGGAGGAGGGGGAGGACGGGGAGGTTTCGTCCCGTGATGTCGCCGTCCTTCTCGGGTCGCTCGTCGACAAGTCCCTCGTGGTCGCCGCCCCCGCCGCCGACGGCGCGATGCGCTACCGGCTGCTGGAGACCGTCGGCGAGTACGCCGCCGAACGCCTCACCGAGGCCGGCGACCGGACCGCCGCCGAGCGCCGCCACCTCGTCCACTACCGTGAACTCGCCCGTACCGCCGACCCGTTGCTGCGCGGCCCCCGCCAGGCGGAGTGGCTGGACCGTCTGGAGCTGGAGCACGACAACCTGCGCACCGCGCTGCGCCGGGCCGTCGCCGCCGAGGACGAGCAGGAGGCCCTGTGCCTGGTGCTCTCCCTCGGCTGGTTCTGGCAGCTGCGCGACCACCGCGCCGACGGCCGCACCCTGGGGGGCGCGGCCGCCGCCCTGGGCCCGGACCCCTTCGCGGAGCCCGTCGAGCCCGCCCCGCCGCTGTACGTGAGCTGCACCGCCGCGCCGCCGCCGATGGGACCGGAGCTGTTGCAGGAGGCCCGGCGCGGAGTGCACCTGATCGCTCTCGCCAACTCCGAGACCGACATGAGGGTCTTCGGCGAGGAGGCGGTACAGCGCCGGCTGCGGGCCATCATCGACACCTACGAACCGGGCCTGCCGCAGAACTGCCGGGTGCCGGGCATGATGTGGTTCTACGCCAGGCTGCTCGTCGGTGACCTCGCCGGGCTCGACCGGAGCCTGGACCGTCTGGAGCGGCTGTGCCGCGAGCTCGGCTACGACTGGGAGCTGGCCCACATCCTGCAGATGCGGGCCAAGTTCCGCAACGAGAACCGCGATCACTGGGCGGAGGGCGCCCGCGACGCCGACGAGAGCCTGGCGCTCTTCCGCCGGCTCGGTGACGCCTGGGGCGTGGCCGAGGCCCTGTCCGGCCGGGCCGAGTCCCGTGAGCGGCGCGGGGAGTTCGAGGCCGCCGCCGAGGACTACCGGGCCGCGATCGACAGCGCCCGGGACCTGGGCGCCAACAATCAGGTGCCGCTGCTGCGCGCCCGGCTCGCCGACGCCCTCCTGGAGTCCGGGGCGATCGGTTTCGCGGAGGCCGAGGCCATGCTGCGCGAGGCCGTGGCCGGCGCCCAGCAGACCAGCAGCGACGGGGACTTCTTCGCCCGGGTCGTGCTCGGTGTCGTCCTGGTGCGCAGCGGCCGCGCCGGGGAGGCGCGCGTGCTCTTCGAGGATCTGCTGCGGGAGTTCGGCAACCGGCACATCGACCTGTTCCAGGGCATGATGGCCGGGCTGCTGGCCTGGGTGGACATCGTGGAGGGCCGGCCGCGGGACGCCCTGCCGAAGGTGCGGGAAGCGCTGGAGAAGTCGCGGGACCCGCTCGTGGCGCTCGTCGCCGGTCAGCTGCCGGCGGCGCAGCTGACCCACGGCGCGCTCGCCCACGCCGAACTCGCCCGCGCCGCACTCGCGGACGGCGCACCCGGGGGCGCGGAGCACGCGGTGCGCGCGGCCCGGCTGCTGGGCGCCGCGAGCACGGCCCTGCCCCGGGGCTACTACGAGCCCTCCGTCGTCCGCGAGGTCCGCGAACGCGCCGAGGCGGGGGCGCTGGCGGCCCTCGGCCCCGAGGCGTACGGGCGTGCCCGCGCCGAGGGCAGCCGCCTCACCCCCGTCGAGGCGGCCGCCTTCGTCTGACGCGGGCCCCGGCCGTACGGCCGTTCCGGCAAGCCCCCGCTTCCCCGACGGACCGTCAGGTCTTGTCGCGGAAGCGCTTGACGGCCAGCGGCGCGGTGACGACCGTGATGCCCACGGCCCACGCGAGGGTCATCCACACGGAGTGCCCGAGCGGACCGCCGTTGATCAAGTGGCGTGCGGCGTCGGCCAGGTTGGACAGCGGGTTGTACTTCGTGAACGCCTCCAGCCAGCCCGGCATCGAGGTCGGCGGCGTGAAGATGGAGCTGCCGAACTGCAGCGGCATCAGCACGAGCATGGCCACTCCCTGCACCGCCTGCGCGTTGCGCATGGTCAGGCCCAGCAGGATGAATATCCACATCAGGGAGGCCCCGAAGAGCAGGGCGAGCCCGACCGCCGCCAGGAGCTCCAGCACCGAGGTCTTGATGCTCAGCCCCAGCAGGAAGCCCATGCCCAGCAGGATCGTGCAGGCCACGAGCGTCCGCCCGGTCTCCACGACGATCTTCGCGACGAGGACGGAGGACCTGGCTATCGGCAGGGTGCGGAAGCGGTCCATCACCCCCTTCTTGAAGTCCTCGTTGATGCCCATGCCCACGGCCATCGACACGTTCATGCCCATCATCGCCATCAGGCCGGGCACCAGGTAGTTCACATACTCGGCCTGGTTCCCCTTGCCGGCGACGACGCCGCCGAAGACGTAGGTGAACAGCAGGATGAAGATGACGGGCATCACCAGGGCGTCGAACATCGACTCCGGGTCCGCCTTGATCTGGAGCAGATTGCGGCGCGCGAGCGCCCCGATGTGCCGCAGATGGCCGCGCGGGCCGATCCGTCCCTCGCCGGACGCCGCCACGGGCGCGGCGCTCTCCGTCACCGTTGCCGTTGCCGCGCTCATGCGGCGACCTCCTGCAGTTCGTCGCTCTTCTCGTCGGCCGGGGTGGAGGTCTTCTGGCCGGTGATGGCCAGGAACACCTCGTCGAGGCTGGGCAGATGGGTGCTGATCCCGGCGATCGCGAAGCCGCGCTCGCCCAGCAGCCGCACCACGGCGGTCAGTTGGGCGTCACTGACGATCGGCACGTTGACGACGCCCTCCGCCGCGTCGACCGTCGCGCCCGCCACACCGTCGAGATCCGCCTGCGCCAACGCGCCCGCCATCCGGGGCAGTTCGGCCCGGTCCGCGGGGCGGACCTGGAGGGTGCGCCCGCCGACCTTCGCCTTGAGCTCCGCGACGCGGCCGCCGGCGATCACCCGGCCCCGGTCGATGACCGTCAGCTCCTGCGCGAGCTGCTCGGCCTCCTCCATGTACTGCGTGGTGAGCAGGACCGTGCTGCCCGCGCCCACCATGCGCTGGACCTCCTCCCACACCTCGTTGCGGGTGCGCGGGTCCAGGCCCGTGGTGGGCTCGTCCAGATAGAGCACGGCCGGGCGGCCGATCATGGAGGCGGCCAGGTCGAGCCGGCGCCGCATACCGCCCGAGTACTGCCCGGACGGGCGCTTGGCGGCCTCCGTCAGGGAGAACCGCTCCAGCAGCTCGGCGGCCCGGGAGCGGGACTCCTTGCGGGAGAGGTCGAGGAGCCGGCCGATCATGTACAGGTTCTCGAAGCCGGAGAGCTTCTCGTCGACCGAGGCGTACTGCCCGGTCAGGCCGATGGCCCGGCGCAGCTGCCGGGGCTGGGTCAGCACGTCGAAGCCCGCGACCCGGGCGGTGCCCGCGTCCGGCCGGATCAGCGTGGACAGGATCCGCACGAGCGTGGTCTTGCCGGCGCCGTTGGGGCCGAGCACGCCGAGGACCGTGCCCTCGCGCACGTCCAGGTCGACCCCGTCCAGCGCCCGGGTGCCTGTCGGGCCCCCGAACTGCTTGACCAGGCCCCGGACTTCGACGGCGTTCCCGCCGCGGGTCGAGGTGTCGTTTCGCGTCATGCCCTCCACGGTGCCAGCACCCACTGACAACGCCCCGACAGACCACCGACAGCCCGCCGACAGAGCACCGACACCGCGCCGACAGCCCGTCCCGTACGGGCTGTCGGCGCGGTGGCCCGGCTCACGCGGGTATCAGTGGAAGCAGTGCTCCGGCGCCGGGTACGTCCCGTCGACGACGTCCCGCGCGAAGCCCCGGGCCGCCTCCCCGAGGGCCGTGCGCAGCTGCCCGTACTGCTTGACGAAGCGCGGCACCCGGCCGCCGGTCATCCCGGCCATGTCCGTCCACACCAGCACCTGCGCGTCGCAGTGCGGGCCCGCGCCGATACCGACCGTGGGGATGTGCAGGGTGCGGGTGACCTCGGCCGCGAGCTCGGCCGGGACCAGCTCCAGCACCACCGAGAACGCGCCCGCGTCCTGCACGGCCTTGGCGTCGCGCAGCAGCCGGTGCGCGGCCTCGTCGCCCCGCCCCTGCACCGGGTAGCCGCCGTAGGCGTTGACGGACTGCGGGGTCAGCCCGATGTGGGCCATGACCGGGATGCCGGAGTCGACGAGCAGGGCGATCTGCTCGGCGGAGCGCTCGCCGCCCTCCAGCTTCACCGCCGCGACCCCGGCCTCCTTCACCAGCCGGGTCGCGCTGCGCAGCGCCTGGACCGGGCCTTCCTGGTACGAGCCGAAGGGCAGGTCGGCCACGACCAGGGCGCGCCGGGTGCCGCGCACCACGGCGGCCGACAGCAGGGTGATCTCGTCCATGGTCACGGGCACGGTGGAGTCGTAGCCCAGGTGGCAGTTGCCCATCGAGTCGCCGACGAGCAGGACGGGTATGCCGGCCTCGTCGAGGACGGAGGCCGTCATCGCGTCGTAGGCGGTGAGCATCGGCCACTTCTCGCCGCGCTCCTTGGCGGCGGCGATGTCGCGGACGGTGATGCGCCGCGAGCTCGATCCCCCGTACAGCGCCTTGGGGTTGGCGGGGCTGCTGTCGGGTGTGTGCAAGGCGTGCGTCATGGCACTGGCTCCTTGTTGTCCGTCGTCGTCTCGGGGCGCCGTCGCGGCGTCCCCGGATCACCTCCATGCTGTCACGCCCCGCCCCGCGTGCTCGCCCGGGCTTTCCGTCGACTTTTCCAATACGAGACGGTGCCGTATCGAAAAAGGTCTAGGGTGGGCCGTATGGCCAGTACGCCCAGACCCCCGTCCCCGTCCGCGTCCCCCGCGGAGGCCCCCGCGCGCAAGGTGCCCGAGGCCGTGCACCGCAGACGCTGGGCGATCCTCGCCGTCCTGCTGTTCAGCCTGCTGATCGTCGTGCTGGACAACTCGATCCTCAACGTGGCGATGAAGACCATCGCCTCCCCGGCCCCCGACGGCCTGGGCGCCACCCAGAGCCAGCTGGAGTGGGCCATCAACGCCTACACGCTGGTCTTCGCCGGAATACTGTTCACCGCCGGACTCCTGGGCGACCGCTACGGCCGCAAGAAGACCCTGCTCTTCGGCATCACCGTCTTCGGCATCGGCTCGGTCTTCTCCGCCTTCTCCGGATCCTCCGGCGAACTCATCGCCTTCCGCGCGGTGATGGGCTTCGGCGGCGCGTTCGTGATGCCCGCGACCCTCGCCATCATCATGAACGTCTTCGAGCGCGAGGAGCAGCCCAGGGCCATCGGGATATGGGCCGGCGCCGTCGGCCTGGCCATCGCCATCGGCCCGATCACCGGCGGCATCCTGCTCACCCACTTCTGGTGGGGCTCGGTCTTCCTCGTCAACGTGCCCATCGTCGTCGCCGGACTGATCGCGATGGTGCTGCTGGTGCCCGACTCCAAGGACCCCAGCCCCGGCCGGCTGGACCCCGTCGGCGTGCTGCTGTCCGTCGTCGGCCTCGTCCTGCTCGTCTACGGCATCATCAAGGCCGGACAGCTCGCCGACTTCACCGATCCCGAGGTGTGGGGCACCGTCGGCGGCGGCCTGCTCGTGCTCGTCCTGTTCGTCCTGCACGAGCGGCGCACCGACCACCCGGCCATCGACGTCCGCTACTTCCGCAACCCGGCCTTCTCCGCCGCCGTCTCCTCCATCTCGCTGGTCTTCTTCGCGCTGATGGGCACGACCTTCTTCATCGTCTTCTACAACCAGAGTGTGCGCGGCTACACCCCGCTGCAGAGCGGGCTGCTGCTCCTGCCGCTCGCCGCCGCCCAGATGTTCTTCGCGCCGCGCGCCCGGCACGCGGTCCGCAGGTTCGGCGCGCGTGCCGTGTGCGCCGTCGGCATGGTGCTGGTCGCCGCCACCATGGCGGGCTTCCTGCTGCTGGACGCCGGCACCCCGATCTGGATCCTGGAAGTGATCTTCTTCGTCCAGGGCTCCGCCATGGCGCACATCATGCCGCCCGCGACCGTCTCGATCATGCAGTCGATGCCGCGGGAGAAGGCCGGCTCCGGCTCCGCCGTCAACAACACCTTCCGGCAGATCGGCGGCGCCCTCGGCGTCGCGGTCCTCGGCTCCCTGCTGTCGACCACCTACCGCGACGGCATCGCCGACAGGCTGGCCGCCGTGCCCGGCCTCTCCGACTCCGCCCGGCACGCCGCCGGCGAGTCCATCGAGGCCACCCTCGGCGTCGCCGGGCAGCTCGGCCCGGCGGGCAAGGAGCTCGTCGCCCCCGCCAACGACGCCTTCATCCACGCCATGCACGTCACCGTCATCGGCTCCACCGCCGTCGCCCTGCTCGGCGCGCTCGTCGTCGCCCTGTTCCTGCCGGGCAAGGGCGGCCCCCGCCCCGGGGAGAGCGCCGCGCCCGCCCGTACGGCCGAGGCGGGAGCGGACGCGTGAGCACGAAGGAGGCGGCCCCCGCCATGCGTGAGCGGACCCGCGGACGGCCGCGCAACGCCGCCGTCGACAGTGCCGTCATCGAGACCGTCCTGCGGCTGCTGGAGGAGGGCGTCACCATCGGCGAGCTGTCCGTCGAGCGCATAGCCCGCGAGGCCGGCGTCGGCAAGGCGACCGTCTACCGGCGCTGGGCCGGCAAGGAAGCCCTCATGATCGACGTGCTGCGCTCCCTGGACGAGCCCCAGCCCGAGCCCCCCGGCGGCACCGTGCGCGACGACCTCGTCGTCGTGCTGGAGTTCCTGCGCCGCCGGGGCCTGGCCCGCCGCTCCTCCGCGCTGCTGCGCACCCTCATCACGCAGATGCAGGCCCAGCCCGGACTGTGGCGCGAGTACCACGAGACGGTCGTCACCGCGCGCCGCGAGGCCATCCACGCCGTGTTGCGGCGTGGCATGGCCACCGGCGAGATCCGTGCCGACGTGGACGTCGACCTGCTCACCGACCTGTTCGTCAGCCCCATGCTCTCCCGCGCCGTGCTGCACGCCTGGCGCGAGCTGCCCGAGGGGCTCTCCGAGCAGATCGTGGACACGGTGCTCGAAGGGGTCCGCCCCCGGACGTAGTCCCCGCGCGGAACAGGCCCACCTGTCGGACAACGGCCCTGCCCCGCCTCGAATATGCCCGTTCTGTCACAGCACTCCAGTACGGCCCGGGCGCCGGAACCCGGGCCGACGGCCCGTACGTCCTCCCCACCGACGCTCCCCGGACGGGGAGCGTCGGCCATGCCCCCGCAGCGCACCGCGCAAGATCACCTATGGTTCGGGTGGACCGGGGGCCGCAGGGGACGAGGAGTTGGGGACAGCCGATGGCGCAGGGGTACATGGCGGAGACGGACCGCGAAGGAACCGGTCCGCGGGGGACCGGCACCCGGGTCCGGCGCCTCGCCCGGCGCTGGCGCGGCCCCGGTGTCTGGCGGCGCGGCATCGTCCTCGCCGCCCTCGCCGTGCTGCTGGGCCTGGTGATGATCCTGCACACCCACCTGCCCAACCAGGTCGGCAACCTCGGCAGCCTCACCGAGACCTTCCTGCCCTGGCTGGGCCTGGGCATACCCGTCCTGCTCGTCCTCGCCGTGCTGCGCCGCTCGGCCACCGCGCTGATCGCGCTGCTGCTGCCCGCCATCGCCTGGACGAACCTCTTCGGCGGGCTGCTGACCGACAAGACCGGCAGCGGCGGCGACCTCATGGTCGTCAGCCACAACGTGAACGCCGAGAACCCCGACCCCGTCACCACCGCCAAGGACGTCGCCGCCTCCGGCGCGGACATCCTCGCCCTGGAGGAGCTCAAGCCCTCCGCCGTGCCCGTCTACGAGAAGGCGCTCGCCGGCACGTACAAGTACCACTCGGTGCAGGGCACCGTCGGCGTCTGGAGCAAGTATCCCGTCGAGGACGCGCAGCCCGTCGACATCCGCATGGGCTGGACCCGCGCCCTCAGCGCCACCGTGCGCACCCCCAAGGGCGCCGTGAAGGTCTACGTCGCCCATCTGCCGTCCGTGCGCGTGAAGTTCAACGCCGGCTTCACCGCCGGGCAGCGCGACAGCAGCGCCGAGGCCCTCGGCCGCGCGATCGCCGGCGAGCAGGTCAAGAAGGTCATCCTGCTCGGCGACTTCAACGGCACCATGAACGACCGCTCGCTGGCCCCCATCACCTCGCAGATGCGCTCGGCGCAGGGCGTCGCCGGCAGCGGCTTCGGCTTCAGCTGGCCCGCGGCGTTCCCCATGGCCCGCATCGACCAGATCATGGTGCGCGACGTGGAACCGGTCACCGCCTGGACCCTGCCGGAGACGGGCAGCGACCACCTGCCGGTGGCGGCGCGCGTCAAGCTCTGACGGCATACGAGCGCGGGGCCCGGACGGCGACGTCCGGGCCCCGCGGCGTGCGTGCGCCGTCCTACGAGGACTCGCGCCAGCGGTTCGTGATCGGCAGGCGGCGGTCCTTGCCGAAGCCCTTCGCGGAGATCTTCGTGCCCGGCGGGTACTGGCGGCGCTTGTACTCCGCCGTGTCGACCATCCGCAGCACGCGCGTGACCAGCTCCGGCTCGAAGCCCGCCGCGACGATGTCCGCCCGGCCCCTGTCTCCGTCGACGTACAGCTCCAGGACCGCGTCGAGCACGTCGTAGTCCGGCAGCGAGTCCGTGTCGACCTGGCCCGGCCGCAGCTCCGCGCTCGGCGGCTTGGTGATGGAGTTCTCCGGGATCGGCGGCGTCTCCCCGCGCTCCGCGGCCGCCTGGTTGCGCCACTTCGCGAGCCGGAAGATCGACGTCTTGTAGACGTCCTTGATCGGCCCGTACGCGCCGACCGAGTCGCCGTACAGCGTCGAATAGCCGCACGCCAGCTCGGACTTGTTGCCCGGCGCGAGCACGATGTGGCCCTCCTGGTTGGAGATCGCCATCAGCATCGTGCCGCGCAGCCGCGACTGCAGGTTCTCCTCGGCGAGCCCGGTCAGCCCCAGCGCGCCCATGTACGCGTCGAACATGGGGGCAATGGGGACGGTACGGAAGTTCAGCCCGGTGCGCCGGGCCAGCTCCTCGGCGTCGCCCACGGAGTGCTCGGAGGAGTACCGCGAGGGCATCGCCACGCCGTACACGTTCGCGGCCCCGACCGCGTCGCACGCGATGGCCGCGACCAGCGCCGAGTCGATGCCGCCGGACAGACCGATCAGCACGCTGCGGAAGCCGTTCTTCGTCACGTACGCGCGCAGGCCCGTGACCAGCGCCTGGTACACCTCCGCGTCGTCGCCCAGGTGCGGCGCCGGAGCCGGCGGCAGCGGCTCGTACGCGGCCACCGGCTCCGCGGACAGCGTCACGTGCTCGATCCGCAGCCCGTCGTCCACGACCCCCGAGGGGACCTCGCCGGCGGCCGGCAGATCGAGGTCGACGAGCAGGCATGTCTCCTCGAACTGCGGGGCCCGCGTGATCACTTCGCCGTTCCGGTCGACGACGATGGAGTCGCCGTCGAAGACCAGCTCGTCCTGCCCGCCGACCATCGCCAGGTAGGCGGTCGTGCAGCCGGCCTCCTGGGCGCGCTTGCGCACCAGCTCCAGACGGGTGTCGTCCTTCTCCCGCTCGTACGGCGAGGCGTTGACCGACAGCAGCAGCCCGGCCCCGGCGGTCCGGGCGGCGGGCACCCGGCCGCCCTCCTGCCACAGGTCCTCGCAGATGGCCAGCGCGACATCCACGCCGCGCACCCGGATCACGGGCATCGTCTCGCCGGGCACGAAGTAGCGGAACTCGTCGAAGACGCCGTAGTTCGGCAGGTGGTGCTTGGCGAAGCGCAGCGCGACGGCGCCCCGGTGCAGCACGGCGGCCGCGTTCAGCGGGGACCCGGCGGGCCGGCCCAGGCGGGGCCGCGCCTGCTCGCTGCGGTCGAGGTAGCCGACGAGCACCGGCAGCTCGCCCAGCCCCTCCTCCGCGAGCCGCCCGGCGAGCGCCGTGAGCGCCGCCCGGCTGGCCTCCACGAAGGACGGCCGCAGCGCGAGGTCCTCGACGGGGTAGCCGGTCAGCGCCATCTCGGGGAAGGCCGCCAGATGGGCTCCCTGTTCGGCGGCGCGCCGGGTCCGGTGGACGATCGCATCGGCGTTGCCGGCGAGGTCGCCGACGCAGGAGTCGATCTGGTTCAGAGCGAGGCGAAGTTGTGGCACGCCTCAAGGGTAACCGTCACTCTGACGCGATCTCTTCCGGCGTCGGCGGGACCGTCAGGTGCCGGGCGTCACCTCGTGTACCCGAGGACGGTCATCATCCCCGACTCCGCGTGGTAGACGTTGTGGCAGTGCAGCATCCACAGGCCCGGGTTGTCGGCGTCGAAGTCGACCTCCAGGCGCTGCCCGGGCAGCACGATCGCGGTGTCCTTGCGCGGCCCGCCGCCGGGCAGCGCGAAGGTGTGCCCGTGCAGGTGCATCGGGTGCCACATGGTGGTGTTGTTGACGAACGCCAGCCGGACGCGCTCGCCCGCCGCCACCGGGTAGCGCTGGTCCGGCGCGTACTTCTTGCCGTTGACGGCCCAGTCGTACTTCGCCATCGAACCGGTCAGCCGCAGCGGGACCGTACGGTCCGGCTTGCGGCCGCCGAGGCGGGCGCCCTCGGCCGCCCTGAGACGGTCGGCGGTCAGCAGCGTGCCGTCCAGCTCCCGGGGCCGTACGGACGCGTCCGGCGCCGCGCCCCCGCCCGTACGCAGCAGCGCCAGCGCCGAGGCCTTCTTGCCCTCGGCGAGCGCGGTCAGCGGGAACACCCCGTTCTGGACCTCGACGAGGACGTCGTAGCGCTCGCCCATGCCCAGCAGCAGCGCATCCGTCTGCGCGTGCTCCACCGGGTAGCCGTCGGTGTGCGTCACCGTCATCCGGTGACCGCCCAGCGCGACCCGGAAGGCGGTGTCACCGCCCGCGTTGATCAAGCGGATCCGCACCCGGTCGCCGGGCTTGGCCGTGAATGTCTGCGGATCGGCGGCGGTGCGCCCGTTGACCAGGTAGTGGGGGTAGGCCACGTCGCCCGCGTCACCGCCGAGGAGGGGGCTGTCGGCGCCCATGAGCATGCGGGAGGGGCCGGAGGGCGCAGGGGAGGGGGAGCCGGCCGCCGCCATGGACATCCCGGACATCGCGCCCATGTCGTGGCCGCCGCCGTGATCCATCCCGCTCATGTCGTGGCCACCGCCGTGGTGCATACCGCCCATGTCGCCCATGCCGCGGGCGAGTTCGGCGAGGACCGCGTCCGGGGTGCTGCCGTCCACACCGTCGACCCAGTCGTCGAGGACGACGACCCACTCCTTGTCGTACTTCAGCGGCTCCTTCGGGTCCTCGACGATCAGCGGTGCGTACAGGCCGCGGTCCTGCTGGACGCCCGAGTGCGGGTGGAACCAGTACGTGCCCGGGTGCGGCACCGTGAAGCGGTAGGTGAACGACGCCCCCGCCTTCACCGCCTGCTGGGTCAGCCCCGGGACGCCGTCCATGTCGTTGCGCAGCGCGAGCCCGTGCCAGTGCGCGGACGTGGGCTCGGGCAGATGGTTGGCCAGGGTCAGCGCGAGGGTGTCCCCGGCGGAGACCCGGATCTCCCGGCCGGGCAGCTGCCCGTCGTACGCCCAGGAGTCGACGGCGACACCGCCGCCCAGGTCGAGCCGCGCGCGCGTCGCGGTCAGCGCCGCCTCCCGTACGGGCCCGGAGCCGCGCCGCGCCTCGGCGGCCGCGACCTCCGGCCCGTCGGGGGCGACGTAGCCGGCGGACGCCGCCGACGCGGTGGGGGAGGCGCCGTCGGAGCCCTTCCCGCAGGCGGCGAGCAGACCGCCCCCGGCGAGAGCGGCACCGGCCGCGAGGACGGAACGGCGGGTGGGGGTACGCATGGTGAAGTCCCTTTCGGGTGTTGCCGGTTGGTGGTACGTACGGGCAGGCGCGAGCGCGCCGGCGCGACCTACGTACGCAGCACCGACAACCGGGCGAGGGACTTGCCCCGGGGCGGGGGCGGAATGGGCCACAGGGCCCGCAACAGCGCTGCCCGGATGCGGACTCCGGGCGCGCGGAATCGCCGCTGGGCGGCACGGAAGAGCTCGCGCAGCACGAGGAGCAGCAGCCCGGCACCGAGCACGGCGAGACAGACGGACGAGGGGTCCATACCGAGCCCGCCGGGGGCGGGCTGAGCGGCGCCTTCCGGTGCGGGACGCACGGGCGCAGCGTGCAGCGCAGGCACGGCCTGGTGTGCTTCGGTCTCGTGCGCGTGCTGCGCGGCGGATCCAGCGTGCGCCCCGGAACCGTGCGCGGCGGCAGCCGCATCGTGCCGCGGGTGCCCCAGCGTGTGCATCGTCACGATCCCGAGCAGCAGCGCCGCGAACAGCAGCAGCCGACCGCACCACGCGGTGGCCCCCCGCTGCTCGTGCATCGCGCCTCTCCGCCCGTCGTGACCTCGCGGCGCGACCCTACCCCCTGCGGGTATCCGATGTGCGCGCAGGGTCCCCAAGGCTGGATTATGGGTCGTTACAACTTTCCGCACAGCTCTCTGCACAGCCCTGAAGGAACGCTCGACCCCACATGACCAGCACGGAACAGGTGCGGGACGAACGTCCCCTCACCGCTGCTGCCCCTGCCCCCGCCCCCGCCGCGACGCGGACCCAGTTCATCTCGTGGGTGACCCTCGCGATGATGACCACCGCCTCCGTCGCCAATCTGCGCCCGGCCCCGTCGATGGCGCTGTACGGACTCGCGGCCGTCTTCCTCTACCTCCTGCCCGCCCTCGTCTTCCTGCTGCCGACCGCCCTGGTCTCGGCCGAACTGGCCTCGGGGTGGACGGGCGGCGTCTATCGGTGGGTGAGCGAGGGGCTGTCGTCGAAGCCGCTGGGCTTCCTCGCGGTGTGGTGCCAGTTCGCGATGACGATCGCCTACTACCCGAGCCTGCTGGCCTACGTGGCCAGTACCTTCGCCTACGTCGTCGACCCGCGCCTGGCCGACAACGGCGTCTACGTCGCGATCGTGATCGTGGTCGTCTACTGGGCGGGCGTGCTGATCTCCTCGCGCGGCACGAAGGCGGTCGCGGGCCTGTCGAGCCTGGGCCTGGTCATCGGCACGCTGGTGCCCGGCGTGGTCCTGGTCGTCCTCGGGCTGGTCTTCCTCGGCCAGGGCAACGCGCCCGCCGCGCCCATGGACAGCGGCCACCTGCTGCCGCCGTGGACGGGCCTGGGCAGCCTCGTACTGATCGTCGGCAACTTCCTGTCGTACTCCGGCATGGAGATGAACGGCGTGCACGTCTCCTCGCTGCGCGAGCCCGGCAGGCAGTTCCCGCGCTCGGTCTTCGCGGCCACCGGCCTCGTGCTGCTGATCTTCATCCTGCCCGCGCTGGCGATCAGCTGGGTCATGCCCGGCGAGGACCTGACGCTGACCGGCGGCGTGATGCAGGCGTTCCAGGGCTTCTTCGACCACTTCGGGGTCGGCTGGCTCACCAAGGTCGTCGCCGTCATGCTGGTCGCGGCCGCGCTCGGCGGCATGCTCGCGTGGCTGGCCGGCCCGTCCAAGGGCCTGCTGATGGTGGCCCGGCAGGAGGGCTATCTGCCGCCCGCGCTGCAGCGGCTCAACAAGCACGGCGTGCAGCGCAACATCATGGTCGCCCAGGGCGGGCTGACCACCCTGATCGCGCTGCTCTACGCCTTCGTGCCGAACGTCTCCAGCGTGTACTGGATCTTCTCGGTGATCACCGCGCAGATCTATCTCGTGGTGTACCTGCTGATGTTCGCCGCCGTCGTGCGGCTGCGGAAGACCCAGCCGGAGCGCCCGCGCGGCTTCCGCGTCCCCGCCCTGCCGCTCGTCGCGGGCGTGGGCCTGCTGTCCTCCCTGGCGGCGATGTGCATCGGCTTCCTGCCGCCGGAGCAGTTCGGCGACCAGCCGGTGTGGAGCTATCTGCTCACCGTCGGCGGCGGCCTGCTGGTGATCGGCTTCCTCGCGCCGCTGTCGTTCCTGGCGCTGCGCAAACCGCACTGGGTGGCGGCGGAGCACCGCGAACCCGCCGAAGGCTAGCCGACGGGGAGCGGTCCGCGGGCGCGTACGGACGTCCCCGGGGCCGGTACGGTTCGCGTGGGACCGCGCGGGCCCGGGAACCGGCACGCCCCGACCGTCCGTTGGCGCGGTGAGCAGGCACGACCGAAGGGGGACGCACGGCATGGGCGGCACGGACGGCATCGAGCGCCCGCCGGGGCGCATGCTGCGGGTCGGCGGCGTCCCGCTGCACGTGGTGCGCGAGGGGCGGGGCCCGGCCTGTGTGCTGAGCCCCGGGCTCGGCATGAGCTGGTTCGACTGGGAGCCCGTCGTGCCGCTGCTCGCCCCGCACCGCACGGTCGTCCGCTTCGACCGCCCCGGCCTCGGCTTCAGCGCCCCGCCCGTCGAGCCGCCCACGGCGGCGGGGGAGGCGGACCGGATAGCGGGCGTCCTCGACGCCCTGGGCCTGGGCGGCCCGGTGACGGTCGTCGGCCACTCCCTCGCCGGCTTCCACGCGGAGGCGTTCGCCCGCCTGCACCCCGGGCGCACCGCCGGTGTCGTCCTCGTCGACGGCAGCGTCGAGGAGGACGTACGGCCCGCGCCCGCCCGCGAGTTGCGCACGTCCGCCGCCGAGGCGCGCGGCCGGGTCCTGGCCGCCGCCGGCCTGCCGCGCGCGCTCGGCCCCTCCCTGCGCGCCCTGTCCGTGCGCGCCTCCTCCGTGACCGGCCAGGACCCGGCCCCCGCCGAGCTGGTGCGGCGCACGTACGGCACGGGCCGGGTGGCGCGCGCCCTGCTCATGGAGAACGCCCGCTACCGCGACGTCGCCGCCGAGCTGCACGCGCTGCGCGAGCGGCACCCCCTGCCACCCGTACCGGTGACCGTGCTGGCCGCCTCCCCCGGGACCGGTTCCTGGCTGGAGCGGCGCTGGCTGGAGCGGCAGCGGGCGCTGGCCGAGCTCCTCGACGGCCGCTTCGAGGCCGTCGCCCCCGCCGGACACCTGCTGATGTACGACCGTCCGCAGGCCGTCGCCGCCGCCGTGCTGGCCAACCCACCGATCCGGGCATAAGTACGATGCACGGGGGAGCCGGTTCCGGCCGGAAACCCCCCGGTAACCCGGAGCGGCGATACTCAAGTCCCGGCCGTCGCCGACGCCGCCGTCAGGAGCCGTCCGACCTGCAAGGATAGGTAGACATGGATAAGCAGCAGGAGTTCGTGCTCCGCACCCTGGAAGAGCGCGACATCCGGTTCGTGCGGCTGTGGTTCACCGACGTCCTCGGCTATCTGAAGTCCGTCGCCGTCGCCCCGGCCGAGCTGGAGCAGGCCTTCGACGAGGGCATCGGCTTCGACGGCTCCGCGATCGAGGGCTTCGCCCGCGTCTACGAGTCCGACATGATCGCCAAGCCGGACCCGGGCACCTTCCAGATCCTGCCCTGGCGCGCCGAGGCCCCCGGCACGGCGCGGATGTTCTGCGACATCCTCATGCCCGACGGCTCGCCGTCCTACGCCGACCCCCGGTATGTCCTCAAGCGCATCCTCGCCAAGACCTCCGACCTCGGCTTCACCTTCTACACCCACCCCGAGATCGAGTTCTTCCTGCTGAAGGACAAGCCCGTCGACGGCACCCGCCCCGTGCCCGCCGACAACTCCGGCTACTTCGACCACACCCCCACCAACGTCGGCATGGACTTCCGCCGCCAGGCGATCACCATGCTCGAATCCATGGGCATCTCGGTCGAGTTCAGCCACCACGAGGGCGCGCCCGGCCAGCAGGAGATCGACCTGCGCTACGCGGACGCCCTGTCGACCGCCGACAACATCATGACTTTCCGCATCGTCATGAAGCAGGTCGCCCTGGAGCAGGGCGTGCACGCGACGTTCATGCCCAAGCCCTTCTCCGAGTACCCGGGTTCGGGCATGCACACCCACCTGTCGCTCTTCGAGGGCGACCGCAACGCCTTCCACGAGTCCGGCGCCGAGTACCAGCTCTCCAAGGTCGGCCGCTCCTTCATCGCCGGCCTCCTGCGGCACGCCGCCGAGACCTCCGCCGTCACCAACCAGTGGGTCAACTCCTACAAGCGCATCTGGGGCGGCTCCAAGCGCACCGCCGGCGCCGGCGGCGAGGCCCCCTCCTACATCTGCTGGGGCCACAACAACCGCTCGGCCCTCATCCGGGTCCCCATGTACAAGCCCGGCAAGACCGGTTCGACGCGCGTCGAGGTCCGCTCCATCGACTCGGGCGCGAATCCGTACCTGACCTACGCGGTCCTGCTCGCGGCCGGCCTCAAGGGCATCGAGGAGGGCTACGAGCTCCCCGCCGGCGCCGACGACGACGTGTGGGCGCTGTCCGACGCCGAACGGCGCGCGATGGGCATCGAGCCGCTGCCGCAGAACCTCGGCGAGGCCATCGAGCTCATGGAGAAGAGCGAGCTGGTCGCCGAGACGCTCGGCGAGCACGTCTTCGACTTCTTCCTGCGCAACAAGAAGCAGGAGTGGGAGGAGTACCGCTCGGAGGTCACGGCGTTCGAGCGGAGAAAGATGCTGCCGGTTCTTTAGGCGGTACGGGCTCGCCGCCCGTGACGGGCAGACGGTGTGCGCCCGTCAGACGCAGCAGGGGCGCGGTGAGGACCGTGGTGACCAGGGCCACGATCGTGAGCAGGCTCAGCATCCGGTCGTCGATCAGCCGCGCCTCGTGACCGATCTGCAGCACGACCAGTTCCGTGAGGCCGCGCGCGTTCAGCAGGACGCCCAGGGTGAGGGACTCCCGCCACGGCAGGCCCGTGAGGCGGGCGCACAGGCCCGGCCCGACGATCTTGGTGAGCACGGCGGCGGCCAGCAGGCCCGCCAGGACGAGGGCCGTGGTGCCGTCCGTCGACGGCGAGCCGATGTCCACCGACAACCCGAACCCGAGGAAGAAGAAGGGCAGCAGGACGGTACGGGCCGTGGCCGTCAGCGGCGCCGCCGCTCCGGCCGCCCAGCGACGGTGCGCGGGCCAGGCCAGGCCCGCCAGCAGGGCGCCGATCAACTGGTGGATACCGACGCTCGCGGAGAGGACGGACGTACCGGCGATGCCCGCGACGAGCAGGAGCGACAGCGCCGGTGAGGCCGCCGCCGTCCCGTCGCGGTCCGGCCGCCTCGCGAGGTACGCGCGTACCGGCCCGACACAGACCACGGCGAGCGCGAGTGCTCCGCCGAGGCCGATCAACAGCCTGGCGGGGCCAGCCTGTTGGGTCACCGCCAGCACCACGGCCAGCAGCAGCCAGCTGCCGCCGTCCCCCACGGCGGCGGCGAACAGACTCAGCCGTCCCGGCCGGGTACGGGTCAGCCCGAGGTCTTCGAGGATCCGCGCGAGCACGGGGAAGGCCGTGATACTGAGCGCACACCCCAGGAAGAGCACGAACGCCAAAGGGCTGCCGCCGGTGCCGAGATAGCGCTCCGAGAGCGGGACCGCCAGGAGCGCACCCGCCGCGAAGGGCAGCAGCAGAGACGCCTGACTCACCAGCAACGCCTGCCGCGCGGCCCCCCGCAGCCGCATGCCCCCGAGCTCCTGCCCCACCCCGAACATGAAGACCACCAGCCCGAGTTGGGCGAGCCCATTGAGCATCGCAGTCGTCTGCTGCGGAAACAACCAGCCCACCGCACCGGGGGCGAACCGGCCCAGCAGGCTGGGCCCCAGGCTGATTCCGGCGCAGATCTCGCCGATCACCTTCGGCTGACCGAGACGCTCGGCGAGCCGGCCGGCGAGGTGGGCGACGGCCAGGACGAGACAGGCGGCGAGGAGGAAGTGGGCGGTGGTGTCCAGCAGGGGGGTGGGCTTGATGTGCTGGGCTGTTGTCCTGCTTCTCGGTGTTGCGGCGATGACGTAGCCGACGGCGGCCAGGGGGAGGAGCGCGGTGGCGGAGACGGCGACCCAGTACGGCCGTCGGGTCCGGCCGTGGCTGCGGCTGTGGCGTTCCGGCGGGGCCGAGCCGGTGGGCGTGGTGGCCAAGGACGGTCAACTCCCCTGGAACGGTGCCGGACTGGGGTGCGCGGACATCCGACTGTGGGGGGTGCCGCTTGAGGTCCGGTGGAGGGTGGGGCAGTGGCCGTTCCGGCGGGGGAGCAAGTAGGCGTCAGGGGGTTGTGGCAGCTGTGTGGTCCACGAAGCGGGTCCAGGCCGCTGGGGTGAATGCGAGGTGTCGGCTGGCTGGGGTTTTGGAGTCGCGTATGCGGACTGTGTCGGCTCCTGTCCCGACCTCGACGCATTGGAGCTCGTCAGTACCGCTGTAGCTGCTTTTTGCCCAGCCCGACTCGACCTCTGTCCCAACAAGTGGTTCGGCGTTCATGTGTCTCCCAGTGCTTTCTCGATCAAGGACAGCGACTCGCGTGGGGTGAGGGCCTGAGCTCGGACGGCTCCGTAGCGCAGGTCCAGAGTCTGAGTCTCGTTGACGTCGGTGACCACCCGATTGGTCAACTGCACGCCGTACAGCCCGACCATCTTGCCGTCCTTGAGCTTCAGCAGGCGGAACGGGCCGTCGAGGCCAGAGTTCTCCGCTCGGTTCAGGGGCAGCACTTGCAGATCCACATTCCGCAACTGGCTGATCTCCAGGAGATGTTCGAGCTGCTTGCGCATCACCATTCTGCCTCCGATGGGGCGGCGCAGAGTAGATTCGCACAGCACGTAACTGAAGAACGGCACCGCCGTCGGAGTGTGAAGTAGTTTCTGGCGAGCCAAACGGTCAGACAGTCGGCGTTCGAGCTCTTCCTCCCGGAACGGGGGCCGACGGGTGCGCAACACCGCTCGCACGTAGTCCTCGGTCTGCAACAGGCCGTCGATGACGCAGTTGTTGTACGTGCAGATCTCGACGGCATCCCGCTCCAGCCTGACGATGTTCCGGATCTTCTTCGGGTACCGGGCTTGCGCCAGATCCTGCTTCATTGCGGAGATCTTGCCGCCTGCCTCCAGTTCCTCGTCCAGCCTGTCCAGGAACTCCGGCCTCGGGATGCGTAGCCCCTTCTCAACCCTGTAGATGAAGTTGGCGGTGTAGCCCATCGCCTCCGCGAGGTCGACCCGTGTCATCCCCCTGTCTTCCCGCCACAGCTCGATCTGACGGCCCGTCGCCACCATGAGCAGCGCTGACTCGTCCGCCGGGTCGATCTCCCAGCCGGTCTCGTCCGCCTCGTGTACCACGCTGTTGTCGTCCTCAGTCATGCGTGTCCACCTCCTGTGTGCCTGTCCACCAACGCCGTGCGGGCTCCGGACGCCACGGCGGACGCCTGGACAGATCGTGTTTGTCAGAGGCGGTCAGCCCCCCGTACCGGCCCCGCCGCGATCCAGCCTTCCAGGCCCGGCCGTGCCGGGCGGCAGGATCGGACCACTCGTCAACCCCGCGTTGTCAGACGCCCTCGATAGAGTGTGCGAGATGCGTGACGCAGGCGCATCGTGACGCTGCTGAGTCGTGCAAACGACCGGTACGGGGACCGTCGCAGGGACAGCGACAAACCAAGGGGTGGGCATGCCTGGGTGGGATATAGATCCCTCCGGAGTTCGTTTTGTGCTCTCGCTCGTCGAGTACTCGATCGACGGCGTGAAGCAGGATCTCGCGTCCTACGGCAAGAACGTGGGGAGCGCCGCCATATCGGCCGGCACGATCTCCGGGGCGTACTGCGGCAACGCCCCGCCGAGCCCCATCGGCATCGCCCTGACACAGTTCGCCGAGAGGACGGCATCCGACGCTGCCTTCATCGGCGTACGCGCAGTCAAGTCGTTGAACGGCGCAGGTGCGGCAGCGGGTTTCTACCTCGCCGGTGACCTCCACATGGCCGCCGACACTTTACACAAGGCGGCCGAGGCGCCCTCGGCCGATGAGATGCCGGGCGGTGCGGGCAAGCAGGGCGGTCACCAATGAGGCTCATATACCCGACGACTGTCCCGCAGTACATCGGCAACTTCGAGGAGCTGGAGAAGGCCGCCACCGGGCTGCGTGGCGACGCGGACGGGATCCGGATGCACGGGCTTGCCGTGCACGGCCGTTTCCAGCTGCTCGACGGCCACTACCAAGCCCCGGAGATAGGGCAATTGCTGGCCACGACCCGGCCCGTGGCGGACAAGGCGGGCGCCTTCGCGGACCACCTGGAGACCGTTGCCGACGCCCTGGACGTCTTCGTCCAGGTGGCCAGGCCGCTCGCGAAGCGGTTGGAGCAACTGCGGGACGAGGCCGCCGCGTTCCTGACGACCGTCGAGGGCGACGACGAGTGGACCTTCGACAGCAAGAAGGTCGACCGTCACGAGAAGCTGCGTACGGACATCAACGCCACTGTCTCCGCCTTCCAGGACGCGGAGCGCAATGCCGCCGACAGAATCACGGCGATCGTGGGCGGGACACGGTTCGTCAAGGACGACGGCAGCCACCAGGTCGACCTCACGACGGCGATGTACGGCTACGACGCCGAGACCATGAACCAGGCCGAGATGCCATGGGGTTCCCCGGTCGAGCAGTCCCATCACGCCTGGGACCTCGGCTACCAGATCAAGAGCTTCGCCTGGGAGGGCTTCGCCAAGGACGGCTTCTGGGAGGGCCTCAAGGGCCTGGGATCCCTCGTCACATTCGATGGTGACGCGTGGGGACAACTGGGGGACACCGTCGCCGGCATCGGCCACTACTCGGTCTCCCCGTTCACCTCGCTCCTGGACCTGGCCTTCGGTGAGGACGAGCCGGATCCGGACGTCGAACGGCAGAAGAAGGCCGCCCGGGACTTCGGCAAGTCCTTTGTGGCATGGGACATGTGGGAGAAGAACCCGGGACAGGCGGCGGGCACCGTCGTCTTCAACGTTTTGACCTTGGGGATCGGTGCCGCAGCCGCCGGAAAGCTCGGCGAGGCCGGCAAGGCCGGTACGGCGGCCAAGGTCGGTGCTACCGCGCTCAGGGCGGGAGAGTACCTCGACCCGCTTTCGGCCAGTTTGAAACTGGGCGGCAAGGCGCTCGGCTCTCTGCCGAAGATCTCTGACGTCACGGCGGCGATTCAGCAGCGAGTGGGGGCGGCTCTCGGTGCCGACCGGGTGCACAGTGTGCTGGAACTGGCGGACGGCTCCAAACTGCGGCTGGAGGACGGCAAGTTCATACCGGTCGACGCTGACGGCAAGGTCGTGAAGGACGCGGCACACCATGAGCCGCGGGCCGATCAGAGGGCTGTTTCGGGGGACATGCCTGCGGAGAGGGAGCTGGCACGGGCCAAGACAGGCGCGCATACGCATGAGTCCACGGCTCGTGGTGGCAGTGGACCGGTTGGTGACCACAGCGGGGGCGGATCCTCCAGTGGTGCGCCGAACCATGGCGGGCGTCAGCCGGATACGAGCGCCCCATCAGCAGGCGGGCATTCTGGCCACAGCGGTGAGCACCACGCATCGACCTCGAACGGTGCGGAGGCTGAGCGTGCGAACGAGCCGGTGCCGGAGCTCACCCCTGAGGAGAGAGCGGCTCACAGGAGTCACCTCGAAGAGGTCGAAGGGCGGCATCCTGAGGACTTTGACCACCTTCAGCGGGACCCGGACGATAACTGGGGCATTAAGCCGAAGACGCAGGAGGAAGCACGTGTTGGGTTGGATCTACGGGATCAGGGGCGTCTCCCCGCTGACATCCGACGCCCGCCCCAGCGTGACAGCGGCGAGTTCTACTCGGCGAGTACCGGGAGGTACTACGACATCAAGGGTGTCCACTCGGACTGGCCGCCGTTCAACAATGTGCGCGACAAGTCCCAGCCCTTCAAGGGTGCGTACAATCCAGCGAACAACGGCCGTTGGGTCAACAAGCTGAAAGAGCAGATTGTCGGGCACAAGCGCATCGTGATTCTGGATATCCGAAACGCTAATCAAGCCGCGATTGACGACGTCAGGTCCATCGTTGAGAGGAATGGTTGGGAAGACAATGTCATCTGGTACCCCTAAGGGATGGGCTCCCGGAGCTTTTCCGGTGGACCCGGTTGCGGCGGAGCGTCTGCGGGAGTGGCTTCAATCTCAGGGTGGCCTTGATGCGGTCGGACTGGATCTGAGAGGTGCTGACCTGTCACGAGGGGACTTCTCGGAGTCCTGGTTTACCGAGGCCAACATGACAGGTGTCCGGCTGATTGGCGCGAAGCTGTACCGTTCGGATGTTGAGTGGGCGGACCTCTCTCAGGCAGATCTCACCGGAGCTTCCCTGGTTCGCGTCAACTTCGACGATGCTGTACTGCGAGGTGCCATCCTGGACCGCACAGACATGGTGAAGGCGTCGTTGTGCGGAGTTGATGCTTCCGGTGCCTCTTTCCGGGATGCGCAGTTCTGGGGTGCTTCTCTTCTTGACGTGAACTTCTCCGGAGCTGATCTTTCCGGCGCGACGCTTGAGCGCAACTCCTTCAAGGTCACGCTGGACGAGAACACGGTCGTTCAGGGGTTGAGGGGAACAGTGTTCGGGCCGGCGCAACTCGTTGGAGAAGGGGCAACTCGGACCTTGGGGGGTGACGCGCTGGAGAGTTGGATTCGAGAGCGTGGCGGGGACGTGCGCGTGACTCCGATCGATTGAGCCGAAGGTCCCTATGAAGTACTTCGACATTGGGTGATGGGGAAAACTGGATGACTGTGAATGTGCCGCGCCATGAGTTTCCTTCCGCGCAACTGGCGCGTGGTGTCGAGGTTCTTGAAGAGAACGCTCGCGAAGAGATCAACGACTTGCAAGAGTTCCCTTCTGCGCTGGGTAGTGCTTTCAGCGCAGCAGTGACTCTCGCCAAGGCTCGTTGCAGCCTTGATCCGATGGCGGGTGAGTTCGGAACGTGGGCCGCATATGTTCAGGCCATGCAGGTCGGGTCTGCCTTGTTCGCCTCTGCGAGGGCGGAGGGTGGTTCGATCCAGTGTCGTATCGCACGTAAAATGCGAACGATTCCTGCTGTGGACCTTCGTGGCAGTGCCCACGTTGTCAACTGGCTCAACGCCTTTTGGCTTGCGGTCATTTGTCGTGAGCAAGGCCGGATGACTGAGCTGTGCCGTGTCCCGCAGTCCCTGTTGCGCGAGTCTCAGTCCGAGGTGTTCTGCGATGAACATTCCTTCGCGTGGGCGGCTGCTTTGCAGACGTACTGGCTCAACGGGCAGGACCTGGGGGAAAAGCTCGTGGCTGCGGTAGATGCCACCGATCCTGACGTGGTGCAGATCGCCAATCGTGAGCAGGTGCTCAAGATCCACTGGCCTCCGATGGAGCTGTTCCACCAGTTCCTCCGTGAGGATCACGCCAAGTTCAACTCGGCTCTCGCGGAAGCTCTCCAATGGCACAGGGAGTTCTGGTCGGCAGACGAGGAGCGGGCGTCGTACACGAGCGGCTTCGTGCCGCTTCAGCTGCTCGGTATCACCTGCCTCGCCTACGACGCCGGTTTCCCCATCGAGGTCGAGTCCGAATACCTGCCCAAGTATCTGCTGAACCGCGAGTGGCTGGGCGAGTTCGAGACCTGAGCCACAGTGCAACACAGCCTGATGAAGGTATCCGACCGGTGCTGAAGGAACCCGTGACTCTCCCGAATTCCCTCTCGCGAGGTGCGGCATGACTCAGTCCGTCATCGCCCTCACCCCCGAGATGCCCGACCCCAAGACCCTCCTCGCAGGGCTGTACGCGGGCGGCCCCGACATCGAAGTACGGTCGGTCAGCGACGGAGCTGTCATTCAGCTCTGCTCTCCGGGCGGGCGCCCGCTGCTGTCCGTAGAGGTGCCTACCTTTGTGCAAGTGCCGGGCGAAGCCAGGCGACTTCTCGGCGACGACATCGATATCCCGGACGGCCCCCTCTGGTGGACCCAAGTCCACGCCTCCGCCGCCGTCCCCGAAGCGGCCAAGCTCGCTGGGTCCTTCGCGGGTCGCCTGGTCACCGTGCTCGGCGGCGCCGTCTGGCCGCGTCGTCCGGTCATCACGGATGTCGTGCCGTTCGGAGAAGTCCCGGAGACCGCGCCCGACACCGGCTCGCCGGCCGTCGACGTCGTCACCGACAAAACCGTCGTCGCCATCCAAGAGCGCCCGATCATCCCCCTGAGCAACGCGCTCGCCCACGCGCTGCGTACCGCCGCCACCAGCGGAAGGACCCTCCAGGTCATCACTCCGCCTGCGGCCCGTCTCACCCTGCCCATGCGTGCGGCGCTCAGCGGCGTCCCCAGCCGCTGGGTCGTCCGCGACGAACAGGGCCGCTGCTATGACGGACTCTCCGGTGCCGAACTCCACTGGCGGGGTGGAACGTTCGCACCGAGCAGCAGCGCTCCACGGATTGTCGAAGGGATCAGCTCCGGCACCGACAGCGGCGACCGCCAACTGATCCTCTCCCTGCGCACCAAGCACCCCGCCACCGAGGAACTCATGCTCGGGGGCGCCCTCGAAACCGCATGGCGACACCTCACCGGCGCCGCCCCCGCCGGATGGAGCACAGCCGAACCCGTCAACCTGCCGTGGTCCAAACTCCAGTTGACGAGCCTCGCGAGAAGCCGCGCACCGCAGCCCACAACGCTGACCGTCGTCGGCCGCCCCGACCACCCCGCGCTCGCCACGCTCCGCGTCAGCCGCACCACCGCCGGAGTGGAGGAGGACTGCACCTTTGCTCTCGGCTACGGCCCGGACGAGCACCCCTCACTGGACGCCGTCCCGGCCTTGGCCGAAGAACTGGCCGCCCGCCACGGCCTGATATCGCTGCTCGTATCACTCCGCAAGGCCCGCCGGGACCTGACCGTACCGCCCACCCAGGAGGAGCCCCCGATCCCGGTGTCCTTCACGCTCGGCGCGGATGCCGTCGGCAGCGCGCCTGCCGGCTTCCACCCCACTCGGCTGGGAGCTGCCCTCCACTATCCCTTGGGCGATGGCACGGACCCGGCTGCCTGGGTGGCGCTGCGGCGGCTTACGGGGGCCTTCCGGGAGACGCACACGCAAGGGACGCAGGGACTGTGACAACCCACGATCGTTCCACCGCCAGCTGGACACCGCCTACCCTCCCGGCCGACTCTGCGGCTGCAGAGCGGATCCAAGAGTGGATGCGGGAGCAAGGAGCCAAGGACCAACTCGACGTCGTGGAACTCGACATCAGCGGCGCGGACCTGTCCGGGGGCCGCTTCTGCTCGTCGCTGTTCGTCGAAACCAAGGCGATCGGGACCAGGCTGGTCGGCGCGGACCTCTACGGCACGTACGCCAACTACGCCGACTTCTCCGGAGCGGACCTGACGGATGCGTGCCTCGTGAAAGTCGAGATGGACGATGCGGTGCTGCGCGGAGCCATGCTCAACGGTGCCGATATGGTCAAGTCGTCACTCTGTGATGTCGACGCCTCCGGGGCGTCTTTCCGGCATGCCAGGCTCATGGGAGCGTGGTTGCTGCACACCGATCTCCGTGGCGCGGATCTCAGCGACGCCGACCTTGGCGAGCTCAATTCCTTCGAGGTCATCGTCGACCACAACACCCGGGTCCACGGCATGACAGGCACCCTCCTCGGCCCCGTCCTCCTTCACGGTGAAGCGGCGGAACCCCGCGAACTCGGTGGGGCCGAGCTGGAACACTGGCTTCGCACGCGCGGCGCCGACGTGTGCGTCGTGCCGCGGTGAAAGACGGGCGCCAGCAGGTCCCCGTACCGCTGAAGCGTCATCCTGCTACGAGGTCCAGGTGCGCAACCGGGCAGAGATGTCCTTGACGGTGAGTTCGCGGCGGCCCGCAGCGAGGACCAGGTCGATCGCGTCGTCGGTCTTGCACAGTAGCGGGACCCCGTTGACGGCGAGGAACGTGCGTGCGCTGGCCCATGCGAAGAGCGCGTTGTGGTGTTCGAGGGGTTCGAGGAGGGCGAGGAGTTGGAGGAGGGCTGCGGCTTTCAGGGTCAGCGAGCCATAGACGTCCCGTTCCATGCGGTGGGCGCGGGTTCGGGCGACGGCAGCCTCCAGGGCGCCGAGGTCCCAGCAGGCCGGGTCTTCAGGGAGGCGCTGCGCGATGTCCAGCAGTTCCTCGACCGTGAGGTGACGCGTCATGCGGCGCGGCGGTGCTGGGCGCGAAGGCTCCGGCTGGAGAGGGGAGTGTCCGGCCCGTCCTCAGCCAGGGGGTGGGTGGTGCGGTCGGCGCGGGCGAAGGCGGGGGCCATCTCGTCGATGGCGGCCATGGTGTCCGCCAGGGCCTGGGTGAAGGGGTTGTCGGCGGCGCGCATCGCAGCGTCGTGGACGAAGTCCTCCGGTGTCCGCCCGGTGCCGTGGGCGGCGGCGACCAGGCGCTCGTAGTCCTCGGGCGGGAAGTCGGCCGAGACGTGGCGGCCCTCGTTGCTGTCCATGGTCACGACGGTAGCAGCGGGCTGCCGTGCTCGGGGATTTGTGGGAGAGTTCGCGGCCCCGTTCCACTACCGGGCGAGCGCCGGGGCGCGGCTGTTGTGCCGCGTCCTATCCGCGGGGCCGGTGCACGGGCGGCAACGCCCACCGGGCCGGGGCGGCGGCCGGTCGCATCAACCGCCGTTGACGTGGAGGACGTCGCGATCGGCGAGTGGACGATCACCACGGACAAGCTGCCGCGCTACCAGCAGTCCTGACGCAGCCCTGGCGTCGTCCGCCGGGATCCTCGGCCCCGCCCTGCCGATAGGCTGGAGCATCGGCACCTCGGTGGATCCATGGAGCAGCCTGGAGGGGCGGGATGACGGGGCTCGGACGCAGGAGCAGCGGCTTCACGCGCCTGCTGAGATACGGGTTCGGTGACCCGGCCACCGCCCAGCGCCGGCTCGACAGCCCGGAGCTGGCCGCGCTGCGCGACGCCCTCGCCGGGCGTGATGCCGTCGCCCTGCAATCCGCCCCCCACGGCCCCCCGCCACCCCCCACCGCCCCCACCACCCCCTCCGACCCCCTCCTCGACGCCCTCGGTGTCACCGCCGACCCCGATCTCGCCCTGCACGGGCTCGTCCGTCTGGCCGAGGCGTTGCAGAGCCGTGGACAGCTCCAGGAGTTCCTCCGGGCCCTTGCCGCCGACCCTGACGGCAAGCCCCTGCGGGATCGTCTCCTCGCTGTTCTCGGTGCTTCCGTCGCGCTCGGGGATCATCTGGCGCGGCACCCGGGTGACTGGCGGGCGTTGCTGCCGCAGGGGCCGTACGGGGGGAGTGGTGACCCGCAGCCGGGGACGGACGAGTTCGAGGGTGAGCTGGTCGAGGGCATGGGCCGGACCGGGCTGGCGCCTGCCGACGGGCTGCGGGCCGCGTACAAGCGTGCGCTGCTCGCCATCGCGGCGCGTGACATCTGCGGGACCACCGACGTGGCCCGTACCGCCGCCGAGCTCGCCGATCTGGCCACCGCGACCCTCAGGGTGGCGCTCGCGATCGCCTGCAGGGAGCGGCCGGGGGATGCCGCGATGTGCCGGCTGGCGGTCATCGGGATGGGCAAGTGCGGGGGCAGGGAGCTGAATTACGTCTCCGACGTCGATGTGATCTTTGTGGCGGAGGCGGCGGGCGGGGCCTCCGAGAGTGTCGCCCTGCAGGCTGCCACCCGCCTCGCCTCCGGCATGATGCGCATCTGCTCCGACGTCACCCCCGAGGGGACGATCTGGCCGGTCGACGCCAATCTGCGGCCGGAGGGGCGCAACGGCCCCCTCGTGCGTACGCTCTCCAGTCACCTCGCCTACTACCAGCGCTGGGCGAAGACCTGGGAGTTCCAGGCGCTGCTCAAGGCCCGGCCGGTGGCCGGGGACGCCGCGCTGGGGCAGAGTTACGTGGACGCGGTCTCGCCGCTGGTGTGGCAGGCGGCCGAGCGGGAGAACTTCGTCGCGGACGTGCAGCAGATGCGCCGCCGGGTCGTCGCCGCGATCCCCGCCGGGCAGGCGGAGCGGGAGCTGAAGCTGGGGCCGGGCGGGCTGCGGGACGTCGAATTCGCCGTGCAGCTGCTGCAGTTGGTGCACGGCCGCAGTGACGCGACGCTGCGTGCCACCGGTACGCTCGACGCCCTCGCCGCGCTGGCCGCGGGCGGCTACGTGGGGCGGGCGGACGCCGCCTCGCTCGACGCCGCCTACCGTTTTCTGCGCACGATGGAGCACCACATCCAGCTGTACCGGCTGCGCCGTACGCACCTGATGCCGGACGACGAGGCCGAACTGCGGACGCTGGGGCGGTCGATGGCCCGTGCCTTCGACTGGCCGGGCGGGACGGAGCCGGTCACCGAGCTGGGCGTGCAGTGGAAGAGGCACGCGCGCGAGGTGCGCAGGCTGCACGAGAAGCTGTTCTACCGGCCGCTGCTGGACGCCGTCGCGCAGCTGGAGCCGGGCGAGATCCGGCTCAGCGCCAAGGCCGCCGGGCACCGGCTCACCGCGCTGGGCTACGCCGATCCGGCCGCCGCGCTGCGGCACTTGGAGGCGCTGGCGTCGGGGGTGAGCCGCAAGGCGGCGATCCAGCGGACGCTGCTGCCCGTGCTGCTGGGCTGGTTCGCGGACTCCGCCGACCCGGACGCGGGGCTGCTGAACTTCCACAAGGTCTCCGACGCGCTCGGCAAGACCCCGTGGTATCTGCGGCTGTTGCGGGACGAGGGGGCCGCCGCCGAGAACCTGGCCCGGGTGCTGTCCGCCGGCCGGCTCGCCCCCGACCTGCTGCTGCGCGCGCCGGAGGCCGTCGCCCTCCTCGGCGACCCGGAGGGCCTGCGGCCGCGCGGCCGCGCGACGCTGGAGGCGGAGACGCTGGCCGCGGTGGGGCGGGCGGAGGACGCCGAGGCCGCGATCGTGGCGGTGCGCGGGGTGCGGCGCCGCGAGCTGTTCCGTACGGCCGCCGCCGACATCATCGGCGCGTACGGGCGCCGCAACGGCGGTACGGGCAAGGGCGCGCCGGGCGGCGGGCACGATCCGCGGCTGCGGGTCGACGAGGTCGGTGACGCCGTCTCCGACCTGAACGCGGCCGCCGTCGCCGGCGCCCTGCGCGCGGCCGTGCGCGCCGAGTGGGGCGACACGCTGCCCACCCGCTTCGCGGTCATCGGCATGGGCCGCTTCGGCGGGCACGAGCAGGGCTACGGCTCCGACGCGGACGTGCTGTTCGTGCACGAGCCGCGCGAGGGGGTCTCCGACGAGGAGGCGTCGAAGGCCGCGTTCGCCGTCGCGGGGGAGATGCGGCGGCTGCTCCAACTGCCCACCACCGACCCGCCGCTGATCGTCGACGCCGGTCTGCGGCCCGAGGGCAGGTCCGGGCCCATCGTGCGCAGTCTCGCCTCCTACGCCGCCTACTACCGGCGCTGGTCGCTGGTGTGGGAGAGCCAGGCGCTGCTGCGGGCCCGGCCCGTGGCGGGGGACGCCGGGCTCGGGCAGCGGTTCGTGGAGCTGATCGACCCGCTGCGCTATCCGGCCGAGGGGCTCGGGGAGGACGCGGTGCGCGAGATCCGGCGGCTGAAGGCCCGGATGGAGAGCGAGCGGCTGCCGCGCGGCGCGGATCCCACGACCCACACCAAGCTCGGCCGCGGCGGGCTGTCGGACGTCGAGTGGACCGTGCAGCTGTTGCAGTTGCGGCACGGCTGGGCGGAGCCGGGGCTGCGGACGACGCGGACCCGTGAGGCCCTGGCCGCCGCCCGCGCCGCCGGGCTGATCCCCGCGGAGGACGCGGCCGTCCTGGACGACGCGTGGGTCCTGGCGACCAGCGTCCGCAACGCCGTGATGCTGGTGCGCGGGCGGCCCGGGGACACGTTTCCCACGGACCCGCGGGAGTTGGGGGCGGTGGGCCGCTATCTCGGGTATGAGCCGGGTCACATCGGCGAGATGCTGGACGACTACCGGCGGATCACGCGGCGCGCACGGGCTGTTGTGGAGGAGCTGTTCTACGGGGCGTAGGGGACCGCCGACGGACGGGTCCGGTCCTCAGCCCGCCAGCGCCACGTGCCGCGCGAGTCTCGACGGGAACGCCCCGTACCACGCCCGCGACACCCCGAAGCCCAGCGTCAGGCACAGCAGGCCGCCCACCGCGTCCAGCCAGAAGTGGTTGGCCGTGGAGACGATCACCAGCAGCGTCGCCGCCGGGTAGAGCAGGCCCAGCACCTTCGCCCACACCGGGCGCGCCAGGGTCGCGATCATCACGCCGCACCACGTCGACCACCCGATGTGCATCGACGGCATCGCCGCGTACTGGTTGGAGACGTCCGCGAGATTGCCCGAGGCCATCGAGCCCCAGGTGTGGTGGACCACGACGGTGTCGATGAAGGGCACGCCCTCCATCAACCGAGGGGGAGCGAGCGGATACAGGTAGTAACCGAGCAGGGCCGCGGCAGTGGTGGCGAAGAGGGTGAGTCTGGCCGCCGCGTAACGGCCGGGGTGCCAGCGGTACAGCCATACCAGCACGCCGATCGTCAGCACGAAGTGCAGTGTGGCGTAGTAGTAGTTCATGCCCACGATCAGCCAGGTCACCGAATTGACGGCCTTGTTGATCGTGTGCTCGACGGCGATGCCCAGGGACTGCTCGGTGCGCCAGATCCAGTCGGCGTTGCGCAGGGCGGCCGCCTCCTGCTCCGGTACGGCATTGCGCACGAGGGAGTACGTCCAGTAACTGACTGCGATCAGCAGCACCTCGAACCACAGCCGTGGTCGGCGCGGTGCCCGCAACTTCCGCAGAACGCGGCGTCCGTCCTCCGGCCGGTCCGCTCGCTCCTCGGTGGGTGGCGGGGTGGTGGCCGTACGGCCTTCCAATGTCCTGACTGTCGCTTCACCCATAGGGGAACAGTCTGCCAGACGGCGGGAGGGCGCAGATCATCCCCAAGTCTGGTCTTCGCCGCTTTGCGCCCCATTTGCCTTTGGCGCAGAAGCCGTTGAACCCCGTACCACCAACTCGGGGAGGAAGACGAACTCGCTGTGCGGGGCGGGCGTCCCTGCGATCTCCTCCAGCAGCGCGCGCACCGCGGCCTGGCCCATGGACCGCACCGGCTGCCGGACCGTGGTCAGCGGCGGGTCCGTGAAGGCGATCAGCGGGGAGTCGTCGAAGCCGACGACCGACACATCGCGCGGGACGCGCAGCCCGCGCTCGCGGGCCGCCCGCACCACCCCCAGCGCCATCATGTCGCTCGCGCACACCACCGCGGTCGCCCCCCGGTCCAGGAGCGCGGCGGCCGCCGCCCGGCCGCCCTCCAGTGTGAACAGCGAGTGCTCGATCATCTCCTCGGCCGCTCCGGCACCGGCGCCGAGGAGCTCGCGCATGCCCTCCAGGAAGCCCTCGATCTTCCGCTGTACCGGGACGTACCGGCGCGGGCCCAGCGCGAGCCCGATGCGCCGGTGCCCGAGCGCCACCAGGTGTGTGAGGGCGAGCCGGACGGCGGCCCGGTCGTCGGGGGAGACGAAGGGCGCCCGTATCCGCTCCGAGAAGCCGTTCACGAGCACGAAGGGCACGCCCTGGGCGCGCAGCCGCTCGTAGCGCTGCGTGTCGGCGGTGGTGTCGGCGTGCATCCCGGAGACGAAGATGATCCCGGCGACGCCCCGCTCGACGAGCATCCCGGTCAGCTCGTCCTCGGTGGAGCCGCCCGGGGTCTGCGTCGCGAGGACCGGCGTGTACCCCTGCCGGGTCAGGGCCTGCCCTATCACCTGGGCGAAGGCCGGGAAGATGGGGTTGTCCAGCTCGGGGGTGATCAGCCCGACCAGGCCGGCGCTGCGCTCCCGCAGCCGCAGAGGCCGCTCGTAGCCGAGCACGTCGAGCGCGGCCAGCACGGACCGGCGGGTGGCCGCGGCCACCCCCGGCCTGCCGTTGAGGACGCGGCTGACGGTCGCTTCGCTGACACCCGCCTGTGCTGCGATGTCGGCGAGCCGGGCGGTCACGGGAGACGACCCTACCGGTCGCATCAGACCGACCACCACACGCACGCGTCGGCGGGGATGCGCACGGTGCCGCCGGTGAACTCCAGGGCGGACGTGGCCAGGACCGGCCGGCCCGGCACCGGCAGCACGGCTTCCCGCTGAAGGGTGTTGAGGGTGCACACCAGGCCCGGCCGGGAGAGGGCGAGCACCCCGGGCGGGGCGTCCAGCCAGGACATCCGTCCGTCGCCCAGGCCCGGCAGCCGCCTGCGCAGCGCGAGCGCCGAGCGGTACAGCTCCAGCGTCGAGCGCGGGTCCCCGCTCTGGGCGGCCACCGACAGCTCGCGCCAGTGCGCGGGCTGCGGCAGCCAGCTGCCGCCGGGCCCGAAGCCGTACGGGGCCCGCTCGCCCGACCACGGGATCGGTACCCGGCAGCCGTCGCGGGTGCCGTCCTGCCCGTCGCCCCGGAAGAACGCCGGGTCCTGGCGCACCTCGTCCGGCAGGTCCGCCACCTCCGGCAGCCCCAGCTCCTCGCCCTGGTACAGATACGCCGAGCCCGGCAGCGCCAGCATCAGCAGCGTCGCCGCCCGCGCCCGCCGCAGCCCCAGCCGCGGATCGCCGCCGCCGTAGCGGGTGGTGTGCCGCACCACGTCGTGGTTGGAGAGCACCCAGGTCGTCGGCGCCCCCACCGACAGCGTCGCCGCCACCGACCGGTCGATGACCTCCCGCATCGGCTCCGCGCCCCAGTCGCACGTCAGGAACTGGAAGTTGAACGCCTGGTGCAGCTCGTCGGGGCGTACGTACAGCGCGAGCCGCTCCGCCGACGGCGCCCACGCCTCGGCCACCCCGATGCGCTCGCCGTCGTAGGAGTCCAGCAGCGCCCGCCAGGAGCGGTGGATCTCGTGCACCCCGTCCTGGTCGAAGAACGGCAGCACCTGCGCGCCGATCAGCTTGGCCTGCTCGGCGCGGCCGATGTCCGGCAGCCCCGGCGCCTTGACCATGCCGTGCGCGACGTCGATGCGGAAGCCGTCGACCCCCAGGTCCAGCCAGAACCGCAGCACCGAGGCGAACTCCTCGCGGACCTCGGGGTTCTCCCAGTTCAGGTCCGGCTGCTCCGGCGCGAACAGGTGCAGATACCACTCGCCGGGCGTGCCGTCCGCGCCGTCCGCGCGGGTCCAGGCGGGGCCGCCGAAGACCGACTCCCAGTCGTTCGGCGGGAGTTGGCCGTCGGTGCCGCGGCCGGGCCGGAAGTGGTAGCGGGCGCGTGCCGGGCCGCCGGGGGCGTCCGCGAGCGCCTCGCGGAACCACGCGTGCTCCGTCGAGGTGTGGTTGGGCACGATGTCGACGATGACGCGCAGGCCCAGCGCGTGCGCGTCGCGCACGAGGTCGGCCGCGTCGGAGAGGTCCCCGAACAGCGGGTCCACGGCCCGGTAGTCCGCGACGTCGTAGCCGCCGTCCGCCTGCGGGGAGGCGTAGAACGGCGTCAGCCACAGCGCGTCCACCCCCAGCCCCGCCAGATACGGCAGCCGGTCCCGCACCCCGCGCAGATCGCCGACGCCGTCACCGTCGCTGTCGGCGAACGAGCGCACGTACACCTGGTAGATGACAGCACTGCGCCACCAGCCGGAGGCCGCCGGACCGGCGGCCGGGGAGGCGGAGGCGGGGGCGTTGGCGGCGAGGTCCTGGGTCATGTACTTCCCTTGAAGGTCGTAAGGGCCTTGAACGGAACGGACGGTGCGAACGCGAGGCGCGCTCGCGGCGGTGTCCGGCGGTACGGGCGGTACGTACGCATCAACGTGCCCGCGCGCCGGCCGGTGACGCGGGAGGGGAGCCGGGCTCACCCCTTGGTGCCACCCGCCGTCAGCCCGGCGACCAGATGCCGCTGGGCCAGGAAGAAGACCACCGCGGCCGGCACGGTGATCAGTACGGCGGCGGCCGTCATCAGCCCCCACTCGGCCTTCTGCTGGCCGACGAAGGTCTGCAGCCCCACCGCGAGCGTGTAGTGCTCCTCACTGCTCATGAACTGGCTCGCGAAGGCGACTTCGCCCCACGCGGTGACGAACGAGTAGAAGCCGGTGACGGCCAGGCCCGGCCGCGCCAGCGGCACGATCAGCCGCCAGAACGTGCCGAACGGGCTCAGCCCGTCCACCCGCCCCGCCTCGTCGATGCCGACGGGTATGGAGTCGAAGTAGCCCTTGAGCATCCACGCGCAGAACGGCACCGAGACCGAGCAGTAGGTCAGCACCAGCCCCGTACGGGTGTCCAGCAGCCCCAGATCGCCGAGGATCGTGTACAGCGGCACGATCAGCACGGCCATCGGGAACATCTGCACGACGAGGAAGGTCCACATGAGCGGCCGCTGCCCGGGAAAACGCATCCGCGAGACCGCGTAGCCGGCGCTCGCCGCGACGAACACGCCCAGCAGCGTCGCGCCCAGCGCCACGAGCAGCGAGTTGCCGAACCACGTCGCGAAAGCCGTCTTCCCCAGTACCTGGCCGTAGTTGGCGAACGACAGGCCCGTCGCCCGCGTCGGCTCCTGCCAGCCGTCCCGTCCGCGCAGCGAGACGAACACGACGAACAGCACCGGGAAGACGGCGGCCAGACTCGCGACGGCCAGCGTCGCGTGCAGTGCGGCGGAGGCGGCGCGCGAGCGGGTGCCGCGCGGCCGCCGGCGTACGGGAGAGGTCACGCGGCCGCCCCTTCCTTCTGCGAACGGGCCAGGGTGCGGCGGTAGAAGACGGCGAAGACCAGCAGCAGCGAGAGGATGAGGATCCCGTACGTCGCCGAGCCCGCGTAGTCGCGCACTCCCTGGAAGGCCAGCCGGTAGGCGTACGTCACCAGGATCTCGCTCTCGCTGCTCGCGCCCTGCCCGAGCAGCAGATAGATCACCTGGAACTGGTTGAACGTCCAGATCACCCCGAGCAGGATCACCGTCCCGCTCACCGTCCGCAGCCCCGGCAGCGTCACATGGCGGAAACGCTGCCACGGGCCCGCCCCATCCATCTCGGCCGCCTCGTACAACTCCCGTGGGATCGCCTGCAGTCCGCCGAGGATCGCCACCATCATGAACGGCACGCCCAGCCACACGTTGACCGCGACCGCCGACACCTTCTGCAGTGTGGCGTCACCGAGCCAGTCGACCGGGCCCGCGCCCAGGGAGTGCAGCAGCGCGTTGAACACGCCGTACTTCTCGTTGAACATCAGCCGCCAGGAGAACGTGGCGACGAACGCGGGCACCGCCCACGGCAGGATCAGCAGCACCCGGTACAACGCCCGCAGCCGCAGCGGCCTGTTGAGCAGCAGCGCCAGACCGAGACCGAGCGTGTAGTGCAGGACCACGCAGGACGCCGTCCACACCACGGTCCAGCTCAGCCGCGACCAGAAGTGCCCCTCCTGACCGGAGAGCACCCTCCAGTAGTTCTCCAGACCGACGGACTTGTACGTCGCCGCGATGTGGTTGACGCCGATGGTGCGGGCGACGTTCGCCTCGTCGGCGTCGGTGAACGACAGGAAGACACCCCGGGCCAGCGGATAGCCGACGAGCACCGCCAGCACCACGACCACCGGCAGCACCATGGCCCAGGCGTACCAGTACGCGTCGAACGACCGCCGCACGCGCAGCACGAGAGCGCCCATCGCCGGCTACTCCTGGATCCCGTAGTCCTTGAGCAGCGCGGACCGCCAAGCCCGCGCCGTCGCCTTGAGACCCTTCTCCGGGTCCTCCTTCAGCGTCAGGATCCGCGTGTAGTGCGGCAGCCAGTCGGTGAACAGATCACCGCCCTGCCGCAGCGGCGGACGCGGGCGGGCCGTCCGCAGCGCCTCGTGGAAGGCCCTGCGGACCGGGTCGGCCAGAACGGCCTCGCTGTAGGCGGACTTGCGCGTCGGCAGCAGCCCGATCCGGGTCGAGATCCGCTCCTGCCGCGCCGTGTCCGTCATGAAGCGGGTGAAGAGGTAGGCCGCGTCGAAGTTCCTCGCCCCGGCGTAGACCACGAGGTCGTGGCCGCCCATCGGCGCGCCCGCCGTGCCCGTCGAACCGGCCGGCACCGGGGCGATGCCCAGGTTCCCGCGGGCCTTGAACGCGTCCCCGCCGAAGAGCTCCTTGGTGGCCCAGGGCCCGTCGACGAGCATCGCCAGCCGCCCGTTCTTGAAGTCCGTCTTCAGGGCGTTGTAGCCGTCCGTCGCGGCCGGCTTGGGGGCGGCGCCCGAGGCGACCAGTCCGGCGGCCGTCTCGACGCCCTTGCGGGAGGCCGCGTTCGCGATCGTGATCTGCTTCCTGCCGACGTCGACCAGGTCGCTTCCCTCGCCGTAGAGGAACGGCAGCGAGTAGTAGCTGTCCGGGTTCAGCCCGATGCCGTCCGCGCCCGTCCGCTCCTTGATCCTCAGGGCGGTGTCCTTGACGGCCTTCCAGTCGGCCGGCGGCCCCTCGATGCCCGCCTTCGCGAACAGCTCCTTGTTGTACAGCAGCGCGAGGGTGTCGGTGACCTGCGGGACGCCGTACGTCCCGCCCCGGTACGCGGTGCCCCGCAGCGGGCCGTCGAGGAAGTCCCCGGTGTCCGCGAGCGCCGGAGTGCCCCTCAGGTCCTTCAGATAGCCGAGCTGCGCGAAGCCCTGGGTCCAGCCGACGTCCGAGCGCAGCACGTCCGGGGCGCCCCTGCCGGCCGGCGCGGCCGTCTTGAACTTCTGCTGCGCCTGGTCGAAGGGCACATTGACGTAGTCGACCTTGATCTTCGGGTACGCGGCCTCGAAGTCCCGCACGAGCCCGCGGAACGCCGGGGCCTCGTTCGTCGCGTCCGAGGTGTCCCACCAGGTGACGGTGCCGCGCACGCTGCCCGGGTCGGACGCGGCCAGGGCGCCGTCGCTCCTGCCGCCGCCGGCGGCGCCGCCGCAGGCCGTGGCGGCCAGGGCCAGCGCACCGGCGAGGGCGGCGGCCGCTATGCCTCTTCGCATACGGATCCCCTCTTCACGGAGGCCGACCGGTCGCGGGCGGCCCGAGCTGTGGAGGAAGGTAACAGGCTGCAATCTCTTGCGAAAGGTCTTGCAAGAAATGAACAACGGGGTTAACGGTGGTGCGGGCACGGCGCGTTGCCGCCGCCGCGCCCCGCTCCCGCCCCCCACCCCAGGAGTCCGCCGTGCCCGGATCCGCCCGAAGAGCCGTGACGTCCGTCGCCGCCTGCCTCGCCCTCCTCGCCGGGGCCGCCCCCCTCGCACGGGCCGCCGTCCCCGGTGACAAGGACGTCACCGCCGTCCTCTTCCAGTGGTCCTTCGACTCCGTCGCCCGCGAGTGCCGGGACGTCCTCGGCCCGGCCGGCTACGGCTCCGTACAGGTCTCCCCGCCCCAGGAGCACATCCAGGGCTCCCCGTGGTGGACCTCCTACCAGCCCGTGGGCTACCGCATCGCCGGGCGGCTCGGCGACCGCGCCGCGTTCGCGCGCATGACGGACGCGTGCCACGCGGCGGGCGTCAAGGTCGTCGCCGACGCCGTCGTCAACCACATGAGCGCGGGCACGGGGACGGGCACCGGCACGGGCGGCACCCCGTACACCAAGTACACCTACCCCGGCACCTACCGGGACCAGGACTTCCACACCTGCCGCAGACCGGTCGCCAACTACACGGACCGGGCCGAGGTGCAGAACTGCGAACTCGTCGGCCTCGCCGACCTCGACACCGGCTCGGCGTACGTACGCGGCCGTATCGCCGCCTACCTCGACGACCTGGTCTCCCTCGGCGCCGACGGCTTCCGCATCGACGCGGCCAAGCACATCGCGGAGACCGACCTGGCGGCCGTCAAGGCACGCATGAAGCACCACGACGTGTACTGGAAGCAGGAGACCATCGGCGGCGCGGGAGAGGCCGTCCGCCCCGAGGAGTACCTGCCCACCGGCGACGTCCAGGAGTTCCGCTACGGCCGCGACCTCAAACGCGTCCTGCGGCACGAACGCCTCGCCTACCTGCGGAACTTCGGCGAGGGCTGGTCCTACCTCCCCGACGGCCACGTCTCCGTCTTCGTCGACGACTGGGACACCGAACGCGACGGCACGACCCTCAGCTACAAGGACGGCGCCGACTACACCCTCGCCAACGTCTTCATGCTCGCCTGGCCGTACGGCGCCCCCGACGTCCACTCCGGATACGAGTTCACCGACCGCGACGCCGGACCGCCCAACAACGGCGCCGTCTCCGCCTGTTGGCACGAAGGCTGGAAGTGCCAGCACAAGTGGCCCGAAATCCGGGCCATGGTCGGCTTCCGCAACGCGGTGCGGGGCGCACCCGTGACCGACTGGTGGGACAACGGCTACCAGGCCATCGCCTTCGGCCGGGGCGGGAAGGGGTACACCGTCGTCAACCACGAGACGTTCCCGCTGACCCGGACCTTCCGCGGCCGGCTGCCCGGGGGCGCGTACTGCGACGTCCAGAGCGGACGGACGGTGACGGTGGACGCCGACGGCACCTTCACGGCGACGGTCGCGCCGGGCACGGCACTCGCGCTGCACACGGGCGCGCGCGGCGCATGCGGGAAGCAGGGCCGCCCGCTCAGCCCGGCTGCGCCACCAGCATCCCGAGCCCGGCGGCCAGTTCGAAGAACGGGCTGTCCTCCGGCTCGCCCACGAGGACGTCCCGCAGCACGTCCGTCATCTCCGGGCAGTACGAGGCGCTCACCGCCGTGATCGCCGCGAAGGTGCGCACCAGCTGCGCCTCCAGCTCGCCGCGCGGGATGTGCCGGTCGTCGAGCCACAGCAGGGCCGTCGTCTCCGTCAGGGAGATCCACGAGCGGACCGCCAACTCCAGCCGCGGCGGCGCCGATACGACCCCCAGGTGGCCGAGGACCTCCTCGTACGCGGCGCGGCGCACCTCGCCGACCACGGCGCAGGCTTCGCTGTCGGCGGCGGCCGGGCCGCTGCGCATGAGTGCCGAGAAGCCGGGGCCGTGCTGCTCGACGAAGTCGAAGAAGCGGTGCAGCACCCGCAACAGCCGTGGCCCCAGCGGGCCTTCGCGCGGTTCGGCGAGGAGGTCCGCGAGCTGCCGCGCCGCGCGCCGCAGGGCCGCCTCGTACAGGCTCTGCTTGCCGGGGAAGTAGTGGTAGACGAGCGGCCGGGAGATCCCGGCGGCGGCCGCGACGTCGTCCATGGAGACGTCGTCGGGGGAGCGGCTGCCGAACAGGTCGAGCGCGACCGCGATCAGCTGCTCACGTCGCTGCTCGACGGGCATCCTGCGGCGCACTCCGTTCGTCATGGGCCCATCTTAGACACCTGTTCCGAAAGGCTCGTTCCCGTGGGCCCCGGACCTCACGCGGGCCTCACGGGCCGGTGCCCGCAGGGGAGTTCAGTGCAGGCTGCCGATCTTCTGCCCGTCCGCCAGGCGCGCGGTCAGCTCGGTCTGCGCGCCCTCCTTCGCGGGGACGGCCAGCAGCGGGCCCGGCGCGCTGCCCCGCACCCCGCCGCTCGCGGTGATCGACTGCACGTCCTCGCTGCCCGCCGCGAGCGCGTACCACGCGCCGGACGGCGCCTTCCACAGCACGCCCGCCAGGACGTGCGCGTCGTGCGCGCCGCAGGCGGGGGAGTCCACGGCGCGCGCTACGGCCGAACCGGGCGCCCCCGGCCGCTGCCCCGGAGCCTGGAACAGGGCCACCACGCGACTGCCCGCCCCCCGCCAGGTCTCGCCTCGGGCGCACGACCACTGGGCCTCCCCGCCGCCGGCGGGCAGCGACTGCGTCGCGTACGCCCAGGAGTTGACCTGGCGCACGCCCTGCGCGCGCATCGACTGAAGATGGCAGGCCAGATGCGCCCAACCCGCCCTTGCCGCCGGGCTGTTGACATCGTGCGGGGCGTCGGGGGCGCCCGCGGTGAGCCGGGCCGGGGCCAGCTCGCCCAGGTCCGTCACCAGGTGGCCGCCGAACTGCAGCGCGGGCCAGGTGCCGCAGCCGGAGACGGAGGCGGGGCTCGGAACGGGGTCGGTCACACCGTCGGCGTCGCGCCGCAGCGGCTGCCCGGAGTCCCCGGGCACCAGGAGGTCGCGCACGGAGGCCGAGGAGACCCAAGGCGCCGTCAGATAGCGGACGTTGGTGTCGGCGCGGCCGACGACCACGGCCGTCGCGGAGTCCGCGTCCGCCGCGTCCGTACGCGCGAAGTCCAGCGCGGCACCTCCCGAGTCGCCGCTCCTGGCCTCGGCATAGCGCACGAGCCGCAGCCCGTCGTGGAAGAGGACGACCGCCGCCTGGCCGACCTCGCCCGCGTACAACAGCTGCGGGGGGCCGGCGGCCGGGCCGGTCGCGGTGCCGGGCGTCGCCGTCACCCGCACCGAGGAACCCGGCCGGGCCCACACGGCCAGCGCCCGGCGCAGCAGCTCCGTGTCGTCCGTGCGGCCGCCCCGGGCGGGCCAGACGGAGAAGCCGGCCCGGTCGGCGCGCTTCCACGCGTCGGGCGTGACCCGGGTCAACTTCGCCGGATCCAGGGCCGCTTCGGCCGCCGCGTTGCGCGCGTACGGCGGGGCGGCCGCGCCGTCGGGGCCCCAGTCCCCGGCGGGCCAGCCGAAGAGCGCCGCGCTCACCACGGCGGCGGCGAGGGCCGCGAGCGCGGCCCGCGTGTGCTGGCGGCGGCGCACGATGTCCGTCGGCCGCGCCTGGAGGGAGCACGGGTCGAACTCCGGCGACTCCAGCAGCGAGGCGTCCCGGCTGCCCGCCGGGGCCCGCAGCCGGGCCGCCTCCGCGAGGGCCGCGTCCGGGTCGGCGACCCCGGCGGCGGCCAGCGCCTCACGGACCTCGCGGTCACCGGGCAGCTCCAGGGCGCGCAGCACGTACGCGGCGCGGCCCGGCGCGGACAGGCCCGCCAGCGCCTGGTCCAGGGCGAGCTCGTCGGCGCCGCCCGAGCGCGGGAACAGCCGCAGCCCCCACACCTGCGGCAGCAGCGGCGGCAACTGCTCGGGGCGCGGCACCCTGAAGCGCCCGCGCGGCGCCCCGGCCGCGAGCGCGGACCGCAGCACGCGCTGCCGCACATACGCATAGCCCGTGCCGAACGGGGTGCGCTGCCCGGCACGCGGCACCGGCACGGCCGGCCCCACCAGCTCCTGCGGACCCACCCGGTTGCGCGGGAGCGCGCGCTGCACGAGCGCGTGCGCCGCCAGCACGCGCCGGCTGCGGGCCATCGGGGGCAGCACGAGATAGCTCAGCCGCACCAGCCTCGGGTAGTGCTCGATGAGCGCGGCCTCGGCCTGCTCGACATCGACGGGGAGGGACCGGGGGGCTGTCGCTTGCTGCTCCACGATCGGTAGAACGAGTGAATGGTGAGATGGTCACTTCACCCTCACGCGACCCTCACGCGGGGGCCCGGGAGTTGACTGCCCAGGCCCTCAACTCCCCGGTGCCGGACGGTCCTTGGTCGATCTTTGGTCGAAGGGTCAGGCCACGCAGCGGGCCCGGATACGGTCGACCGCCGCCTCCGGGACGCCGAGCCCGTCACGCACGTACGCCTCCACCCCGCCGTACACGCGCTCCATCTGCTCCAGCGCCGCCGCGAGATAGGCCGGGCGCACGCCCAGCAGCGCGTCGGCGATCTCCGGGTCGCCGCCCGCCGCCGTGAACCGGCCGATCGCGGGCGCGAAGGCGGCACGCACCGCCGGGATCACGGCCAGATACTCCTCGCGCACCGTCGCCGCGTCCGCGCCGAGCAGCATCAGCAGCACGCTCGCGGCCCAGCCCGTGCGGTCCTTGCCCGCCGTGCAGTGGAACAGCAGCGGCCCGCAGTCCGGCTCGGCCAGCGCCGACAGCAGCCGCCCGTACGCCGCGCACGCCGAGGCCGAGGTCACGAACGCCCGGTAGGAGTCGCACAGCAGCTTCTCCGCCTTGCCGCCGCCGAGGTGCTCCTCCGCCACCGCCGGGTTGCCGAGCACCGACTCCAGACGGGCCGGCACCTTCTCGTCGCCGCCGCCGGTGAACGCGTCGCCCATCACGTCCGCGACGATCGGCCGGGCGCCCTCGGGCAGCCGGTCGGGGTGCTCGTGCCGCTCGTGCGCGGTGCGCAGGTCCACGACCGTGTGGATGCCGAGGGCGGCCACCGCCGGATCGGCCTGCGGATCGAGGCGGTCGAGCTGTCCGGAGCGCAGCAGCAGACCGGGGCGCACGGCCGAGTTCCCGGCGAGCGCGATGCCACCGAGGTCCCGGAGGTTGACGATGGTCGAGGCGTCGATCTGCGGCATACGCGCTTCTCCCTTGCCGGATTTCTACCGTTATTGTGCCGAACGGTAGCCGAGGGCGCTTCCGCAGCCGGGACGGGGTGCCCGCTTCCCGCCCGTACCGGGCCCGCGGCGCCGCACCCCCTACCCGTGGTCCAGGTACGCCAGCACCGCCAGCACCCGCCGGTTGTCGTCGTCCGACGGCGGCAGACCGAGCTTGTGGAAGATGTTCGAGGTGTGCTTGGCGACCGCCCGCTCGGTCACCGCGAGCCGCGCCGCGACCGCCGCGTTGGAACGGCCCTGCGCCATCAGCTCCAGCACCTCGCGCTCGCGCGGCGTCAGGGCCGCGACCGGGCTCTCCCGCTCGCGCCGCGCCAGCAGCTGCGCGATCACCTGCGGGTCCATCGCGGTACCGCCCGCCGCCACACCGCGCACCGCGTCGACGAACTGCTCCGCGTCGAAGACCCGGTCCTTGAGGAGATAGCCCACCCCGCCGCTGCCGTCGGCCAGCAACTCCCGCGCGTACAGCTGCTCCACGTGCTGCGAGAGCACCAGCACCGGCAGACCGGGCACGGCCCGCCGGGCCGCGAGCGCGCACTGCAGGCCCTCGTCGGTGAAGGACGGCGGCAGCCGGACGTCCACCACGGCCACGTCCGGCCGCAGCTCCTCCAGCGCGCGGGCGAGTTCGGGCCCGCTCCCCACCGCCGCCGCGATCTCGAAGCCGTACGCCTCCAGCAGCCGCACCAGCCCGTCCCGCAGCAGGAACAGGTCTTCGGCGATGACGACACGCACGGGAACTCTCGACTCCACGGTCACGGAACGGCGGGGCGAACGGCAGGACGCGGACGGCGGCCCCGCCGCCGCCCATCGTCCCACCCCGGCTAGCGTCCCGTCCCGGCCGGGTGCCGCAGTGCGCAGGGCACCTCGATCGTGACCACGGTGGGTCCGCCGGCGGGGCTGCTGACGGCGAGCACCCCGTCGAAGGCCCCGAGCCGCCGCTCGACACCGGCCAGCCCGCCGCCGGGCCGGACGGCCGCGCCGCCGCACCCGTCGTCGGTGACCGTGACGCGCAGCACGCCCCGTACGTGCTCGACGTCCAGCCACACCCGCCGCGCGCCCGCGTGCTTGGCGGCGTTGGTGAGCAGCTCGCTCGCCGCGAAGTAGGCGGCGGCCTCGACCGGTTGCTCCGCCCGGCCCGGCAGCCGCACGTCCGCCTCGACGGGCAGCGGCATGCGCAGCGCCAGCGCGCGCAGCGCGTCGCCGAGGCCGCGCTCGGCGAGGACCGGCGGGTGGATGCCGCGCACGAGGTCGCGCAGCTCGGCCAGGGTCGCGGCGGAGTCGGCGCGAGCGGCGGCCAGCAGCTGCCTGGCCCGGTCCGGGTCCTTCTCGACGAGCGCCTCGATCGTGCCGAGGCTCATGCCCATGGCCACCAGGCGGGCCTGGGCGCCGTCGTGCAGATCGCGCTCGATGCGGCGCAGCTCGGCGGCGGAGCTGTCGACGGCGTCGTGCCGGGAGGAGGCGAGGCGGTCGACGCGCTGTGCGAGCTCCTGCTCCGTGGTGGGCCGCAGCAGCGGCTTCGCGGCGAGGAAGTGCGCGCGCAGCAGCCGGTGGTTGACGAACAGGCCCACCACGCCGAGGCAGAGCCCCAGTGCGGCCGCCCAGTTGGCGCTCGTCTGACCGGTGATGTGGATGAACGCGAACCACTCGTTGCCGCCGGAGTGGACGATCGGCCTCCACACGCCGAGGGCCAGCACACAGCCCCACACCGCGTACAGCATCGACGCCGCGGGCAGCAGGGCCAGCACCGCGCCCGCGGTCAGGTCCTGGAGCAGCCACTGCACATCACGCCAGGTGGACTTGTCCTTCAGCAGCGCGACCGTCAGCTCCACCCGCCCCGCGACCCCGCCGCGCACGACGGGCGGCGGGCCGTAGGGGGCCGCGATCTCCACCCCCGACCACGCCTTCGCCCAGGCGCGGCGCTGGTTCGCGTACGCGCGCAGCCGGCCCACGACCGTCGGCGTGGTGAGGAAGCCGATGCCCACGACGATGTAGACGACCGACAGCACGGTGAACGTGAGCATCACCGTCGACGCGATCATGCCGTAGAGCAGCAGCCACAGCCCCCGCGCGGAGGCCAGGAGCGCCTCGCGGACCTTCATGGGAGTATCCCCCGTCGTTCTCCGGGACCCGTCCCTCGGGCCCGGCACCAGTCTCGCCGCTCGGGACGGCGCTGGTCACGGGGGGTGGGCCCCGGCCGGGGGTGTACCTGGCACCACCCCCTCCCGGCCGGTCGGGCGCGGGGGTGGTGCCGGGCGGTTCAGGCCGTGGCCGGCGGCGTGTACTTGTAGCCGACGCGGCGCACGGTCACGATCGAGCCGCGGTGCTCGGCGCCCATCTTGCGGCGGAGCCGGGCGATGTGGACATCGACGGTGCGGCCGTCGCCGACGTGCCCGTAACCCCAGACCGTGGTCACCAGCGCGTCGCGCGTGTGCACCCGGTGCGGGTGCGCGACGAGGTGCGCCAGCAGCTCGAACTCCAGGTAGGTCAGGTCCAGTTGGCGGCCCGCGACGGCCGCGGTGCGCTGCTCGGGGTCGATCCGTACGAGCGCGTCCCCGCGCCCCGCCGGGGCCGGCTCCGGCGCCTGCTCCCCGGCCGGGACCAGCACGAGATAGCCGACCATCGGCGGCCGGCCCGGCAGCGAGGGCACCGAGTGCTGCGGTGCGGGCAGCCAGGTCGCCACGCCCGAGTGCAGCAGCTCGGCGACGGGCGGGACCTCGTCGGGGGAGACGGCCCGCAGCCGGTGGCGGGGCGCCGGGCGGGTGGGGGACGCGGATGCGGGCGCGGACGTGGGCGCGGTGAGGGTGTGGAGGTTCGTCATGGCAGAGATCGGCTCTTTCGCGCGAGGGGCCGTCGAAAAGGACGTACTCGTGCGCGGCCCGTTGGCCGGAGCCTGGTCCGGCGGCTGACTTCGACGTGAGGATCAGCAGGGAGAGGGGGCCTGCGCGTCAGTGCGCGCGACAACACACCCGGTCGAAGTCGTGGTGCTGGCGGGAGGGCCAGAAAGGCTCAAGGTCGCTGTGACCCGTCGCGGTGTTCTGGAAGCTCGCCATGCCCCTATTGAAGCATGGCCTGCCACGGGCCGGCAGGCCCGGCCGCATGCCTCATCCGGAACCCCGACATCCGCACCCGGCCTGCGACGTTACGGCCCGGCCCGCCGGAATTCCGGTGCCGGGCAGCGGGGTTCACGAGCCGGGCGCCGACGGGGCGCCCGACGCCGGACCGCCGAGGACGTCCCGGTCGGCCATGACGGCGGCGGGACGGCCGCCCGGTGACCGCCGAGCGTGGCCCCGGCCCGGCCCGGCTTTCGGCGCCCCTGGCGCAACTGCCCGCCGCGCTCAGGCATCCGGCTTCGCCGGTCGGCCCCGGCGCCGGAAACCGCCTGCCGTCTCAGGCACCCCGCACCGGGCGCGACAGCGCCTCCCGTACCGCGTCCTCCGTGCGGGCCACCAGTGCCGTGCCGTCGTCGGCCGTGATGATCGGCCGCTGGATGAGCTTCGGGTGCTGCGCGAGCGCGGTGATCCAGCGGTCGCGCGCGCCCTCCTCGCGCGGCCAGTCCTTCAGGCCGAGCTCCGCGGCGGCCGCCTCCTGGGTGCGCGTGATCTCCCACGGCTCCAGCCCGAGCCGGCCGAGCACGGCGCGGATCTCCTCCTGCGTGGGCACGTCCTCCAGGTAGCGGCGGACGGTGTAGTCGGCCTCCGCGGCGTCGAGCAGGGTCAGGGCGCTGCGGCACTTCGAACAGGCGGGATTGATCCAGATCTCCATGGCCGACCACCGTACCGGAGCGCCGCCAAGTGCCGGATGACCAGGGGCGATTGTCAGTGCCCGGCGGTAAAATCGAAGGTATCGGCAAGGGGTTCGCAGCCCCCTTGCGGCCCGGGTGCGCGACCCGGGCAGACCCGCATGCCGCAGACCCGTATTCCCAGGAGGACGCCGATGGCAGTGGCCGCGACACCCGTACCGGATATATCCGCTTTTCCCGGCCTCCCCAGTTTCCTCACCCTGCCCAAGCGGCGCCTGCCCGCCGGGCGCCCCCGCGCGTGGTACGAGGCGCACAACCGCCGGCTGAAGGCCATGCGCCTGGCGATCGCGCTCCTGCACTCCGGCGCGTACCGCCCCCGGCAGGCGACCAACCGCCGGATCCGGGCCGTGGCCGAGCAGATCGGCGTGCGCCCGCCCTCCGACGCCACCTGCCGCATGGTGCGTGTCCTCATCCGCGACGCCGAGGGCTGACGGCCGCCGGGTGCCGTCCCGCCCGTACGGGGGGCGGCACCCCGGTCCCGTCCCGTCCGTGCGCGTGGAGCACCGCCCTCCACATGCGGAGCGCCGTCTCTCCTCATACCGTGAGCAATGACGCAATCGGTACGTCGCACTGCCGCATGCCTGAGGAGAGGGACATGCCCACTCGCACGCTCAAGGACAAGGTCGTCGTGATCGGGGGCGCCTCGAAGAACCTCGGCAGCCTCATCGCCAAGCAGTGCGCCGAGGACGGCGCCAAGGTCGTCGTGCACTACAACAGCGACTCCTCACGCGACAAGGCCGAGCGGACCGCCGCCGAGGTGAAGAAGCTCGGCGGCGACGCCATCACGCACCAGGGCGACCTCAGCAAGGTCGCCGAGGTGGAGGCCCTCTTCGACGCCGCCGTCGCGGCGTTCGGCAAGGTCGACTGCATGGTCAACACCGCCGGCATGGTCATCAAGAAGCCGATGACCGAGACGACCGAGGAAGAGTTCGACAAGATGTTCGCCGTCAATACGAAGGCGGCGTACTTCATGATGCGCGAGGCCGCCAAGCGCCTGGAGGACGGCGGCAAGATCATCACGATCGTGACCTCACTGCTCGCCGCCTACACCGGCCTGTACTCCGTCTACGCCGGCAGCAAGGCACCCGTCGAGCACTTCACCCGCGCCCTGTCCAAGGAACTGTTCGGCCGCGACATCTCGGTCAACAACATCGCCCCCGGCCCGATGGACACCTCCTTCTTCTACCCGGCCGAGACCGACGACTCCGTCGCGTACCACAAGTCCTCCTCGATGAACGGGGAGTTGACGAAGATCGAGGACATCGTGCCGTATGTGAAGTTCCTGCTCACGGACGGCTGGTGGCTCAACGGGCAGACGTTGTTCATCAACGGCGGTTACACCACCCGCTGAACGGCGGCAGCGTTCAGGTGTACGGGTGCAGCCGGGAGAGGTCCAGGCCGAACCCGAAGGGCTCGGGGATGTGGATGCTCTCCCCGAACTTCCGGTCGGTGCGGGTGTGGTAGCGGTCGTGGTTCGGCTCGGAGAACAGCGTCACCGTGGAATCGCGGGCATCCACGACGAGGTAGAGCGGGATGCGCATCACGGCGTAGTCCCGGAGCTTGCCCACCCAGTCGTTCTCCGGGTTGGAGGGCGAGACGATCTCCACGGCGATGAGGGCGAGGTCGGCCGGTGCCGTGTTGCCCTCGCTCTCCATGACCTCTTCGGGCAGATAAGTGAGGTCCGGATTGCGGAGCTTGGCCGCGTCGGGGGATTTCAGGTCCGTGTTCTCGGTCGGCATGCAGCCGTCCGGGCGGTGCGCGTCGAACTGCCGACGAACGTGGAACAGATTGCGTTGGTGGATCCCTGCCGGCGCTGTCTGCATGATGATGACGCCGTCGGTGTACTCGACCTTCACGCCCTTGGGCGCGATCCGCTGAGCCTCTGTGAGCAGCGCGAGGCGCTGGGGGTCAAGGGGCACGGTGTCCTCCAAGGGATGGCCCGGCCAGCGTATCCACTCGTCGGCACCGGACCCCGTCACCGCTTCCGCAGGTGGTGGGGTCCGTCGTTTTGACCAAGATCATCTGACGCTGCTTCACTTGCGCGGCGGAGCTCCCGGCCGGGTCGATCAGGCCCCTGCCGGGCTCCCCCATGACGCACGTCACTGGACGATCACTGGACGAGAGGACCCGGATGTCGACCGCAGTGCCCCAGCAGCCGGAGCGGCCCCAGTACAGCGCGGGCCGGGCGCAGCTCAGCCTGGGGATCGCCGCCGCGCGGAACCTGGCGACGACCACCAAGAGCGTGCCGCAGATGCAGGGCATCAGCTCGCGGTGGCTGCTGCGGACGCTGCCGTGGGTGGAGGTCAAGGGCGGTACGTACCGGGTCAACCGGCGGCTGGTGTACGAGGTCGGGGACGGCCGGGTGACCTTCGTGCAGGAGGGTGCCGGGGTCCGGGTCGTCCCGGCGGAGCTGGGCGAACTGCCGCTGCTGCGCGGCTTCGACGGCGTCGACGCGCTGCGGGCGCTGGCCGGGCGCTGCGAGCAGCAGGAGTACGGGCCGGGCGAGGTCATCGCGCAGGCCGGGCAGCCCGTGGACCGTGTCGTCCTGCTCGCGCACGGCAAGGTGGAGAAGCTCCGGGACGGCGCGTACGGCGGGTCGGACCGGCGCGGCATGCTGACCGACGGCGCCTTCCTCGGCGGGCAGGCGCTCGCCGAGGAGCCGGGCACGTGGGAGTTCACGGCCCGCGCCCTGACCGCCTGCACCGTACTGACGCTGCCCCGCGCCGCGTACGAGCACGTGGCCGCGCGGCACGGGGAGCTGCGGGCCCACATACGCCGGCGGCAGGCCGACCTGGCCCGGCCGCGCAACAAGAAGGGCGAGGCCGACATCGCGCTCGCCGCCGGCCACACCGGCGAGCCCGTACTGCCCGGCACCTTCGTCGACTACGAACTCGCACCGCGCGAGTACGAGTTGAGCGTGGCGCAGACGATCCTGCGGGTGCACAGCCGGGTCGCCGACCTCTACAACGACCCGATGGACCAGGTCGAGCAGCAGCTGCGGCTGACCGTCGAGGCGCTGCGCGAGCGCCAGGAGCACGAGCTGGTCAACAACCCCGAGTTCGGGCTGCTGCACAACGCCGACTACAGCCAGCGCATCTCCACGCACTCCGGCCCGCCCACCCCGGACGACCTGGACGAGCTGCTGAGCATGCGGCGCGGGACGAAGGCGTTCTTCGCGCACCCCAAGGCGGTCGCCGCCCTCGGCCGCGAGTGCAACAAGCGGGGGCTGGCCCTCGACAGCGCCGACGTCGACGGCCACGCCGTGCCCGCCTGGCGTGGTGTGCCCATCCTCCCCTGCGGCAAGATCCCCGTCTCGGAGCAGGGCACGTCCTCGATCCTCGCGATGCGGCTGGGCGAGGACGCGCAGGGGGTGGTCGGCCTGCGGCAGACAGGGATCCCGGACGAGTACGAACCGGGCCTGAACGTACGGTTCATGGGCATCAACGAGCAGGCCGTCATCTCCTATCTGGTGAGCACCTACCACTCGGCGGCCGTCCTCGTGCCGGACGCGCTCGGTGTCCTGGAGAACGTCGAGGTCTTCGGCACGCCGTCCTGACGGGCACGGCACCCCGAGAACACAAGGAGAAGAACCGGTGTCGTTGCTGTCCCGGATGACCGCGCCCGCCGCCCGGCACGACGTGGCGCGGCTCGTGGCCACGCTGCTCTCCCCGCACCAGGGCGCCGTCCGCACCGCCGCGCCGGCGGAACTGCCCACGACCGCCGCCCGCTCCAAAGGCCCGGCCCTTCCGGCGGGCCCGACGGGGCTGGGCACCTCCGCCGCCCGTATCGGCAGGCGGGGGACGGCCGTCGCGGGCGGAGGCGCCGCCGGTGTCCCGGAGCTGTACTGCCCGCCCGCCCTCCGCGACGACCGCGCCCTCGGCGAGGAGGTCAACGCCCGCCTGGTGGCGTGGGCCGAGGGCATCGGCCTGTACGCGGGGCGGCTCGACCGCGTCCGCGCGGCCGATTTCGGGCGCCTGATGATGCTGGCCCACCCCGACACCGACGACCCCGACCGGCTGCTCGCGGCGGGCAAGTGCGCGCTCGCGGAGTGGGCCACGGACGACTACTACTGCGACGACGAGACGATGGGATCCGCGCCCGCCCTGCTCGGCGCGCACCTCGGCCTCGCCTACGCGGCCGTCGACCCCACGCATCCCCCGCTCCGCCACGCCCGAGCGGTGGAGCGGGCGATGCGCGAGGACCCGGTACGGGTGGCGCTGCGCTCCGGCTTCACGCACCTGGCCCGCTACGCGGAACCGGATCAACTGGCCCGGCTGCACCACGAGGTGGCCGTCCTGTTCGTGGGCTACGGCCAGGAGGGCTCCTGGCGCTCCCAGGGCCGTACCCCCGAGGTCTGGGAGTACCTGGCGCACCGCCAGATCAACAGCTTCCTCCCGTGCGTCGCGATGACCGACGTCGTGGGCGGCTACGCGCTGCCCGCCGCCGAGTACGGCGATCCGCGGGTGCGCCGTGCCGTGACGATGGCCTCCACGGCCGCCACGCTCGTCAACGACCTGTACTCGATGGCCAAGGAACACCACTCCTCCGGCGTGGAGTTCAACCTGCCCGGTGTGGTCGCCGCGGAGGAACGCTGCTCGCCGCGCGAGGCCGTCGAGCGGAGCGTGGAGATCCACGACGAGCTGGTGCGCGCCTTCGAGACGGAGGCGGCGGCCCTCTCCCTCACCGGTTCGCCGCAGCTGCGCCGCTTCCTCGCGGGGGTGTGGGCCTGGCTCGGCGGCAACCGCGCGTGGCACGCGGGCAGCCCCCGCTACAACGGCTGAACCTTCCCTTTCCCCCTGTAAGTTGCAAGGAGCTCCCCCCATGACGACCGCCCCTGCCCCCGTCCTGCGTACCGCGTACCAGAAGTCGGTCGCGGAGTACTGGAACAACGAGAAGGACCCGGTCAACCTGCGGCTGGGCGACGTCGACGGCCTCTACCACCACCACTACGGACTCGGCGACTACGACCCCGCCGTCCTCGAAGGCCCCGCCGCCACCCGCGACGCCCGCGTCATCGCCGAACTCCACCGCCTGGAGTCCGCCCAGGCCGACGTCCTCCTCGACCACCTCGGCCCCGTCAGCCCCGAGCACCGGCTCCTCGACGCCGGCTGCGGCCGCGGCGGCACCAGCATCATGGCCAACGCCCGCTTCGGCTGCCAGGTGGACGGCGTCTCCATCTCCCGCGCCCAGGTCGACTTCGCCAACGGCCAGGCCCGCAAACGCGGCGTCGACGACCGGGTCCGCTACCACTTCCGCAACATGCTCGACACCGGCCTGCCCACCGCAGCCTTCCAGGCGGTCTGGAACAACGAGTCCACCATGTACGTCGACCTCCACGAGCTGTTCGCCGAACACGCCCGCCAGCTCGCCTTCGGCGGCCGCTACACCGTCATCACCGGCTGCTCCAACGACGTCACCGGCGGCCGCTCCAAGGCCGTCAGCCGCATCGACGAGCACTACACCTGCAACATCCACCCCCGCAGCCACTACTTCAAGGCCATGGCCGCCAACGGCCTCGTCCCCATGAACGTCGTCGACCTCACCCCCGCCGCCATCCCCTACTGGGAACTGCGCGCACAGTCCTCCCTCGCCACCGGCGTCGAGGACCCCTTCCTCACCGCCTACAAGGAAGGCAGCTTCCACTACCTCCTCATCGCCGCCGACCGCATCTGAACGCGCGCTGAGCCCCCGCCGCTGTCCAACGGACAGCGGCGGGGGCTCAGCACTCACCGGACCACCGGTTCTAGATGTCGAAGTACAGCTCGAACTCGTGCGGGTGCGGCCGCAGCTGCATCGGCGCGATCTCGTTCGTGCGCTTGTAGTCGATCCAGGTCTCGATCAGGTCGGCGGTGAAGACGCCGCCCGCCTGGAGGTACTCGTTGTCGGCCTCAAGGGCGTCGAGGACGGCCGGGAGGGACGTGGGGACCTGGGGGACGTTCGCGTGCTCGTCGGGGGCGAGTTCGTAGAGGTCCTTGTCGATCGGCTCGGCGGGCTCGATCTTGTTCTTGATGCCGTCGAGGCCGGCCAGGAGGAGGGCCGAGAAGGCCAGGTAGGGGTTGGAGGACGGGTCCGGGGCGCGGAACTCCACGCGCTTGGCCTTGGGGTTGGCACCGGTGATCGGGATGCGCATGGCGGCGGAGCGGTTGCGCTGCGAGTAGACCAGGTTGACCGGGGCCTCGAAGCCGGGGACCAGGCGGTGGTAGGAGTTCACCGTCGGGTTGGTGAAGGCCAGCAGCGACGGGGCGTGCTTGAGGATGCCGCCGATGTAGTAGCGGGCGGTGTCGGACAGGCCCGCGTAGCCCTGCTCGTCGTAGAAGAGGGGCTCGCCCCCGTTCCACAGCGACTGGTGGACGTGCATGCCGGAGCCGTTGTCACCGAAGATCGGCTTCGGCATGAACGTGGCGGTCTTGCCGTTGCGCCAGGCGACGTTCTTCACGATGTACTTGAAGAGCATCAGGTCGTCGGCGGCGGCGAGCAGGGTGTTGAACTTGTAGTTGATCTCGGCCTGGCCGGCGGTGCCGACCTCGTGGTGCTGGCGCTCGACCTCCAGGCCGGACTTCTCCAGCTCCAGGGAGATCTCCGCGCGCAGGTCGGCGAAGTGGTCGACCGGCGGGGCCGGGAAGTAGCCGCCCTTGTAACGGACCTTGTAACCGCGGTTGTCCTCGACGGCGCCGGTGTTCCACGCGCCGGCCTCGGAGTCGATCTCGTAGACCGAGCGGTTGGCGGTGGTCTCGAAGCGCACGTTGTCGAAGACGTAGAACTCGGCCTCGGGGCCGAAGAAGGCGGTGTCGGCGATGCCGGTGGAGGCGAGGTACGCCTCGGCCTTCTTGGCGATGTTGCGCGGGTCGCGGCTGTACTGCTCGCCCGTGATCGGGTCGTGGATGAAGAAGTTGATGTTCAGCGTCTTGTCGCGGCGGAACGGGTCGAGGCGGGCCGTCGACAGGTCCGCGCGCAGCGCCATGTCGGACTCGTGGATGGCCTGGAAGCCACGGATCGACGAACCGTCGAAGGCGAGCTCCTCGCCCGGGTCGAACGCCGCCGCCGGGATCGTGAAGTGCTGCATCACGCCAGGCAGGTCGCAGAAGCGGACGTCGACGAACTTGACGTCCTCGTCCGCGATGAACTTCTTGGCGTCGTCGCCGTTCTGGAACATCCAACTCCTCCTAGCCCGAACGCCGCGCGGTCGGGGTTGTTTCGGTGGCGCGATCCATGGAGCGGGGCGGCGCGCTGTCGCCGACCCTAGAGAGAAGGGGTTTCTCCAGCATGACCCATTCGTTTCGCCGAGGTTAACCGGGTGGCGCCCGCGACGACAGCGTGCCGGGGGAGAAACGCGTGCGTACGGCCCGTACGCGCCGCCACCCGGCCCGTGGTGATCGTCTCCCGTCGCAGTACCGTTGACGGGTGGACAACAGGCAAGCAATCGGATCGTGGCTCTCCGGCCCGCGCGCGGCCGCCGAGGAGATGGGCATCGACTTCGGGTACCGGGGACAGCGCCTCGGGCTGCCCGGGAGCGGCCCCGGTTCGGTGGCACCGGTCGGCCGCCGGATCGTGGCGGTCTTCGTCGACTGGGCGCTGTGCATGCTCATCGCCTACGCCTTCCTGGCGCGGGGTGAACCTCAACGGGCGGGCAACTGGGCCCTGTTGATCTTTGTCGTGCTCAGTGTGCTCACGGTCGGCACCGTCGGCTTCACGCCCGGCAAGCGGCTGCTCGGGCTGCGGGTCGTCGCCGTGGACGGCGGCGGCCGGCTCTCGCTGCCGCGCGTGGTGCTGCGCAGCGTGCTGCTCGCGGTCGTCATCCCGGCGGTCGTCTGGGACCGCGACGGCCGGGGCCTGCACGACCGGCTCTCCGGGGCCGTGCAGGTGCGGATCTGAGAGCTCCGAGGAGTCCGGGGGACCGAGAGGTCCGAAGGTCCGGGAACGGGCGAGGGCGGGGCGGAACCGAAGTGGTTCCGCCCCGCCCTCGCCCGTTGTGCGGTGGTGATCCGCCCGCTCAGCGCCCCTTCGGCATCCGCATGCCCTTGCCGGGCAGCGGCCCCTTCGGGACGGGCATGTTGCTCATGAGGTCGCCCAGCGCGCGCAGCCGGTCGTTGACCGTCGTGACCTGCGCGCCCGGCAGCACCCGGGGCAGCTTGAGCAGCGTGGTGCGCAGCTTCTTGATCGGCACCTGGCCCTCGCCGTCGCCGACGACGATGTCGTGCACGGGGACGTCCGCGACGATGCGGGCCATGCGCTTCTTCTCGGCGGCCAGCAGGCTCTTGACGCGGTTGGGGTTGCCCTCCGCGACGAGCACGATGCCGGCCTTGCCGACGGCCCGGTGCACGACGTCCTGGCTGCGGTTCATCGCGACCGCGGGGGTCGTGGTCCAGCCGCGGCCGACGTTCTCCAGCACCGCGGCGGCGGCGCCCGGCTGACCCTCCAGCTGCCCGAAGGCGGCGTGCTCGGCGCGGCGGCCGAAGACGATCGCCATCGCGAGGAAGGCCAGCAGGAAGCCCAGGATGCCCAGGTAGACCGGGTGGTCGATCCAGAAGCCGATCGCGAGGAGGACGCCGAAGGTGACGATCCCCACAGCCGCGACGACGAGACCGACCTTCGGATCGACCTTCTTGGTCATCTTGTAGGTCAGGGCGATCTGCTTCAGCCGCCCGGGGTTGTTCTCGGATGTTTCCTTCCTCGCCATATGGCGAAGTTTACGTGGCCTGCGGACCCGGGGCGGCCACGGCCTCCAGCAGGTGCTGGGCCTCGCGGCGGTCCTTGGCCCGGCGCCGGTCCTCCAGGACGGCGATCCAGGCGTTGCGCCGGGCGGTGCGATGGCCGGTGCGCAGCAGCACCATCTCCAGGGCGCGCAGGGCGTCCCGCAGGGACGGCGGCCGTACGGAGAGGGTCGCGGGCAGTGCGGAGGCGGCACGGATGGCGGGCGCCGTTGCTGCGGAGGCGGACGCGGCCTGCATGTCGGTTTCCCCTCGGGAGCGGAGTGTGTGACGGGGCGGCGGGGGGTTGGTCGGACGGTTCCGTAGGGTTCGTATCCGTAGGCTTCGTACAACCGAACGTCGTACTGCTGTGCGTGCTCCTATGGTCACTCAACGGTGTTACCAATGGATGACCAGGCGGTCAAACACCTATGAAACGTTGACGCGGCCCGCATCGTCCCCAAGGGCAACTCGGGCTCAGTCCCGAGTCGTTGGGGCGATGCGGGCCGCGTCGTCGCGGTACCGCACGCGGGTGCGTCAGACCGCCTGGCGCGAGACGACCGCCTCGCCGCGCTTCTCGATCGCCTGCTGGTAGAGGCGGCCGGCCCGGTACGAGGAGCGCACCAGCGGACCGGACATGACCCCGGCGAAGCCGATCTCCTCGGCCTCCTGCTTGAGCTCCACGAACTCCTGCGGCTTGACCCAGCGCTCCACCGGGTGGTGCCGGACGGACGGGCGCAGGTACTGGGTGATGGTGACCAGCTCGCAGCCCGCCGCGTGCAGCTGCGCCAGCGCCTCGCTGATCTCCTCGCGGGTCTCGCCCATGCCCAGGATCAGGTTGGACTTCGTCACCAGGCCGAACTCGCGGGCCTTGGTGATGACCTCCAGCGAGCGCTCGTAGCGGAAGCCGGGGCGGATGCGGCGGAAGATCCGCGGCACGGTCTCGACGTTGTGCGCGAAGACCTCGGGGCGGGAGGCGAAGACCTCGGCGAGCTGCTCGGGCACCGCGTTGAAGTCGGGGGCCAGCAGCTCGACCTTGGTACGGCCGCCCTCGCGGCCGGCGGTCTGCTCGTGGATCTGGCGCACGGTCTCCGCGTACAGCCAGGCGCCGCCGTCGGGCAGGTCGTCGCGGGCGACGCCGGTGATGGTCGCGTAGTTCAGGTCCATGGTGACCACGGACTCGCCCACGCGGCGCGGCTCGTCACGGTCCAGCGCCTGGGGCTTGCCGGTGTCGATCTGGCAGAAGTCGCAGCGCCGGGTGCACTGGTCGCCGCCGATGAGGAACGTCGCCTCGCGGTCCTCCCAGCACTCGTAGATGTTGGGACAGCCCGCCTCCTGGCAGACGGTGTGCAGTCCCTCCCGCTTCACCAGGCCCTGCAGCTCGGTGTACTCGGGACCCATCTTCGCCCGGGTCTTGATCCACTCGGGCTTGCGCTCGATGGGGGTCTGGGCGTTCCGGACCTCCAAGCGCAGCAACTTGCGTCCGTCGGGTGCTACAGCGGACACGTCCGGCTCCCTAGGCTTCGATTCTTCGGCGCACACCAGGGTACGCCCGTTCGTTCGTGTGTTCTTCCGCCCGTAGAACCCCAGGAGGTCCTGGGCGCATTCCCCGTACGGCGACCGCGCCGCTTCACACCGCGCGCGGCAGCGGCACCGCGGACTCCAGGACCTCCCGCAGGTGCTTCTCCACCACGGGCAGGACCTCGGCCACGCCCACCCGCCGGCCCAGCTCGTTGGAGAGCGAGGTCACCCCGGCGTCGCGGATGCCGCAGGGCACGATGCGGTCGAACCAGGTGTTGTCCGGGTCACAGTTGAGGGCGAAGCCGTGCATCGTGACGCCCTTGGCGATACGGATGCCGATCGCGGCGAGCTTGCGGTCCTCGCGGCGCTGGCCGGCGTTGGAGGGCGCGTACTCCGGGCCGTTCAGGCGCGGGTCGAACTCCTCGTCGGTGAGCCGGGGGTCGAAGTCCAGGTCCAGGCCGCCGAGCGCCGGCCGCTGCTCGACGGGGTCCCCGAGGACCCACACCCCGCTGCGCCCCTCGACGCGGGTGGTCTCCACGCCGAACTCGGCGCACGCCCGGATCAGGGCCTCCTCCAGGCGGCGGACGTGCGCGATGACGTCCACCGGGCGCGGCAGCTTCAGGATCGGGTAGCCGACGAGCTGGCCCGGACCATGCCAGGTGATCTTGCCGCCGCGGTCCACGTCGACGACGGGGGTGCCGTCCAGGGGGCGCTCGCTGTCCGCGGTGCGCCGTCCGGCGGTGTAGACGGGCGGGTGCTCCAGCAGCAGGCAGGTGTCCGGGATCTCGTCCGCGAAACGGGCCGCGTGCACCCGGCGCTGCTCCTGCCAGGCCTCCTGGTAGTCGACGGCGTCCGGCCCGAGGCCCAGGCGGACGAAGCGCAGCTCACTCACGGCAGCCCCTTTTTCGAACTTTGCTTGCTTGTGTGGGTGCTTCTCGCGCGCTCCGGAGAACGCTCCGCGCGTCTTCACACGCCCTTGCCACTGTACGGCCGTGCGCCCGACGCCCGGCAGGCGGCCGCCGGGCGGGCCGCCGATGGCCGGATGAGAGCGTTCCGGGGCGGTGCGAAGCGCTGCTTTCGGGGACGTTCCGGGCGCGATCCCGGCGGACGGAGAGCTTCCGCGGCGGCCGGCCGGAGCCGGCCGCGCGGTCCGCCGCCCGCTCACCAGGGCGCTCGCCCCGGCCGGAGGCAGTTCCGGCGGCGCTCCGGGCCTATTTGATCTGTCCTCACACGATCGGATGAATGCGGGGCGAAGGGAGCGATCGGGGCGTCTGCGGCCGCTACATTCACGCCGTTTCGAGAACGCGATCAGGGAGACCGGCAGCCAGATGACGGAACGACCCCCGCAGCGCATTCCCAACCGTCAGCTCGCCGCGCTGATTGCCGAGGCGGGCTTCTCCAACGCAGGGCTGGCGCGGCGAGTCGATCAGTTAGGGCTGGAGCACGGCCTCGACCTGCGCTACGACAAGACCTCCGTCACCCGCTGGCTGCGCGGCCAGCAGCCGCGGGGCACCACGCCCGCGCTGATCGCCGAGGTCTTCACCCGGCGGCTCGGGCGGCGGCTGTCCGCGCAGGACCTCGGTCTGGACGCGTGCGCCCCGGTCTACGCCGGGCTGGAATTCGCCGCGTCCCCCGAGGAGGCCATTGACATCGTCAGCGGGCTGTGGCGCAAGGACTCCGGCAGCCACACCGAACTCCGCAAGATCGCCTTCACCCCGGCCGGGCTCGTGGTGCCGAGCCGCGACTGGCTGATCGGGCGGGCGGACGAGCGGGTGGCGCGCGGCGCTCCCGCGGGCGAGGGCGGCACCCGGGTGCCCGCCCAGGGGCGCGGCGGCGCGCCCCGGCAGCGCGGCGTCGAGCGGGGCCCGGGCGGCCGGGTCTCGATGGGCGACATCGCGGCGCTGCGCTCGGTGGGCGAGCTGTTCCGCACGCTGGACCACGCGTACGGCGGCGGGCACGCCCGGCAGGCCCTGGTGCGCTATCTGGAGCACGAGGCCGAGCCGATGCTGCGCGGCACCTACGGGGAGGCGACGGGGCGGCGGCTGTTCGCGGCCGTCGCGGACCTGACCCGGCTCGCCGGGTGGACGTCGTACGACATCGCCGCCCACGGGCTCGCCCAGCGCTACTTCGTGCAGGCGCTGCGGCTGGCCCAGGCCGCCGGTGACCGCTCCTACGGCAGCTATGTGCTGGTGACCATGAGCCGACAGGCGGTGTATCTCGGGCACGGCCGGGAGGCGGTGCAGCTGGCCCGGGTGGCCCAGCAGGGCGTCGGCTCGGGCGCCCCGCCCGTGGTGCAGTCGCTGCTGCACGCGGTCGAGGCGCGCGGGCACGGGGTGCTCGGCGAGGTGCGGGCCTGCTCGGCCTCGCTGGCGCGGGCGGAGCGGGCGCTGGAGAGCGCGCGGTCGGGGGACGATGTGCCGTACTGGGCGCGGTTCTTCGACGAGGCGCAGCTGGCCGACGAGTTCGGGCACTGCCACCGCGATCTCCAGCAGTACCGGGCGGCCGCGCAGCACGCGGAGCGCTCGCTCCAGCTGCGCAGCCCGGCGTACGCGCGCAGCCGGCTGTTCTGCCGGGTCGTGCTGGCCACGGCGCGGCTGGGGCTCGGCGAGCTGGAGCAGGCGTGCGCGCTGGGCGCGGAGGCGGCGCAGGCGGCCGCCGAGATGCGCTCGGTGCGGGCCCTGGAGTACGTCCGGGACTTCGAGCGCCGGCTGGAGCCCTACCGGGACGCGGCCGCCGTGCGCGGATACCGGGAGAAGACCGCGATGCTGTGAACCCCGATGGGGGGTGGCGGCGTTCCGCTTCCCCCCACCGGGGTTGTCCTGACGGCCCTTCGCCGAGGGGCCGTTCAGCCGTGTCCGCCAACGGGTCGCGTCCGTACGCCCGTTACGCCGCCCGCAGGGTCTCCGCCGTCTCCGGGGCGCGGATGCCCAGGTCGCGCAGGACCGCCAGTGCCGCGCGCCGGCCGGAGAAGAGGGCGCCCTCCACCGTGCTCGTGTCGCGGTGGTCGCCGCACACATACAGCCCCGACAGCAGCCGCACCGGGCGGCGTACGTCGTGCGGGGCCGGCATGGCGGGCACCGCGTCCGGGTCGTGGTGGGCGGACAGCAGCTCCCAGCCGGCCGTGGACGTGCCGTAGATCCGGGCGAGTTGGGCCCGGGCGGCCCGGTCGAGCTCGGCGGTCGGCAGGCCGGCCGCGGCGCCGAGGACCGTGGAGGTGATCAGGGGGCGGCCCTCGGGGGCCCGGGACGGGTCGACCTCGCTGGCGACGGTGGTGTGCGCGACGGGCCCGCGGCGGCCGGCGGCGAGGATGAGGGAGGCCTCGCGCAAGGGCGCCTCGGGGGCGGTGTGGTGCAGCACGGTCACGGGGTGGAAGTCCGGCAGCCGCAGCCCGGGGATCAGCTCGGCGGCGGCGCGGGCGCCGGTGGCCACGACGACCGAGCGGCAGCGGATCTCGCCGTGCTCGACGGTGCTCACGGACGTGGTGCAGGCCGCGTGGACGCGCACCCCCGTACGGACCGTGCCGGGCGGCAGCGCCCCGGCGAGCAGCGCCGGAACCGTGTCCGCGCCCCCGGCCGGCAGGCACAGCCGGCCGCGCGCGTAGCCCCGCAGCACCAGGTCGGCGCAGCGGCTGGAGGTGGTCAGCTCCGGGTCGCACAGCAGCGACTGGAGCAGCGGGCGCAGGAACCCCTCGACCGTACGGGCCGGCAGGCCGCGCCCCATGAGGGTGGCGGCGGTGGGCCGGTCGGGCCGGGAGAGCACCCGGTGCGCGGGCAGCGCCGCCAGCCGGGTCAGGGCGCCGGTGAGCCGGGCCTGGTCGAGGCCGCCGGTGCGTGGCGCGCGGGCGGCCGTGGCCAGGGCCCGGGCGGTGGTGAACGCCCGCTTGCCGCCCCGGGGTTCGCCGGTGCGCTGGGTGCGCCCCTCCGCGTGGACGAGGACGCCGGGGGTGAACGGGCGCAGCGCGAGGGTGTCCAGGCCGGGGGTGCGCAGCAGCTCGGGGAAGGCGGTGTTGAGCAGCTGGGCCGTGCGGTCGAGCCGGAAGCCGTCGATCCGGTCGGTCGCCATCCGGCCGCCGGGCCGGGGCGCGGTCTCCAGGACGGCGACCCGCACCCCGGCGGCAGTGAGCCGGTGCGCCGCCGAGAGCCCGGCGAGGCCGGCTCCCACGATGACGACGTCGGCCTCGTGTGCGCTGTGGCGTGCGCTGCTGAGCACGTGCCCTCCCTGGGGGTCGGTCCGCTCGCTCGGGGGCCTGATGCCCTCAACCGGCTTCGGCAAAGCGCGATTTGCCTCGACCGTAGAGAGAATTTCGGTCAATAACAGTCGCGCACGGACAGAGCACGGTCGCACGACGGTCGCACGGGACGGGCAGTTGAAGCTCGGTCCGTGGTCAGCGTGTGTCCGACAGCGCCGCGCGTACGGCGCTGTCGAAGTACGGGCACGTGAACTCGAACCCCGAGTCGAGGAGTTGCCGGGGCAGCACCCGCTGACTGGTGAGCACGCTGGTGGCCATCTCGCCCAGCACCAGCCGCAGTACGGGCGCGGGCACGGGCAGCGGTGTCGGCCGTTTCAGCACCTGCCCCAGCACCTTCGTGGCCTCACGGTTGGTCAGCGGGTGCGGGGCGGTGAAGTTCACCGGCCCCGACAGCCGCTCGGCGTCGACGGCCCAGCGCAGCGCGGCCACCATGTCCCGCAGCCCGATGAAGCTCCAGTACTGGCCGCCGTCCCCGAGCCGCCCGCCCAGGCCCAGCGAGAACAGCGTGAGCAGTCTGCCGAACGCGCCCCCGTGGTGCGCCACCACGAGCCCCGTGCGCGCCAGTACGGTCCGTACGCCCGCCCGCGCGGCGGGCTCCGCGGCGGCCTCCCACTCCTGGCACAGGCCGGGCAGGAAGCCCTGCCCGGCGGGCGAGCCCTCGTCGGCCGGCCGGTCCCCGGTGTCGCCGTAGTAGCCCACCCCGCTGCCGCTGACCAGCACGCGCGGCGGCGGGTCCAGGGCAGCCACAGTGCGCGCGAGCGCCCCCGTGCCCAGCACCCGGCTGTCGCGCAGCTCCTTCTTGTACGCCGCCGTCCAGCGCCGCGCTCCGATCGGCGCCCCGGCCAGGTGCACCACGGCCCCGCAGCCGGCGAGCCCTCCGGCGTCCACCCGGCCCGCCCCGGGATCCCAGCGGATCTCGTCGCGTGCCCGGGGCGCGCGGCGTACCAGGCGCACCACCTCGTGCCCGTCCGCCGTCAGGGACGCGGTGAGCGCCGTGCCGATGAGCCCGGTCGAGCCGGTGATCGCTACGCGCATGGGACCGTTCCTCGCCTCGCCGCTGCCGCCCGGTGCCGCGGTCTCACTGCCGGAACCGGTCCCACAGGGCGGGGAACCGTTCCGCCAGAACGCCCTCGTCCTCCAGGTCGAACGGGGTGCCCACCGGCTCGGGCGGCGGGCTCGGCAGCCCGAGGTCCGGCAGCTCGGCGCCCGTCAGCCGCTCGTACGCCTCGTCGGCCGCGTACCCCAGGTCCTCGCCGTCGCCGTCCACCTCGTCGTCGAAGTCCTCCAGCAGCTCGGCGAGCCGGTCCGCCTCGTGCACCGCGCCCTCGAAGACGTGCCGGCCCTGGCCGATCAGCCAGCAGCGGAAACAGTCGAAGACGTCGTCGCTGGCCCCGTCGAGCAGCACGGCGGCCGCCCCCCACAGATCCCACAGATACGCCCGGTTGTAGCGCGCCTCGAAGTGCCGGGCGAAGTCCACCACGCGCTCGGGGTCGAGCTGCGTGAGCCTCTCGACCAGAAGGTCGGCCTGCTCCTCGGCGTCGCCGTCGGCCGACTCGCGCGTGGTGTCGATCAGTTCCCAGAACTCCGTCTCGTCCACGCCACCAGCATCGGGCAGCCGCCCCCGCCACGCACGTGGAGCGGAGCGGATGCGGCCGTCTCGTTATCGCGGCGCCGCGCGCGTCGGGAGGTGACCCGCGATACAGGACGGAAGATGTCTGGATTGGGTGGCAGAGTCGCGCTCCGCAGGGACGACAGCCGTGCCGGCGACCACCGGCACGGACCGCGGGAAAGGGTGTGGCAGTCATGGGGATTCGGCCGACGGACGGAACCGCCGGGGCGCTCAAGGACAGGGTGGCCCTCGTCGCGGGGGCGACCCGGGGCGCGAGCCGCGCCATCGCCGTGGCGCTCGGCGAGGCCGGGGCCGTCGTCTACGTCACCGGCCGTACGACGCGGGGGCACCGCAGCGAAGTGGGCCGCGCCGAGACCGTCGAGGAGACCGCGGAACTGGTGACCGCGGCCGGCGGCACCGGGATCGCGGTGCCCACCGACCATCTCGTGCCCGAGCAGGTGCGCGCGCTGGCCGAGCGCGTCGAGAGGGAGCGGGGACGGCTCGACGTGCTCGTCAACAGCTGCTGGGGCGGCGACCGTCTCATCGAGTTCGGCAAGAAGACGTGGCAGACGGATCTGGCCAAGGGGCTGCGCATGCTGCGGCTCGGCATCGAGTCGCACGCCGTCACGAGCCACTGCCTGCTGCCGCTGCTGATCCGGCGGCCCGGGGGACTGGTCGTCGAGGTGACCGACGGGACGGCCGCCTCCAACCGCCGCTACCGCGAGAACCTCTTCTTCGACCTCGCGAAGAACGCTCCCATCCGGATGGCGTTCGGGCTCTCCGAGGAGCTCAAGGAGTACGGGGGCACGGCCGTGGCCCTGACACCCGGTTTCCTGCGCTCGGAGGAGATGCTCGACCACTTCGGGGTCACGGAGGCCAACTGGCGGGACGCGGTGGCCAAGGAGCCGCACTTCGCGATCGCGGAGTCGCCGGCGTTCCTCGGGCGGGGGGTGGCACATCTGGCGGCCGACCCGGAGCGGGGGCGGTTCACGGGCCGTTCGCTCAGCAGCGGTGAGCTCGCGAAGGTGTACGGCTTCACGGATGTGGACGGGTCACGGCCGGACTGCGACGCGTACTTCGAGGAGGTGGTGTTCGGGGGGAAGGACGGTACGGCGGAGGAGTACCGGTAGAAATCAAGCCTGTCCGGCGATTGAGGACGAGCGGCGCAGCCGCGATACGGGGTCCGGGGCGGAGCCCCGGTTACGGGAGGGGGCCGGGAGGGGCAGCAGTCCCGTACAGCTCCCCCCACCGCGCCGCCGTCTCCGCGAAGCGCTCGCGCAGTTCCGGCGGGCCCAGCACCTCCGCCTCCGGTCCCAGCCCCAGCAGCTGCGCGTACGCGACCTCCTGGGACTCGACGGCCAGGGTCAGGGTGACGCGGCCGGCCGCGTCGGGAGGCGAGGCCGCCGCGAGGGCCTCGGCGGCGGCCGTACGGTCCGTCACCCGCGGCAGCCACGCCACCCCCTCGGCCGTCAGCCGCAGTTCGACGCGCTCGCGCAGGAGGGAGCGCGCGAACTGCGCGGCCCGTTCCTCCCAGAACGACGGCAGGTCGAAGCCGGCGTCCCGCTCGAAGCGCTCCCCGTCGAGCGCGACCGCAGTGAACCGGTCCACCCGGTAGACCCGGAAGTCCCCCTCGGCGCGCGCCGCCAGATACCAGATGCCGCCCTTGAGGACGAGCCCGTACGGCTCCAGCCGCCGCTCGACCTCGTCGCTGCCGCGCCGCCGGTAGCGGACGGTCAGCCTGCGGTCGTCCCACACCGCCTCCGCGACGGAGGGCAGCAGCGGGGGCGGCTGCGCCTCCTGCCACCAGCCGGGCGCGTCCAGGTGGAAGCGCTGGGCCGCGCTCGTGGGGGCGTCGCTCAGCTCGGGCAGGAGCGCCGCGGAGATCTTCAGCCGGGCCGCGGAGGCCGCGTCGGCCAGCCCCATCTCCCGCAGCGCGGACGGCACCCCGGACAGGAACAGCGCCTCGGCCTCCGTGCGCCCCAGCCCGGTCAGCCGGGTGCGGTAGCCGCCGAGCAGCCGGTAGCCGCCGGAGCGGCCCCGGTCGGCGACGACGGGGATGCCCGCCTCGGACAGGGCGAGGACGTCCCGGGCGACGGTGCGCTCCGAGACCTCCAGCCGCCGCGCCAGCTCGGCACCCGTCATCGACGGGCGGGACTGGAGCAGCAGCACCAAAGTGATCAGCCGGGCCGCGCGCATGCCCTCCATGATGCAGAAGGGGAGTGACAACGCGGTCCGGGCAGCACGAGCAGGACCCCGTGCGACCGGTCAGGGCAATGGCGGACGCACAGGGTCCTGACCTCGGCCTGCGGCTCGCCGTGACACAGGACAGGGCGGCACGGCGGGCCGCTCACCGGCAGAACCGGAAAGGGTGGGGCGCTTTCGCCCCCTGCGGAGACGATACGCCCCTGATCGATGATCGATCAATCCGTTCCGGGAAATCCCCGGGGGAAAATTCCGGGAACCCCGCGCCGGGCCGGCTCAGATCTGCGGCGCGCAGCTCAGCACGTGCGTCCGCAGCAGCTCCCCGATGCGCGGGTCGCGCCGCCGGAACGCCGCGACGATCTCCGCGTGGTCCTCCGCGTGCGCCCGGGGCTTCGGGCTCAGCCAGCGGATCGAGAGCGTCGTCCACACCTCGATACCCAGCGACTCCCAGGTGTGCAGCAGCACCGAGTTGCCCGCCGCCTTGACGATCTCGCGGTGGAAGGCGACCGTGTGCCGCACCTGGGCCTCCCCGTCGCCGGCCCGGTCCGCCGCGTACAGCGCGGTCAGCTCCGGCTCCAGCGCCGAGGTGTCCTCGGCCAGTACGGGCGCGGCGAGTTCGGCCGCCACCTGCTCCAGGCCGGCCCGTACGGGATAGCTCTCCTTGAGGTCCGTGGCGGTCAGCGCCCGGACCCGCACGCCCTTGTTGGGCGAGGACTCGATCAGCCGCAGCGACTCCAGCTCGCGCAGCGCCTCGCGGACCGGCGTCTGGCTGACCGCGAGTTCGGCGGCGATGCGCCGCTCGACGATGCGCTCGCCCGGCTGCCAGCGCCCGCCGATGATCCCTTCGAGGATGTGCTCGCGGATCTGCTCGCGCAGCGAGTGCACGACGGGTGTGGCCATGGGTGCTCCTTGTGGGCCTCGGCCGGCGGGCGGCCGGGCACGGATGTCCGGGGGAGGTTCCCGGAGTGACACAGTATTTCTTCCCCTTCCCGGGGCGGGGAACGGAAAAGGGCGCGGCCCCGGTTCCCGTACGCGCCTTTCGCAGGCGTTTCACGAAAACCGGGGCCGCGCCCCCGCTCACGGCAGGGCCGGGCTCACAGACCGATCTCGGCCTCGAACTCGGCGGCCTCCAGCAGCTGCTTGACCGTGGTCAGGTAGCGGGCGGCGTCGGCGCCGTCCACCAGACGGTGGTCGTAGGACAGCGTCAGGTAGGTCATGTCGCGCACCGCGATGGTCTCGCCGAGCTCCGGGTGGTTGATGACCACCGGGCGCTTGACGGTGGCGCCGATGCCGAGGATGGCGACCTGGTTCGGCGGCACGATGACCGTGTCGAACAGCGCACCGCGCGAGCCGGTGTTGCTGATCGTGAAGGTCGCGCCGGACATCTCGTCCGGGCTGATCTTGCCGCTGCGGACCTTGCCGGCCAGCTCCGCGGTCTTCTTGGCGATACCGGCGATGTTGAGGTCGCCCGCGCCCTTGATGACCGGGGTCATCAGACCCTTCTCCGAGTCGACGGCGATGCCGACGTTCTCGGAGTCGAAGTAGCTGATGGTGCCCTCGTCCTCGTTGATCCGGGCGTTGATGACCGGGTGGGCCTTCAGCGCCTGGACGGCGGCCTTGACGAAGAACGGCATCGGGGAGAGCTTGACGCCCTCGCGGGCGGCGAAGCCGTCCTTGGCCTTGCCGCGCATCCGCATGATCTTGGTGATGTCCACCTCGACCACGGAGCTGAGCTGCGCCTGGCCGTGCAGCGCCTTCATCATGTTGTCGGCGATGACCTTGCGCATGCGCGGCATCTTGACCGTCTGGCCGCGCAGCGGGGACGCCTCGACGGCCGGGGCCTTCGCGGCAGCGGCGGCCGGGGCGGCGGCCGGAGCCGGCGCGGCGGCCTTGGCGGCCTCGGCGGCGGCCAGGACGTCCTGCTTGCGGATACGGCCGCCGACGCCGGTGCCCTGGACGGTCGCCAGGTTCACGCCCTGCTCGGAGGCGAGCTTGCGCACCAGCGGCGTGACGTACGCGCCGTCGGTGGCGGGCGCCGCCGGGGAGACGGGCGCGGCCGGAGCGGCCGGGGCCACCGGAGCGGGGGCCGGGGCGGGCGCCGGAGCCGGAGCCGGGGCGGGCGCCGGGGCAGGCGCCGGAGCCGGAGCCGGGGCGGGCGCCGGAGCGGCGGCCGCAGCCGG